>JBNGCR010000001.1:0-40981 GCA_050045915.1 Limnospira sp.
CTTGCCTATTGCCTTTTCTCGACGGATTGTGTAAGTATTCAAACGGACTTGATATAAGGTGGTGCTATTGATGGCATCCAATGGCGAGAGGGGTTCGATAATTGTCCCGGGTTGTTGTCGAGCCAATTCAAACCAAGCATCTATTGGCAAGGGGAGTTGCAATTTATTGATTCTATGTTTGACCGCCACTTCCCAAACGGAAATACTAGAAATTAAAATTCCATTTTGGTTTTCTTCCTGGGCGATCGCTTCTCGGGCGGCGGGAGATAATTGTTCCGGATCGTGAAGTAACCACAACCAAGCGTGGGTGTCTAAGAGGATCATTCTTCTAATGCCTCCCACAGTTCCGGCATGGGTTCGTCAAAGTCATCGTCCAGAGCGATCGGCAAGCCGAGCAGAGGATACTTTTTTTCGGGTTTTTGTGTGGTTTTAGGTGAAAGAACCACCAGCACTTCGTAATCGCCGGGGGGTAAGTCTTGGGGGAGTTGGAGCGACAGATGGCGATCGCTTCCGACGGAGATTTTGGTTTTGATGGTTTCCATGATTTTTTGACCGGTTTGGTGTCGCCTTTATTTTACACTCAAATATTTTCCGCTTCGATATAAGGTTTCAGTTCTGTACGGAGGGCAGTTTCCGCGATCAGATCGACGGGGCAATTGAGCCAATCTTCGGGGTAGAATGGGGAACACACCCTACAAGACTCTAGCCATTCCTTTTACTGCCGCTCCAGCAAAACAGCCGTCTGCCAGTAATAGGCTTCTTTGCGAACTTCGACCACTTTGAAAAAGGGCTGCACCATGTCGCAGAAATAATCGAGGTCATAGAAAACGAGCGATCGCGTATCCCGCCCCAAAGTAAACATGGCAAAATCAGAATTGCTGTACTCTTCGTACTTCCGCAGACACTCCGTTTTTTTGCCCAGGGGCCAGATATTATTGTTCGCCAACCACTGCTCTTTAAATCCTTTAATGAGATTGATGAGATGCCGCTCTTGAATGGTGATGTAAGCCATTCCACCGGGTTTGAGAATTCGCCGCAGTTCCAACCGCCAAGCGTCCGCCAGATCGTCAATGTGGGTGAACACCGAACCCGCATAAATCAGGTCGAAATACCGGTCTTCAAAGGGCAGATGGGGGTGGGTGGTGCAGGTCAAAAAATGGAAGGGCGGGCTCATATATTCCTTGCACCAAAAAATACAGTCGGCGCTGATATCCGCGCCCCAAATTTCCCAGGCTTCGGCGCGATCGCTCAAAAACCGGATCATCCGCCCCGACGCGCATCCAAAATCCAAAATCCGACTGCCCGAACCCAAAGAAAACTTGGCTTTTTGTAGCGAATCGAGCATCAGGCGAATCTGAATTTTGCCAGAATTGAGATAGTATTCCTCCCCCTGATCGGCGAACACGAACATCAGCGGCCGGGGCGGAATCGGAAACGTCCACTCCCCCGTTTTGGGGTCTTTTTGGGCGGGAGTCGGTTTCGCCATCATGTAAGAAACCGAATTTCCCATCTTGGGATAATACTTCATCCAATCGACGGATTCGATGGGGGCATTGTCTCGGTTTTTCTGATGTTTGATTTGTTGTAACTGGTTTTGGGCATCCTGCAATTTTTGGCTGGCTTCATGGAAGTCCGGCTTCAATTCCAACACCCGTTCAAAACTAGCGATCGCATCCTCGAATTTCTGAGCCTTCATCAACACTTTCGCCAACTTGTAGTGCGTCTGCGGCGAATCAGGCTGAATTTTGACCGCCTGCTGGTAAACCGGAATCGCCTCTTTATATCGCTTCAACCCGAACAAAATATCGCCCAAATTGCTGTGGGACCAGAAAAAGTTCGGGTTCAGTTGGCAGGATTTTTGATAGACCGGAACCGCCTCTTTCCAGCGCTTCAAATGCCGGAGTGCGTCCCCCAAATTCGTGTGAGCCCAGACAAAATTCGGGTCAATTTCGATCGCCTTCCGATACACCGGAATCGCCTCTTCCCAGCGTTCGAGTTCCATCAAAGCGTCGCCCCAGTTATTGTAAGTCCAGAAAAAGTTGGAGTTGATTTCGGCGGCTTTTTCGTAGGCTTCGACGGCCTCTTCCCAGCGTTCCAACTTGGTCAGCGCCAGCCCCAAATTGTTGTAATCCCAGAAAGAATTGGGGTCGAGTCGGATCGCCTGCTG
Source organism: Limnospira sp. (assembly GCA_050045915.1). GTDB lineage: Bacteria > Cyanobacteriota > Cyanobacteriia > Cyanobacteriales > Microcoleaceae > Limnospira. The sequence goes on from JBNGCR010000001.1 coordinate 2,168, forward strand.
GCAGACTGGAACCGCCTCTTCCCAGCGTTCGAGTTTAATAAAAATTCCGCCCAAACTGTTGCAAGACCAAGAATCCTCCGGACTCAGTTTGATCGCCTGCTGGTACGTCGCGATCGCCGCCTCCAACTGACCCGTTTTCACCAACAAATTGCCCCACTTCTGATAGGCATCTCCCAAGGCGGGAACCAGGGCGATCGATTTCCGGTAACAAGCGATCGCCTCCTCCAATTTATTCTCGGCGATATAAGTGTTCGCCTGCTGATAAAGCTGCCTGACAGCCTCTTGAATTTTTTTGCTAACGCCTTCTGAGGAAGTGGGTTGAGGAGGATTTTCAGACATTGGCATCTCCCGTTAGGTTTCTGGGTTGGAATATAGCAGACGCAAGGGAACTATAAATGGCGAACCAAACGCTTTCTCGTTTCCCATTCGAGCTGAGTTGATCGGCTCAAATTGCAGGTTTCCACGAAGATTTTAAAATCCTGGCTCGATTATAACCCACAGGCTTCGACACTCAAAAATAAATGGCGCAACAGCCACAGCGATCGGTCCCACTCCCGACCCACCATGACGCTCAACCCCGGCAGGTGGCCCTGGGGCGCTTTCAAAGAAAATAAGAGCCCGTCATAATCCCGCCAGCGGATCTCGTCGGCATCCCCGCGATCGCACCACCCGACCCGCTCCCCGAACCCTTCCACATCCCGGTCTACCTGCTGCCAGATCAGCTTCTGAACCCCAAAGCCGAACCGCCCCCGACTCGCCTGGTCCCAACGGCGATCGATTTGTCGCAATTCCTCACAAGGAAACGTTTCCACCTGGCTCACCGTCAGCCAACTGTCCCCGCTGCGCCCCACAATTTGCAGCATCAACCGGGAGGTTTCCGCATCCGCCTCCCGCCACTTTCCCGCCTTGAGAAGATCCTGCAATTTGCTGTAAGGATTTCTGGGTTGGGCCGTAGCTTTGGGGGGGACGACGGGTGTCGGAACCGGCGGCACGATCGCCGGGGGTTTGGGAGTCGCTCGGGGCGGTTTGTAGACCGTCCGCACGGGGGTGGGGGGCGGTATCGGGGCGGGTTGACCCCGGCTGCTGGCCCCTCTCAGGGTTTGCAACACCTCCTCGGCGGACTGGTAGCGATCGCGCACTAAATCCTGGGTCAGGCGGTCTAAAATCACCCCCAACTGGGGCGGCATCGAGACGTTCGGCTGTAGATGCGATCGCCACATCCAGCGCCCCTCCATCGCGTCGTAGAGGGCATCCCGGCCACTTTCCTCGGGCAGGCACCCCGTCAGCAACCGCAGGCACGTCACTCCCAAACTGTACAGGTCGCTGGCCGGGTACACCTGGCCCCGCAACTGTTCCATCGGCACATATCCCGGCGTCCCCACGCTCGTTGCCTGTCCGACGGTGGTGGTCCCCGTCACCTGCTTCGACACCCCGAAATCGATCAACATCAACTGATTGTCCCGGCGCCGCCGCATGATATTTTCCGGCTTGATATCCCGGTGGATAATATTGCGATCGTGGATAATTTGCAAAACCGGCAGCAATTCCGCCAAAATTTCGTGAATTTTATCCGCCCCGAACGGCCCGCCCCGCCGCAACTCCTGCAGCAGCGTCTCCCCCTCGATGTATTCCTGCACCAAATACAGCCGCCGATCCTGTTCAAAATAGGCGATCAGCCGGGGGATTTGCGGATGTTCCCCCAACTCGTACAGCCGGTTGGCCTCCTGTTTGAACAATTCCGTCGCCTTCTGCCGCGCCGCCGTCCCCTGAACCTGGGGCAGAAATTGCTTGATCACGCAGGGATCGTCCATCCGATCCACGTCCTTCGCCTCGTAGGTGCGGCTGAACCCCCCTTCCCCCAACTGGCGGATCACCCGATAGCGGTTGCGGAACAGCGGCAGCAAAATCGCCGCGCCACAGCTTTGGCAGAATCGTTGATTGTCGGCATTGAACGGATTGGGGCAACTTGGGTTGCAACAGTAGAGCATTTCCGAGAAGGAATGAGCAGATTCTACCCATTGTCTCATTCTTTTCTCAAACCTGGCGATCGCTCCCACTCCGGGGGACGTCGGCATCGCGCCGGATGTCCCCTCCTATGCCGAGCCCTTTCGCCCATTTCCTTGAGAAACAAAACCCGCCAAAATACCGAGAATTTTACCGACATCATTCAAATAATATTCGCTCAAATCGACGCTCAACGTCTGTCCTTCCAATTTGAGGAACTGCCAAATGCTGCCCGTCGTCACCGCGCCATAAATCGTGTCAATTTCCGTTTCGGATTTTTGGTTGAAAATTTGGGCTGCAACCATCGCCACCACGCACTGACCCAACCCGGCGTTGATATTCTCTTTTTTGGCTTCCACAATCGTAATGACCGGAGCCGTCAACATCAGAATTTCCGGAGATTTGCAAATAATAAAATCGCAGATACCGTTCAACCCCCTCGTCGCATCGACGGTAAAATCGACCCCGGAAAATAAACTGATTTTGTCGTCGAGTTGCCGGCGCAGATCGACCAGGATGGGGGCGATAATCAATTCGGATCGGGCTTTTTCGCTGTTGCTTGCCAGGGCGATCGGCAGTTGATAGTCGAGGGTTTCCGCCAGCAAAGGACTCGCGGGCAATTCGGGAAATTCGGCAAAAACACCCCTCGTCTCAACCGTCGTCAGGCCGAATTCTCCCTTGGCTTTAGCCAAACTAAAATCACCGTAGGACATGGGGGAATAATTGATAATTGATAATTGATAATTGATAATTGAGGGAATGCGGGGAGGGCGAATGACAGTCGCCCCTACTTTTCACTTTTCACTTTTCACTTTTCACTTTCCCGACTCCTTCAACTCGCTTCGATCGCCTGGGATTTCAACTCGTTCAGGGAAACATATTCCAATGCCGAGGCGTGGGTGGATTCGAGGACCACCGGCGGCGCCATCCCGGCATCCAATGCTTCTTTCCATCTCAGGGCGCACAAACACCAGCGATCGCCCGGTTTGAGTCCCGGAAAATTAAACGCCGGCACGGGCGTACTCAGGTCGTTTCCCCGCGCACGGGTGAACGCCAAAAACTCCTCCGTCATCTGGGCGCAGACGACGTGCGCCCCCATGTCGCCGCCCCCGGTGTTGCAACTCCCATCCCGATAAAAACCCGTCATCGGAGACGTGCAGCAAATTTCCAGGGGACTTCCCAAAACATTTCTCGCCTCAGTCAACGCAAAGATTCCTCCATCATTCTTTCGGTAGCACAGGCATCGGGCCTGTCTTCTCGGGCCGAAATTAAATGTTTCTCGATCACCTCGGAAATATCTTCCGGCCTCACCCGAGTGTAGCGGGCTTTGTCCGGCATCACAACCAGATTCGGGCCGAGTTTGCACTTTTTCAGGCAACCCGTTTTTTGAATTTTAACCTGCCCTTCCAGTCCGCGATCGCACAGTTGCGCCTCCAGCGCCTCACAAACCGCCCGCGCCCCCCGCTTGCAGCAGTCGGACTTCTGGCAGATCAAAATTTTGGCGGGTTTTTGACAGTTCCGATCCTCGGAACGGGGAGGCGGCGCGGAAATGTCCGGCGTCTCCCCCAACGGATAGATTTCGTAAGCCTTCAGCTTGATCGTGCCTTTTTTGAAATTCAGGGTTTTTTCGCCCCCCACCCGGACTTCCGCCCCCGGAGTCAAAATGCGTTCAGCCCGCGATCGCAGATCCTTCGACAATTTCATCGTATACAATCCCGAATCCGCCATCAGTTGCAGCACTTTGGGGCGAGAACCCTTATAAAACACCTGCAATACTCGGCCGTCGAGGATGAATTCGGAAACTTGCTTGTTAAACTTGGACATAATTTGGATTGCTCGTTGTCAGTTGGTCGTCAATTATTTCGGGTTATTGATTAGCTGCGGTTCCAGCACCGTTCCAGGGACAGGGTCAGTTCTCGGGGAGACGCGCTCAACCGCCTCAAAATACTCGCCAGTTGGATGGCTTCTGTCGTGCTGTCGATTTTCACCCGCAGGGGCCGATCCACTTCGCACCAGCAGGGGATCTCCAACTCCTGCAAGCGCCGGTACACTTGCCATCGTTCCGACCAGGCCACCTCCACGATCTCGCCGGACTGGGGATCTAATTCTGATGAATTCATCACTTTTCCTAAATGCCAGAGATTTTCACTAAATTGACCCGAGGACTTCTCCCGGCGATCGCAACCGCCCCGGGAAAGTCAACACTTCACAGGATAGTACAAGTGAAAAATATTCTCAACAGGTTCCTTCACAAAAATTTATAGATCGCAATTGCTGCCAACACGGTGGGCCAACCCTCAAAAGTCCGGTTGACAGGGCGATCGGTCGTTTCTACACTGAGGGCAGTGGCAATCAAACTGCTCGTTAAAAGGAGAATACCGATGACTGAAGTTGCCAGTCCTGTCCGTCCCTTCGGACACCTTGCCGATAATCCGGTTCTGTTAGAGCAGTCTGTCACCGCCCCCATTTGCGAGGGCATGAACCTCCTGCTTGCCAGCTTTCAGGCCCTTTATCTGCAATATCAGAAGCACCATTTCGTTGTCGAGGGAGCGGAATTCTACTCCCTGCACGAATTTTTCCAGGAGAGCTACGGGGAAGCCGAGGGTCACGTCCACGACCTCGGCGAACGCCTGAACGGTTTGGGCGGCATTCCCGCGGCCAGTTTCGCCAAATTGGCGGAACTGTGCTGCTTCACCCCGGAACCGGACGGGGTTTATGGTTGCCGTCAGATGGTCGAACACGACCTGGCCGCCGAACAGTCGATTATCAACGTGTTGCGCCGTCAGGCCGCACAGGCGGAAAGTCTCGGCGATCGCGGCACCCGCCACTTGTACGAGCAGATCCTGCTCAAAACGGAAGAACGCGCCTACCATCTCGACCACTTTTTAGCACAGGATTCGCTGGTTCGGATGAGCTAGAGCTAAATTAAAGCATTGTCAAGAATTGTGAAGCCGGGGCGAGTCACCCCGGCTTTTTCGCGTCACTTTATCCGTATATGTACCTAATTCGCAAAAAATCTGTCAATTTGGCTACATTTTTGGAAAAATTGTGCCACAATGAAATTAAAGAGTTTTTTAACAATTCGGAGATTTCGATCATGAGTTTAGAAGAACAAGCCCGGGAGCAATTGGCCAAGCACCGCCACCACGACGAACACCTCCACGAAACCATGCTGACTCGCGCCTCGGATGAGAGCGATCGCGCCGAGGGTGCGGGGGAACAGGCCCGGGAACTGCTGGCCGAAACCCGCCACCACGATGATCACCTCCACGAAACCATGCTGACTCGTGCGGCTGACGGACAATAATTTATAAACTTAAGAAATGCGAGTGGGTTTTGCTCACCCCGTTTTTGTGTGGCTATTTTGAATTGTAAATCAACCCACTTTTCCCACTTTTCCTACTGTGCGATCGCGGCTCATGAAAGCACGGGTAAAGCTTTTATTTTTGCAAATGGAGTTATGTTGGTTGTATTATATTTTTTAGGGCCGTATGCAATAAAATTTATAAGTTTCTTGTCTTCCTTGGTATGAAAGCCCACCCCTAAGTAAGTGATATAGCAACCGTCAGAGCGGTTAGGACAGATCGCCTAATTTTAGACCCGCCTTGAAATGAATTTCAAGGCTCATAGCAAAAGTCCACTCAAGTGGACTCGGTTGGACATAGTAGTGTCCTAATATCAGCTCCGGCTATCCCCTCCTTCAACCTCCCCAATCCTCTTGAGAGGATTTTTGCTATTAGCTTTGGAATTCATTCCAAAGCGGTGTGGATATCCAACCGGCTTTTTCCGGGCATTTAATCGAATTTGATATGAGATCAAATCCGTTTGTTTGACCGCCAATCGATCGCCCCCTAGCTTCCCGTAGGGGCAACCGTCTCGGGTTGCCCGATGTTTGAGTATTTAATCGGATTTGATATGAGTCTTGACATCGCATCTGCGACGGGATGGACCCACTCTCTCCCTTCAAATCACGACTTGAGCAACTGCCAACACTCCGATGCGATCGCCCAATCTTCTTCGGTGTGGATGACAAATACCCGCACCTTCGAGCCCGGCGCCGAAATCTCCCCGTCTCCGTGGGTGGCGTTATTTTTCTGGCCGTCCAACTGCAGTCCCAGAAACTCAAATCCGGCACAGGTGGCTTCCCGAACCGGCGCCGCGTGTTCCCCAATTCCCGCCGTAAATACCAGTCCGTCCACCCCGCCGAGGCTGGCCAACATGGCGCCGATCGCCGTTTTGAGGCGGTGGACGAACATCTCGAAGGCAAGTTTCGCCCGTTCGTTCCCCTTGGCCATCTCCTCCCGAATGTAGCGCATATCCCCAGAGACGCCGGTAATTCCTTTGAGGCCGGATTCCTTGTTGAGCATTTGGTTGAGGCGATCGCCGTCCAACCCGTGTTCCCGCATCAAGAATATCAAAATCGCCGGGTCGATGGAACCGCTGCGGGTCCCCATCATCAGCCCTTCCAGGGGGGTGAATCCCATCGTGGTATTGATGCTGATGCCGTCCCGGATAGCCGCCAGGGAACAGCCGTTGCCCAGGTGGCAAGTAATTAAACGCAGGGACTCCAACGGTTTCCCCATCAGTCGGGCCGCGCGATCGGCACAATATTTGTGGCTGGTGCCGTGGAAGCCGTAGCGGCGGATGCCCCGTTCAAACCACTCGTAGGGGATGGGATAGACGGCCGCAGCGGGGGGCATTTGGCTGTGGAAGGCCGTGTCGAACACCGCCACCTGGGGGACCTCTCCCAGGGTTTTCTCGATCGCTTCAATACCCTCCAAGTGGCTGGGGTTGTGGGCGGGAGCCAGGGGAATCAGGTCTTTGATGGTCCGTTTCACCTCGGAATCGATCCGGGTGGCGGCGGAATAGTCCGTGCCGCCGTGGACGACCCGGTGGCCCACCCCGTCGATGTCCGAGAGGTTTTCGATCACCCGGGTTTCGCCTTCAGTCAGGGTTTGCAGCATTTTGGCGATCGCATCTGATTTCGCCCGGGACTCGATTTTGACCTCTTGTTTCACCCCGTTGGCTTTCACCTTCATTTCGCCGAAATCCTCCGACACCCCCCAATCGATCGCGGCTTCCCAGATGGGTTCGGGGGGATCGTCGGGGAGGGTATCTCCCGTGATATCGTACAGGCAACTTTTTTGGGAGCTGGAGCCGGCGTTGAGAACCAGGATTTTCATAAAAAAACTCGGCTTGATGGGTCTTTATAGAGGTTCTATCTCTCTTTCGGAAGATGCACAATTTAGAATTGCGCTTTTACTGTATCAAATAATCCTTTAAGTTCCCGCCCGGGAGCGTAGACGTTCATTCAAATGGGAACGATCACCCAGGGAATGCATCAGGGGGCCGTGAGCTTCCATCTCGATCAAACTGACGCCGCCCACGGGCATCAACAGGCGATCGCGGAACCGGCCTACGTCAATTCCGAGCAACTGGCACAACATGATCCGGATCGTCGCCTTGTGGGCAACAACTAGGATATTTCCAGTTTCATGGCATTTTTGGATCTCCTGGATCACCGGAGAGGAACGTCGCCAAACATCCACCCCTTTTTCGCCTCCCGTCGGCGCATTCCAGCCCGGATCGGTGAGCCAGCGGACATAATCATCGTGGTATTTTTCGTTCACCGTTTCCGGCGATTCTCCCTCCCAATCCCCGTAGGCGAGTTCCTTTAAACCCTCCCGCACTTCCATCGGAATCCCGACGGTTTCGCACAGAGGTTTTGCGGTGGCGATCGTCCGTTTCATGGGGCTGACGTAGGCGGCGACCCACCGCAGATGACGGTAAGTTTCAGCGAACTCCTGCGCCATTTTTATCCCGTCTTCGGTCAATTCCGGGTCTAAATTTCCGCAGTAACCGCCCGTCCGGCTTTGGACAGTTTCTCCGTGGCGTAGAAAGTACAGTTTCAGAGTCATATTGAAAAATCAGGATTATCGCAGTATACATGATAACAGGGCGATCGGATCTTCCCGTTTCCGAACAGAGTAACAGGTTCCCGAAGCGCCAACGAAATCAAAAAATTAAGATAAAGTTAAAATTCTCTTAAAAAACCCAAAAAAACCTTAAGCTCTCTCCGTATGACTTGCAATTTTACAAAAATTGACATTTAATAGGGGTCAGCTCAAATTGGCATCCCAAAAATGCCACAACTGACAGTTCCTTAAATTGGGAAATGTCGGCTCAATCATACCGTTGAGCTTGAACAGCAGTCATCAAATGAACTGATAACAAAAGGTCAGGATTTATGGTAGCAGCACCCGAGAAACCGATCGCAACCGCCAACCCGCTCAGTGAGGAAGACGTGCGGAAGATCCACGCCTACTGGCGGGCCTGCAACTATCTCTGCGTGGGCATGATCTACCTGCGGGACAACCCCTTATTGAAGGAACCCCTCAAGCCCGAACACGTCAAATATCGCCTGTTGGGCCACTGGGGATCGAGTCCCGGTTTGAGCTTCCTCTACATTCACATGAACCGGCTGATCAAAAAGTACGATCTGAACATGATCTACATCGCCGGCCCGGGACACGGTGCCCCCGGCGTTCTCGCGCCCGTCTACCTAGAAGGGACTTACTCCGAAGTCTACCCCGACAAGAGCGAAGACGAAGAGGGGATGAAGAAATTCTTCAAGCAATTCTCCTTCCCCGGTGGCATCGGCAGCCACTGCACCCCGGAAACCCCCGGCTCCATCCACGAAGGGGGTGAATTGGGCTACAGCCTCTCCCACGCCTACGGTACGGCCTTCGACCACCCCGATCTGATCGTCGCGGCCGTCGTGGGTGACGGGGAAGCGGAAACCGGCCCCCTGGCGACCGCTTGGCACTCCAACAAATTCATCAACCCCATCCGGGACGGTGCGGTGCTGCCCATCCTGCACCTGAACGGCTACAAAATTGCCAACCCCACCATCCTGGCCCGCATTTCCGACGAAGAACTCCAAAACCTGTTCCGGGGTTACGGCTACACCCCTTATATTGTCGAGTGCGACCAAGAGGAAGACTACGCCTCGGCCCACCAGAAAATGGCGGCAACTCTGGAACACTGCATCAGCGAGATTCGAGCCATCCAAGATCACGCCCGCAGCACCGGAGATGCCACCCGCCCCCACTGGCCGATGATTATTTTGCGTTCTCCGAAAGGGTGGACCGGACCCAAGGAAGTAGACGGCCACAAGGTCGAGGGCTTCTGGCGGGCCCACCAAGTTCCCATGTCCAACGTCATCGGCAACTCCAGCCACATGAGAATTCTGGAAGAGTGGATGCGGAGTTACCACGTCGAGGAACTGTTCGACGAAAATGGAACTTTGATTCCCGAACTCAAGGAACTCGCACCCACGGGAAGCCGCCGTATGAGCGCCAACCCCTTCGCCAACGGCGGTGTCCTGCGGAAGGATCTGAATATGCCGGACTTCCGCCACTACGGCGTCGAGGTTCGCCATCCCGCCACCAGCGAAGCCGAAAACACCCGCCCCCTGGGGAACTTCCTGCGGGACATCATGCGAAATAACATGACCAACTTCCGGATGTTCGGGCCGGACGAAACCGCCTCGAACCGTTTGAATGCGGTCTACGAGGTGAGCAAGAAAACCTGGCTGGGCGAATTTTTCCCGGAAGACTTGGATGGCAGCGAACTGGCCCAAGACGGCCGGGTGATGGAAATGTTGAGCGAACACACCCTGCAGGGTTGGCTCGAAGGCTATTTGCTCACGGGGGGTCACGGCTTCTTCCACACCTACGAAGCCTTCGCCCATGTGGTGGACTCCATGTTCAACCAGCACGCCAAGTGGTTGGAAATTTCTAAAAAAGAGGTTCCCTGGCGGTCACCTGTGGCTTCCCTGAATATCTTGCTTTCCTCTACCGTTTGGCGACAGGATCACAATGGTTTTAGCCACCAAGATCCGGGCTATGTGGATTTGGTGACGAACAAGAGCCCCGACGTGGTGCGGGTGTATTTCCCGCCGGATGCCAACTGCTTGCTCTCCTGTGCCGACCACTGTTTGCGGAGCAAAGATTACGTCAACGTCATCGTGGCGGACAAGCAGAAACACCTGCAATTCCTGAATATGGAAGATGCGATCAAGCACTGCACCAAAGGCATCGGAATTTGGGAGTGGGCCAGCAATGACGACTGCGGAAAAGAACCGGACATTCCGGACGTGATCATGGCATCCTGCGGCGATGTGGCGACCAAGGAATCTTTGGCAGCCACCGCCATCATGCGGGAAGAGTTTCCCGAGTTGAAAATCCGGTTTGTCAACGTCGTCGATCTGTTCAAGTTGCAGCCCGAGAGCGAACATCCCCACGGGTTGTCAGATTGGGATTTTGACAGCTTATTCACGACGGATAAACCGGTCATCTTTAACTTCCACGGCTATCCCTGGCTGATTCACAAGTTGGCTTACCGCCGCACCAACCACCACAATATGCACGTTCGCGGTTACAAGGAAAAGGGGAATATCAATACCCCCTTGGAGTTGGCGATCAACAACCAGATCGATCGCTTCAATTTGGTCATCGACGTCATCGATCGCGTGCCCAAGTTGGGTTCGGCGGCGGCTTACGTCCGGGAGCGGATGCGGAACGCCATCATCGAAAATGTCGCCTACGCCTACGAACACGGCCGGGATAAGGACGAAATCAACAATTGGAAGTGGCCGTTCTAGACTGAATCTTTGCATCTGAAAGTCAACCCGGGAGGGTTGACAACAAAGGGGCGATCGCCTGTACGATAGATTCAGATCGTTGGCGATCGCTTTTTTATGGCTGTCAACCTGGGGTCAAAGTCTCACCAACTCCGGGGATTGGGCGATGTCTTGACCGATGGAGTCTGATGAAATTGGGAAAGTAAAATTATCGAAAATCTAAAATTTTCGATCGTCTGCCGTCGTTGTTTCGATCGCCCGAGCTTTTCAATCTCTGAATCGGAGACTTTAAAATATGACAATTTTACTCGCCGGAGACATCGGCGGAACGAAGACAATTTTACGTTTGGTAGAAGCAGAATATACCGATAAAAATTCCCCCCTTCCTTCCCTCAAAACCTTATTTGAAAATACCTATCCCAGCCAGGATTACCCGGATTTGGTGCCGATCGCCCGCCGTTTTTTGAAGGAGGCTTCGGACGCCGTTTCCGACTATCAACCCCCAGAAAAAGCCTGTTTCGGCATCGCCGGACCCGTGGTCAACAACACCTGCGAACTCACCAACCTGAGTTGGTCCCTGCAGGCCGATCGCCTGGAACGGGAATTGGAAATTTCTAAAATAGAATTAATTAACGATTTTGCCGCCATCGGTTACGGCGTGGTGGGGTTGTCGGACGAGGATCTGCACGTCCTCCAGGCGGGAGAACTCAACCCAGGAGCCCCCATCGCCGTCATCGGGGCGGGGACGGGTTTGGGCCAGGGATTCGTCATCCCCCGGGCCGATGGCTACCAGGTATTTTCCACCGAAGGCGGCCACACGGATTTCGCACCGCGATCGGAATTGGAATTTCACCTGCTGGGCTACTTGCGAGAGCTCTACAGCATCACGCGGGTGTCCGTGGAACGGGTGGTTTCCGGGATGGGAATCGCCGGAATTTATCAATTTTTGCGCGATCGCGACGTCTCCCAGGAATCGAAAGCCCTCGCGGAAGTCTATCGCACTTGGAAGCAGGAAATGGGGCGGGAAGAGAAAACCGTCGATCTGGCCGCGGAAGTCTCCAAAGCGGCTCTGGCCGAAAGCGACTACCTCTCCGAACAGACGATGAAACTGTTCGTGGATGCCTACGGCGCCGAAGCGGGAAACCTCGCCCTCAAGTTACTACCCTACGGCGGACTGTACGTCGCCGGGGGGATCGCCGCCAAAATTCTGCCGCTGATAGAATCCGGGAGTTTCATGAAGGCGTTCAAAGACAAAGGCCGCGTCAGTCCCCTTTTAGATCGCGTCCCCGTCCGCATCGTCTTGAATCCGAAAGTGGGATTGATCGGGGCGGCACTGTGCGCGGCTCAAGTTTGACTGACCTGGGGCGTGGGAGGCGATCGGAGGCAGGGGAGGAAAATCCTATCTGTGTTCTTCCTCGGCTTCCTCGGCTCCCTCCGCTTGAAAGGTCAGGATTTAATAACATTTTAATCCCGATTTAACTGACAAATCTGGCAAAAGGAGTATGATCGAATCAAATTCTGTAGTCTAAGATACAGAAAAATAAGATTCGACCCTGACAACTCGTTTGAGGAATCCCGATATGAACGCCCAAGAAAAAGCCAGATTGTTGATGAGCGGATCTCGCCGGCGATCGCAGCACCGCCAGTCCTCGATGTTCTCCCGCCTCACGGAAGAACTCGGCTCCTCTGTCACGCCGACTTCCCGTCGTCAATCCCCCCCCGAGGACTTGCAATAATTAGGAGACTTCTCCCATGAAATACTGTTACCGTGGCATCCACTACGACAGTTGGCCCGACGACCCGCGATCGCCGCAACCCCCCCGCATCACGACGGGCAAATACCGGGGCGTGAGTTGGTTGAAGCGATCGTTTCCATCCCTGCAACGCTGGACTCGACGTTTTTGGGGCAAATATCGGGGGGTGAACCTGCCCACACAGCCGGACATTTTCCGCCAACACCTCGAACACTGTTATCGCCTGCATTAATCGTTGACTATTCAGGATTTGATAGGATATCAGAGCAGCGCGATAATTTCCCCATAGGCTCCCACCATCTGCTCGGCGATCGCACCCCAACTATAATGCTCCAAAGCATAGTTGCGAGCATTCGTCCCCCGGCATCGCAACTCGTCGCGATCGCCCAGTGCCGTTTCAATCATGATCGCAATTTCATCAATATCACAATTGCTGACCCATCCCCCCGCAGCTTGTTCCACCTGCGGCCAAATATGAACGCCGTTGGAAATCGCCACCGCCGTCCCCGCCACCATCGCCTCCGCCACCGCGATGCCGAAATTTTCGTAGTAGGAGGGCAACACGAACAGGTCCGCCGCCTGCAACAATGCCGTTTTTGCCCGTCCCGTCACGAATCCCGTCAGTGTCGTTAGTTCAGCGACAGGCGATCGCGCGATCCGCTCCCGGATCTGCCCTTCGTAGTCCGGATCTTGGGGATTAGACCCCGCCAACACGAACCGGAACCGTCCCCCCCCGTGCCAAATCTTCTCCAACGCCGGAATCAACAATTCCAACCCCTTTTTGGGTTCGATGCGGGACAAAAACAAAATCAGCGGTGTGGTTTCATCCCCTTTCACCCGCAATTGAGCCAGATAGTCCCCGACATCCGGCACGGGTTCCGGCGGTTCGACCCCGAGGGGAATCACCAAATCCCGCGTCGTCGCCCCAAACCGCTCCGAAATTTCGGCTTCCTGTTCGCTGGTAAAATGCACGGCCGCCGCCCCCGCGATGTTCGCCCCCTCCAACAGCTTCACATACACCTGTTTGAGCCGCCTTTTCTTGCGGAGGTCGGCCGGGTCGAGGGTTCCGAGGGGGCGCAGGATGTAGGGCAACTGCCGCATCCTAGCCACCGTCGCCGCCGCCGAACTCAGGGGAGAAAAGAGGGCATGAATGTGGGCTAAATCAAATTCACCGGCATTTTGCCACAACCACCCCAGCAGTTGCGGGGAAAACTTGTAACGCCGGAACGGGGAACAGCGGAAATAGCGGATTTGGTAGCCATCTTGGGGGACGGGGCGATCGAGGGGGACGTCGAGGGGCGGCTGTCCGCTGTCGCCGTTGGAGTCGGTGGTCAGAACGGTCAGATCCACCCCCCGAGCCGCCAACGCCTCGGAGAGTCCCCGCACCATTTGGCTCGGGCCGCCGTAAACCAGGGAAATGGAGGGAACGATCTGCAAGATCCGCATGGAGAATTTTAGATTTTAGATGGTAGGGGCGCAAGGCTTTTAGATTTTAGATGGTAGGGGCGCAAGGCTTGCGCCCTAATTTCAGATTTCCCGTTGGAGGAGAAGTGCGGAGGTATCGGAATTAGAAATGAGAATTTTCCCTCTCTTCTTTCTCCCGACTCCCTAATACCGACTCCCTAATACCGACTCCCTACAAAAATCGTCGTCGCTGTCGGAAGTTGGCGACGGACTCCACCAACCCGATCGCGATAAAATTGCTCAACAGCGCCGATCGCCCGTAACTGAGGAAGGGGAGGGGAATGCCCGTCACCGGGGCCAGTCCGATATTCATGCCGATATTGACGAAGACCTGAAAGACCAACATCGACAGCACCCCGATGGCGATCAGCGATCCGAAACTGTCCTTGGCGGTCTGGGCGATCGTCACCAACCGCAGGCAGATGACCCAAAATGCCAACAACACGATAATACAACCGATAAACCCCAATTCCTCCCCGATCGCCGAAAAGATAAAGTCCGTGTGCTGTTCGGGAATAAAATTGAGCTGGGTTTGGGTCCCCTGATACAGTCCCCGGCCGTACAACTGCCCAGACCCGATCGCGATCCGAGATTGGATCAGGTGATATCCCGCCCCCTGGGGGTCGTTCTCGGGGTTTAAAAAGCCGATCAACCGCTGCTTCTGATAGTCTTGCAGCAATTCCCAGAACATATGTCCCACTTTCCCGGCTCCCAAATTCACCCCGAGGGCCATCGGGCCGGTCAGCCACCGCCAGGGCAGACTCCACCACCCCACGAACCCCATCGACACGGCCCAGACAATCCAGGCGGGTTCGTAGACGTTGGCGAAAATGGCCGCGAAAATCGGAGAAATCAGCAGCAGCAGCCAACCCGGATGCACGTCGCCCCAGTACAGCATCCCGAAGGTGATGGCGCCGAAGATCAGGGACGTCCCCAGGTTGGGTTCGATAAACACCAAGCCCCAAGGTACGGCGGCGATCAGCAGCATTTTCACCATGTCGGGGATGGCGGGGGTTTTCAGGTTGTTGAGGAGGGCCGCCAACACGACGATAATTCCCACCTTCGCGAACTCCGAGGGCTGGACGTGGAAGCCGCCGATGTTGATCCAGCGCTGCGCCCCCAGGGCGGTAGTGCCGATGAACTGCACGGCGATCAGCGGCAGGATGACGCCGATGTAGATCACCCACTTCCAAACCATCAGTTTTTCGTAGTTGCTGCGGGCGATCGCAAAGGCCAACACCAACCCCACGCCCCCCGTGACCCAGTGTTGCCACCAGTCAGTCAAGCCTTGGTTGAGTTCCACGCTGCGGATCATGATGCCCCCCAGTACGGTCAGGCCGACGCAGGTGAATAACAGCCACCAGTCCACTTCGGCCCAGGCTTGCAGGGGCGATCGCCGATAACTTCCCAATCGTGCTCTTTGAAACATACAATTTTGATAATTGATAATTGATATAGCGCTGCTAGAAGAGGGTGTAGGGTGTAGGGTGTAGGGTGTAGGGATAGGAAATTCCCTTGGGATAAGGGTTTCGAGGTTTGTCCCCCGGGAGGGAACTGTAAACACGCCAGCGCGCACTGCTATAATTATCAATTGTCCCCACACCCCACACCCCACACCCCACACCCTAATTCGCGGGTTCGTACAGGTATTCAAAGGCGTTGCCGTCGGGGTCGCGGCCGTAGAAGGAGGCAGTCCCGTCCCGGTGGTCGTGGATCGAACTCACCTGCACTCCCTGTTCTTTCAATTCCCGGTAAGCCGCCTCCATTTCAGCGCGATCGTCGAAGATAAACCCGAAGTGAGGCCCGGCCTGGTCGTAACCGGGACTCAGCAGGGCCAGTCCGTCGGACCCGGCTTTCAAATAGGCCCAGTCGGTATCTTTCCAAACCAACTTCATCCCGAGATTTTTGTAAAATTTCGCGGCCGCCTCGATATCTTGGACGCAGATGGCGACGTGTCCGAGTCGCTTCAACTTCATTTTCAATTCCTTCTCTCGTCAAGCCCAGCCCCGTTCGGGACTATCCTGAATAAAATCTAACAGGTAGTGGGCGAGTTGCAACTTGCTGCACCCGACGATATCGAGTTTTCGCCCGGTGGAGTCGAGTAAAATCGCCTGGTTGGTGTCGCTGCCGAAACCGGCATCCGGTTTGTCGATGGGGTTGGCGACGATCGCATCCAAATTTTTCCGCCGCAATTTCTCCTCGGCCGGATGCAAAATTTCCCCCGTCTGGGCCGCAAATCCGATCAGTTGCTGGTTCGCTCGCTTCCGCCCCGCCAGTTCGCTGATAATATCGGGCACGGGTTCCAATTCCAGCTTGTCGGGGAGCGATCGCTTCGGCAATTTTTCCGGGTGGGAGACGGCGGGCCGCACGTCGGCCACCGCCGCGGCCATGATCGTGATGTCGGCTGTGGGAAAGGCGTCAGACAGCGCCTCGTGCATCTGTCCGGCGTCCGTCACCCCCACCAATTTCACCTCCGGCAGGCAACTCACCGCCTCCACATCCATCGGGCCGTGCACCAGCGTCACCTGGGCTCCCCGATGGACGGCGGCTTGGGCGATCGCGATCCCCATTTTCCCCGTGGCGGGGTTGCCGATAAACCGCACCGGGTCGATATGTTCCCGTGTCCCCCCCGCCGAAACGAGCACCTGTTTGGTCGCCAGATCCCGCTTTCCGTTGGTGTGCAGCAGGGAATTGATGTGGGCTACAATGTGCTCGGGCTCGGCCATCCGCCCCGCCCCGAACGCGGACATTTCTTTCGAGTCCGTCGCCTCCGGCAGGTCACAGGCGAGGACGCCCGCCACCGGGGTAATACTATGGACGCGGCGATCGCTCAAAATTTGCTGCCAGTTCCGCTGCACGGCCCGCTGCTTCCACATTTCCCGGTTCATCGCCGGAACCAGCAGCAGGGGACAGGTGGAGGCGAGCACCGTGTTGGTCAATAAATTATCCGCCATCCCCGCCGCCAGTTTCGCCAGGGTGTTGGCCGTCAGCGGCGCGATGACGAACAGTTCGGCCCACTCCCCTAACTGGATGTGCAGGGGTCGGCCGTGGGTGGGTTCCCAAAAGTCGCGATCGCTGTAGGCCCGGTGGCGGGATAATGTCGCCAACGTCAGGGGTGTGATAAATTGTTGAGCCGAGTCCGTGACGACAATCCGGACTTCGGCTCCCAATTTGGCCAGGGTGGAAACCACTTCGCAGACTTTGTAAGCGGAAATTCCACCACCGACCCCGATCAAAATGCGCCGTTGCAGCGCACAAGGGTTGATTCGTCTCATCCTTTGATCTTACGCTTCGTCAAAAGCTTCGAGATCTAACAGGTGTATGTAAGGTTCCACCAACTCCGGACGCTGAAAGGCGATCGCTCTGAGCAAATGCCAGTCCTGCAATCCTTCAAAGGCATTGCTGTAGTTATCTCCCTCCAAACGGGAGGCCAACTCTGCCACGTCATCTGCCGTGAGTGTGGAAATCTGGGGTGAGGATCGGGTCAACATTTCCATCTTGAATACCTCCAGTGCAGTTGCATTTGCATCGAGCCGTCGGGTTTCGGGCGACTCCCCCTCCTATACTAAGGGGTCAATCACTCTTCGACAGAATCTCCACAACAAAACTTTGTATTCGCTCCAGAGCCTCCGGGCAAATTTCGTGACCCATATTGTATTCGTGATACTGCACCGCCGCGCCCAAATTTTGGAAAGCGTCCCGCGCCTGGTGGGAGGCTTCCAAGGGGACAACCATATCTTGTCTCCCGTGGGCTATCAAAATCGGCGGCGGGGGCGTCTCTTGGGGTTCGGGCCGGAAGTGCAGATAACCGCTCAACACAACCAGACCCGCGAAGGGCATCGTCCGCCCCACGTCCAGCACCATCGCCCCCCCCTGGGAAAATCCCCCCAAAATGGTGCGGCTTGGCGGCACCCCGGTGCGTTCTTCCAGGGACCCCAACCACTCGGTCAGTTGTTCCCGACTTTCCGCAATTCCCCGGTAGTCCGGCGTTTCTAGGGCGTACCACGCCCGCCCGCCGGGGACTTGGGGGTGGGGAAAGGGCGCTTCGGGAAATTCGTACCAGTAGTTCGGCCGTTTCAACATCGGCGCCAGAAAGGTCAGATCTTCGCAGTTGGCGCCCCAGCCGTGCAGGAAGATCAGCAAACCCTCGGGCGCTTCCCCGCTTTTTGGTTCGACGGTGTATGAATGCAGGGTCATAATTGATAATTGATCATTGACAATTGATAATTATAATTTTTTAATTTTTTTTGAGGTGCGACGGCGACTAAATTTTGCGGGGGGCTTGATTTTTGACTTGACTTGTGCTATCTTTTTTATATAATGGTAATATTTGGAAAATTTTTATTTTTGCAAACACTCCCATTATGAAGGATGATATTCCAAAATTTTATAGCAACGAGCGCTCACGTGGTTACAGTTGAAATGGGGTCAGAAATTTTCAAACCCTTATAGAAAAGCCGTTTCAGTTTCCGACTCCCTAATACCGACTGCCGACTCCCGCGCGCAGCGCTATATCAGCCGTCGCCCCTTCCTGTCAACCCCTTTTCGCCGAAAAATTCACAAAAATTTAAAAAATTAAAAAAAATCAATTGTGGGGGCGCGGGGTCTTGCGCCCCCGCCATCAGGGGGAAGTTGCGATCGCCCCCACGGCCGCCGCGATCGCGTCAAACTGGCGGGAAACGTGTCCTTCCGCCAACAATCTTTTCGCCTCAGAAATCCCCGCTTCCAGACTCTCCGCAACGCCAGACCGCCACAGATAAAAACCGCCGTTCCAAATCGCCGCCGGCATCAATTCTCCCGGTTCCCCCGCCAAAACGGCTTTGGTTTGGCCGACCAATTCCTCAGTCGAATTAAACGGCACTTCTTTGCCGTTGCAGCCGTAATCGCTCGGGTGCAACAGCAGGCGTTCAAACTCGCCGTCGGGGTGGTTGACGCCGATAATACAAGTGCGATCGCGGGGCAAATCGCAACTGCCTTCGAGTCCCTTCACCGTCATAAACCGGATCTGATTTCGATAGCCAAGGGCGGTGCGGAACAGGCCCTCCGTGGGGGGGTGGACGTAGCCGCAGGCGATCAGGGCATCCCCCGCATAGGGGGACCACATCAACTCCAACGTGGCGATGGGGGGGCGCTTGCCGATGTCCCGGCGGGGTTCGACCAGAGTCATCGCCTCCGGAAAATGGGCAGGGAGGTAAATAAATCCCAAACCCGTTTTCTCAAAAATATCCTGGGTTCTTTCCAAGCTGACGCCCCGCCACTCGACGCCCAACCCCCGCCAAATTTCGGCGAGGGAAATGCCCTCCTTCGTCGGCATCCGATCGCCCCCGTGGAGGATGGCCGGAACCCCGGTGGCGGTGAGGATCAGGGCTGTCAGGATCGCGACGGGGGCCGTGCGCGATCGGCCGTCGTAGGGATGAGAGAGCACCACGGGGGGGCGGTTCGCCCCGGTCAGGTGGGGTCCCAACTCGTCGTAAACGTCCAACATTCCCGCCAACTCTTCCCCCGTGGGCCGGCGGATGCGGTGGGCGATCAGGAAGGCGCCCACCTGGACGGGGGTAGCCTCCCGGTGCAGCATCATCCGCAGGGCGTCCGCCGCCTCCTCGCGACTCAGGGGTTGGTTGGTGTGGGTTCCGCTGCCCACTTTTTTCAATAACGTTCTAAATCGATCGCTCATAAACTCAACGGGGAATGGTGAGACTTCCCCAAATTTTAAGCCCAAAGCCACCCGGGCCGGGTTTGTAAATCAACACATCCCTCCGGGGAATCCCCGTCGCTTCAGCGCGGGGAGTAGTCAAATCTTGGGTCGAGTTGGGGGTTGAGGGCGGATTTTCGCGTCCTGGGGATTGAAAAAGTGCGATCGCCCCCCCTCCATCCAAGATCGCCCCCGTCCGGGTACACTGAGAGGAAATTTCTGAAATTCCAGGAGCAACAACTATGGGACTCTTCGATCGCATCGTCGGTGCCCTCAACGATCCCCAACTCCAGGCGAATGCAGGCCAACTCGGCAACCTTATAAACACCGCCCAACAATTGAGCACCCAATTGGGGGCGTCCCCGGAAACCACCCAAACCCTGATGTCCGTGGCGGGGGGCTATGTGCGATCGGCTTTGCAGGAAAAACGCAGCCAGGAGGGGGACGAATCGGTGCAAACCTTCGTGAACGAACACGGTGGCACCAACCCCGACCCCGTAGCCGTCCAAGGTTTATTTTCCCCGCAACAACAAAATCAACTGATCGAAACCGTCTCGCAGCGGACGGGGATCGACTCCCAAACCATCCAAAGTTTGCTTCCGATGGTGGTGCCGATGATCCTCAATTTCCTGCAAACCGGGACGAACACCCAAAACCCCCAACAGGCTAATAAAAATCCGGTTTTGAGCAGCTTCTTGGACGCGGACGGGGACGGCGATGTGGATATGGCGGATACCCTAAAAATGGCCAGCAAGTTTTTGAACCGCTAATATAGCGCTGCGCGCGGGAGTCGGGAGTCGGTATTAGGGAGTCGGGCTGGGGAAATATGGCGCCGGGTGTAGGGTGTAGGGTGTAGGGTGTAGGGAATGGGAGTGGGGAGTCGAGTTTTTCTCGCTGACTCGCCAACCCCCCTTGGCCCGGAGTGGAGAATGAGATATGGTCGTCGAGTGGCTACAGTTTAAAGTGCCTCCCGACAAATGGGAGGCGTTCATCCGGCGGGATGAGGAAGTCTGGACGGAGGGACTCAAACAGTTTCCCGGCTTTGTCGGCAAAGAAATTTGGGTCGATCCGGAGAAGGAGGAGGTGATTGCAGTGATCCGCTGGGAAACCCGGGAACAGTGGAAGTCCATCCCCCAAAGCGAGTTAGATCGGCTCGATCGCGCAATGGGCGACCTGAAAATGCCGATCGTCAACAGCGGCGAATATCAGGTTCGCAAGTTCCTACATTGAGTTCCCCGATGGGGGCGAAGGCGATTCGCCCCGGCCTTTCAAATTTTTAGCCGAACTTCTCGATTAAAGCAACAATCAGGTTGATGCTGAGAAATCCCACCCCGAGCGCCAAGATGATGAAGGTGGCGATGCTGAGAATGGGGCGAATTTTTTCAAAACCGGGCTTGTCGTTCGGTTCCATAAAAGAGGGCGGTTCGAGGTGGGCGAGGGGGGAAGTTGAGAGACGGGGGCGATCGCGACCGCTGATCGGACTAAACTAGGATTGTAACACAATTATTTTTTTGCATCATCGCCCCGTTAAATTCTCATTTTGACAGACCAATGGCTATGTTTTCCCCCATTTCCCACCCGGATCGATCTACACTGAACCCTATTTCGAGTACCGCCATGCCCAAGTCCAACGGCTCCGAGTCTCGTCCCCTGATGCCAGATTTACCCCGGCGACACTGGTTAGAGTGGGCTGAGTATATTTCTTTGGCCAGTTCCGCGATCGGCTCGATTGTCGTGGCCCTGTCCAACCAGGCATTCTACGGCGTGGCACCGCTGACGGTGGCCCTGTCTTTGAATGTGGCTAACCGATATCGGCACGAACAGGAGGCAGTCCGGACTCAAGCCGAAGTCGTCGAGATGCGGGAGTCGGTGGAACAGTTGGAACAGAAGGCGGTGCAGGCGATTGTGGGGGTGCGGAAACAACTGCGGGGAGAGATGCAGACGCTACGGGAACAGTTGCAAACCCCCGGCGAAGGAGAACTGGCGGCGGCCCGCCAATCTCAACAGGTGGCGGTTTTAACGGAGTCCGTCATGTCATTTCAGGAGCAAATTTCCCGGGCGTTGGACGAGATCGAGGGGCAGTTTCGCCAGGAATTGATCCCGCTACAAGACAGTTTGAATGAGTTGCGAAATGCGATCGCCGAGTTGAGAGAAAATGCGGTGGCTCAAACGGAATTGCAACGGGCGATCGCGGATGGGGAGGGCGAACCGGGGGCGGTTTCTCCGGCGGCGATCGCGGATCTGTGCCACCTGCAGGCGGAACTCGACCGCATTTCCAAAGAGAATGAAACGGTGATCAAACCCCACATCAAACGGTTGATTTTGATGGTCAAAGAACTTCAGAAAACCGGGGTCAAACCCTCTTTGCCACGCCCTCCTAAACCGGAGTCTGAGAACTAGAATTGAACCGGAGGCGATCGCAATGATATCCCCAGTTTCACCCCGTAAAATTTTGTTGGATACCGATCCGGGCGGAGACGATGTTTTTGCCCTGCTGTGGTTGCAGAGTTTGATCCGCCAGGGATTCGCGGAGTTGGTGGCGGTGGCGACAGCGGACGGCAACGTGGCGGCGGGGCGAACTTTCACCACAGCCAGTCAGCTTCTCAAGTTGGGCGGGATGGAAAATATCCCCGTCGGCCGGGGGGTTTTGGTGGAGAATTCTGGGGTGGGAAATGCCGCCCACATCCACGGCGACGACGGCATCGGAAATTTGTCCGCAACGTTGCCGCCACCTGCCCACGAATGGGACGCGGCGCCGGGTTCCGATCGCCTGATTATCGAGTGTTTGGAACGCGATCCGGGGGCGGTGACAATTGTGGCGATCGGGCCGCTGACGAATTTGGCCGCGGCCGAACGACGGCGCCCGGGAATCCTCAAATTGGCGCGGGAAATTGTCATCATGGGCGGGGCGTTTAATTTGGGGGGAAATGTCACCCCCCACGGCGAATTTAACATCACCTACAATCCCGAAGCGGCGCGGACGGTGTTCGAGAGTCGGGGGGATCTGGTGATGATTTCGCTGGATGTTACCCAACATTTAATTTTAACCCGAAATGTGGGCGATCGCATCGCTGAGGTGAATCCAAATAGTGCGATCGTCAAGTTTATGCTGGGCCTGATCGATTTCATGATCCAAACCGGCCTAAAAAATCGCCGCACCCGTGGCATTCCGGGCTTTTTAGTCCACGATGCTGCCACCGTCGCCTATTTATTTTATCCCGAATTGTTCAAGTTTTATCGCGCCCGAGTGACGGTGGAAACTCAGGGGGAATCGACCCGGGGGATGACTTGGTTTGAACGCACCCACACAGCCAAACCCGATGCCAACACCTGGGTGATCTCCGATGTCGATCCGGAGATGTTTTTTGCAATATTAATCGAAGATTTTAAAGAACTCGTCCGCTCTGATTCTAGGGAGTAGGGAGTCGGGAGTAGGGAGTCGGGAGTAGAATTTTATAGCAACGAGCGCTCACGTGGTTACAGTTGAAATGGGGTCAGAAATTTTCAAACCCTTATAGAAAAGCCGTTTCAGTTTCCGACTCCCTAATACCGACTGCCGACTCCCGCGCGCAGCGCTATACTCTTTCCCCCAGCCTGTGGGGGCAACCTTATAGGGTTGCCCGTTCATATAGTCATCGGATACCATTTGTAAATGGTCGCGCCCCCAAACCCCCAATTCTGGGGGCTTTGAGCGGATCGATTTTTCACTGATCATTTCACAGGGCTATAAGGAGGGAGAAAGCTGTCAATTTTCCCGATCCGGATCGATTCCTGCAGACCGCAATAATTCCGCCAAGCGATCGGCCCGACGCCGTTCTTCTTCCAACTGTTCTGAGGTTTGTTTCAACTGTTGTTCCATTTCTTGGAGTCGTTGTCTGACTTCGATATAGCTGGCGAAGGGTTGATTGTCGGGGCCGTAAATTTTTAACTCATCCTCCGACAAATCAAAGCGAATTTGCAGGCGGGGACTCACCCAATTATTCATGTCGTCAATGACATCCAGGCGTTCCCCCGATCGCAACCAACCGCTGAGGTCGTTTTTTTGCGGATCGAAGAGATAATATTCTTCGACACCGTGGCGATCGTAAAAAACCTGTTTTTTATTCATTTCGGTGAGGGTATTTCCTGGAGAAAGAATTTCAAAGACCACCTGGGGGGCGATATTTGCTTCTTTCCATTGTTGATACGATCCGCGTTCCCCCTTGGGAACCCCGAACGCCACCATCACGTCCGGGGCTTGGCGGGTTTTGTTGTCCCCCTCGACGGGATACCACAGCAGATCGCCGGCGACAAATACCTCGGGATCGGGGGCGAACAGCCAGTCTAAGTTATACTGGATGACGGTAATCCAGCGAAATTGTAGGGTATTGTCTGACATGGGATTCCCATCTCGTTCAGGATAAGTGATCTGAGTTTGGGTGTCGGATGAAAGTTGAGAAACCATGACGGGTTCCGAGATGCGATCGACACCAATTATTATACAATATAATTTGCAAATAAACGACTATTTTATTAACTTTTAGGATGAAAAATGCCGTTTCCGAATCCACCGATCGCTCCCCTCAAAACCGCACGTTATTGGGGGATATCTGGCGGCGGTTTCGCCGGGATAAAATGGCGGTTTTCGGCAGCGTTGTCTTGCTGATTATCGTCGTTTCAGTGGCGATCGCGCCCGTCTTTTACACCACTGCCCCCGATGCGATCGACTTCGGCAATTCTATCGCCCCCCCGAGTTGGAAACACCCCTTCGGAACCAACGATTTGGGACAGGATCAACTCGCCCGCATCCTGATCGGCGGACGCATTTCGTTGGCGGTGGGGGTGGCGGCAATGTTGGTGGCGATTAGTTTGGGGACATCCGTGGGCGCGATGGCGGGATTTTACGGCGGAATTGCGGACGGGTTGCTGATGCGAATGACGGATTTATTTTTATCCCTGCCGCAACTGCCGGTTTTGCTGTTGGTGATCTATTTATTTCGGGAATCCGCCCGGGCGATCGCGTCGGGGGAAGTGGGAATTTTCCTGTTAATTGTGTTGGTGGTGGGGGGACTCAATTGGATGTCCGTGGCGAGATTGGTTCGGGCGAGTTTTCTGTCAGTTCGCGAGATGGATTTCGTCACCGCAGCCCGGGCGATCGGGGCTAAACCGAGGCGTTTGATCTGGGTCCACATCCTCCCCAACGTCCTCACCCCCATCATCGTCGCCGCCACCCTCGCCGTCGGAACTGCGATCATTACCGAATCGACTCTCAGCTTTTTGGGACTGGGATTTCCCCCCGACGTTCCCACCTGGGGGCGGATGTTGTACGATGCCCAAAATTACATTCAAACCGCCCCTCACATGGTAATATTTCCGGGGGCTGCAATTTTTCTGACGGTTCTGAGTATCAACTACATCGGAGACGGTTTGCGAGATGCTTTAGACCCCCATTCCAAATCGTTTTAACATGATTAAATATCCCCGGCAAATCTCCCTCGATAAGCAGGGCTGTTTCATTCTCGGTTCAAAATTGTCGAGGGTGACGAGGAAAACGGTTAATGGGAGCCAGGAACCCGGGTTTTTTCCGGTTAAAAATGCCTTTTCATTGGGAAAAATCTCCCTCTCCCCCCTCTCTTCCTCTGCTTCCTCTGCTTCCCCAGCCATTTTTCGGGAGAACATGAAACGTCCCTGCCTTATCGAGGGAAATAATTGCGGGACTTATTGACCGACATTTTAAATTATTTTATGGGGATTTTTATTCGAGTTAAAAATGGCGATCGCAAAATTTTAAGCCTCAATATTTGCCCAAATCAAAAAAATTATGAGAGAATGGAGACACCCATTACCAGGAGAAATAACTGATGTTCATTTTTCGGGCTTTCACCCTCGCTGTGACGGTCGGTTTGCTGACTCCTCTGGTTCCCGGCGATCGCTTCAACATCCCCCCGGCGATCGCCCAAGTGGAAAATACCCAAGACGGCGACTGGCAGAAATTCACCTCGGAAGTCGGCAATTTTTCGGTGATGATGCCCGGGACTCCCGAGGAAGATGCGGAATCCAATCAGAGGGGTGAGATGCGCCAGTATCTCATTTCGTTGGAGGATGAAACAATCGCCTACGGAGTCTTTTATTACGACGTAGGCGAACTGCCGAGAGAATTGAGTACGACGGAAATAGACGAGTTATTCGATGCATCTGTAAACGGCTTTTTAGAAGATTGGGAAGAGAAAAATATCCGCTCCGAAAATAACATTTTTCTCGGAGACATCCCGGGGCGGGCGATCGAAGTCGAGGGTTCGGAAGGGATGTTTAAAATGCGACTGTATTGGGCCGCACCCCGCCTGTACATGATTTTGGTCGGTTCGGAACAGCCGGAAAAATTTCCGACGGAGAGCGATCGCTTTTTCGACTCCTTTGAATTTTTGTAACTGCAAATAGCGATCAGAAATCGAAGGCTGAGAAACCGGGTTTTCGGATCGAATCGCCGATTCTTCCCCCACCCGTCTCAAATGTTGCCGAATTTCCCAAAGCGATTACGATATACAAAATACCGAGACTGAAATCAACCGATAATTAATCCAATGGTACAAGCACCGATCCGCCAGCAGACGCCGACAGAACTCGTCAACCTCGCCATTGACCTGATCCGCAAAGCCGGATGCGAGTACGGAGACATCCGCCTGTGCACCTACCGCCGACAGTCCCTCGCCGCCCGCGATCGCTCTTTGGGCAACCTCAGCGATAACGTCAGTTCCGGTTTCGGGGTGCGGGTCCTCCTCAACGGTTCCTGGGGGTTCGCCGCCAGCTACCGCAAAACCCCGGAGGAAGTCGCCCGCGTCGTGGCGTTGGCGGTGGACATCGCCCGGGGGAGTCGCCTCTGTCAGCGGGTTCCGGTGAAATTGGTTCCCGTGGACGCCTACCGGGACACCTACATCACCCCGGTCCTAATCGACCCCTTTTCCATCCCCATCGAAGAGAAGGCGAATTTGGTGCTGACGCTGACGGACAGACTCCTCGCCCACGGGGAAAAGGGCATCAAAAAAGCGAGCGCTTCCCTACAATTTCAACAGGAAAATAAACGCTTCGCCTCCACCGTCGGTTCCGACATCGAACAGACCATTTACCGCAGCTATGCCGGGTACGGGTGCACGGCGATCGCGGACGGAGACGCACAAAATCGGGGCTACGAGAGGCCGCCGCTGAATTTGGGGTATGAACACATCGACACCGCCGATTTGCTGTCTCAGGTCGATCGCGTGGCTTCCGAGGCGATCGAAAAGGTGAAGGCGCCCAAGGGACCCTCGGGCATCAAATCCACCCTCATCCTCAAACCCACCCACCTCTACCTCACCATCCACGAATCCGTCGGCCACCCCACGGAACTCGATCGCGTCTACGGCTACGAGTCCAACTTCGCCGGGACCAGCTTCGCCACCACGGACCAACTGAAAAAATTGCAGTATGCGGCCCCCTGGGTGAACTTCAAATGCGATCGCACCCAACCGGGCGGACGGAGTACGATGGGCTACGATGACGAGGGAGTTCGGGCCCAGGAATGGTACGTCGTCAAAGATGGCATATTGAACGATTATCTCACCGACCGCGAAACCGCCCACCGCCTCGGACGGGGCAGCAGCAACGGCTGTGCCTACGCCGACAGTTGGTCCAGCGTCCCGATGGTGCGGATTCCCAATTTGGGCTTGGAACCCGGACCCGATGGTGGCGATCGCACCGCCACTTTGGAAGAGATGATTTCCGACACCGAAGACGGGATTTTGATCGACGGGATCGGCAGTTTTTCCATCGACCAACAGCGCCGGAATTTCCAGTTCGGCGGCGATGCGTTTTGGCAGGTCAAAAACGGCAAAGTTGTGGGGATGTTGAAAGACGTGACTTACCACGCCATGACCACCGAATTTTGGAACAAAGTGGACGCGATCGGACCCGAGTCGGAATGGGAACAGCACGGGACGAGTTTCTGCGGCAAGGGTGAACCCATGCAACTCGCCCAAATGACCCACGCCTGCGTCCCCGTCCGGGTTCGCGACATTCACATGGGCGGCGCGTCTTGACGGAGATGTGGCGGTTGGAGGGCCTATGCCATAGGCTCCTACAAACAATGAAATTCCACTGTAGGGGCGCAAGGTTTGCGCCCCTACATTTTCCAGGTCCGACACCCGATCTGAATGTTATAGCAACGAGCGCTGGCGTGGTTACACGCCGGGAATGATCAATCTCTCTACGACCGACTCCCGACTCCCTATTCCCTTGTTTTGTGGTCAATTATCAGGATTTGATATTAGCCCTTGCGATCGCGTCCCGTGAGGGCATCGATCAGGTTGCGGTGGTGTTCGGGAGCCTCCCCTTGATCCGATTTCGGCTTCTCCGGGGTCTGAGAGGGGGTTTGCTGGGTCGGGGGTGCGGGCTTCTGTTGGTAGGCGGGGCGTCCGAATCCCAGAAAACACCAGGGTTCCCGGTGGCGGCGCATCACCTGTCCGCCGTTGGAGTCGTTGCCGACGGCTGTATTTCCCTCGATGCTGACCACGCTTCCATTCGACTCGATCCGTTCCACGATGCCGACATGATCGGCGATGCCGTCGCCCCGCCAGCAGTAGAAGGCGATATCTCCGACTTGCGGCTTGGAGAACCACCGCCCCTGTCTCTGGAACCAGTACACCCCATCCTGACAGTAGGCAAATCCTTTGGCGGTGCGGATTGGTAGCGTCAGGCCGACGCGATCGAAGCAGTAGGAAATGAAAATCGCGCACCAGGGTACATAATTCATGCCGTACCAATGACCGTATTTATTTTGATTGCTGCTTGGAGGAGATTCGCTGTAGCCAATTTCACCCACTGCAACTCGAAGCAGATCGTCTACTGTTTTCATCGGAGAATTTTCCCTAGCCATTCAATTTAAGTTATACCTCAATTTTGAGGCGATCGAGTGTTCTTAAGATTCTTGATCGATCCGGTTTTTAAACTGTCCGCTTTGGGTCACAATTGCGACGCGGGACTCGGAGAAATAAAACGCCAATCCCCGGGGCGATCGCCACACCGCCGAACGCGAAGGACTCGGTTCGGTTGTGACTGTTAAACGCCCTGCCACACCCTTTTTCGAGGCGGATTAAATCCCTCCGAGGGGTGAGAACCCTGGGGGCAAAAAGCCACAGTGGGCGCGGACATTTAGACCCAACTTTTCGCCCGTTTCATGCCGAAAAAAAAGTTCCCGACCGGGCTGGATCTTGACCTCGACCTCCCATCGATCGAGTTCTTGGGAGCGGGCTGTTTTTAAAGGGAGTGAGGGGTCTGACACTTTCGGGTATTTGACCGGACTGGATATCACCCGCATCTCGGCAACTGATCGCCACTCTCGATCTTTTTCTTGGGGTTGGATTCCAATCCGGATCGATCTACAAAAATTTACGATCGCGATCGCTCCTGCGGCCCCTTCTTCTCACAATGGCCACAAACTGCCGGCGTTCCCGGGCGCAAGACTCGCCCCCCAAACTGATGTGGCGATTTGGGGGGAGCTGGAATCGCCCGCGAGTCCAGATATTTTTGATTCAAACTTAATCGATTATTGATCGAAAATATGGCATCAAATTTGTATTTTTTGGACTCCGGTTTTGACGACATTTCGGATCGATGGACAGGGGTTGATATGATGGGCGACAACGGGAGAAACCGTCATCCCTGGGGCAACTCGGGGAGCAGCATATAGCAGTGTGAAATGAGGAGGGAAAATTCGATCCGCTTGAAGCCCCCAGGATTGGGGGTTTGGGGGCTAGATAGTTTACCAATGGTTTTTGATTGCTATATTACATTTTATGAGCGATCGCGATCGCGATTCCAATCTTCGATACAATTGCAACAATGGCATTTGACGCGATCGCAACTTCTATGGCTCACAGCATCCAATCCTCCTCCCATCCTTACCTGGAACCCCCCAGAGAAGAGGAAGAAGAATCCGAGTTGGATTACTTTTTCGACGAACCGGGGAGCCTCCCCGGAACCCTCGATCTCGAACCCGACGCGCCGCCGCCGGAACTGATTTTGATCGAATATAACGAGACGAATGCCACCCGCAAAGTTCTCGACAGTCCCGACGAATGTTCCACCTACCTCGATTCGGATTGCGTCTCCTGGCTGGACGTCCAGGGGTTGGGAAACTTGGAAACCTGGCGGAAAATGTCCCAGATTTTCAACCTCCACCCCATCGCCTTGGAAGACGTGGTGAACGTCCCGCAGCGTCCGAAAGTGGTGTACTACGACAATCCCGATCATTTGGTGATTGTGGCTTGGATGGTGATGCTCAACCCCAAATCCAAAAAACTGCACAAAGAACAGGTGAGTATCATTTTGGGGGATAATTATCTGATCACCGTTCAGGAAGAACCCCAATATGATTGTTTGGAACCGGTGCGCGATCGCATCCGACTCAACAAAGGGACAATCCGAAAAAATGGGGCGGACTATCTCGCCTACGCGATTTTGGATGCCATCATCGACGAATTTTTTCCCCTACTGGAAATTTACAGCGATCGCCTGGAAGACTTGGAAGATGAAGTCCTCTTCAAACCCTCCAAGGATACGATGGAAAGTATTTATAAAATCAAGCGGGAACTGTTGGTTCTGCGTCGGGCGATCTGGTCGCAGCGGGAAGCTTTAAATATCCTGATCCGGGACAAAACGAGGCTGGTGGGAAAAAGAGTGCGCGTCTACCTGCGGGACTGTTACGACAACACGGTGAACGTCCGGAATATGCTGGAAACCTACCGAGAATTGGCTTCCGACCTGATCAGCATTTACCTATCTTCGATGGGAAATCGCATGAATGAAGTGATGAAATTGTTAACGGTAATCTCCACAATTTTTATCCCCCTGACCTTTATCGCCGGGGTTTATGGCATGAACTTTGACCCGGAAAAATCGCCTTTAAATATGCCGGAATTGGAGTGGTATTACGGCTATCCGGCTGCTTTGGGATTGATGGCAGTCATCGCCGGAAGTTTGGTTTACTTTTTCTGGAAACGGGGTTGGTTCAAGAATTTTTCTCGTTTCGACCGAGACAATTTTGGCGATCGCTAAACCGACGGGTTATCACTGACATTGGGATGGAATCGCAGCCATGACAAACGAACAAATTGTAGGGGGACGGTATCGAATCATCAAATGCTTGGGATCGGGGGGATTCGGCCGAACCTTCTTGGCGACCGACGATCGCAACCCGACCGCCTCTCCCTGCGTCCTCAAACAGTTTTGTCCGCGATCGCAACACCCCGAACATTTGCAAAAAGCGACCGAACTGTTTGAACTCGAAGCCGTCCGCCTGGAAAACCTGGGCAAACATCCCCAAATTGCCCGACTGATCGACTATTTCAAAATCGAAGACAGCCAATATCTTGTCCTGGAATATATCGAAGGGCAAAATTTGCGGCAAATTTTGGAAACTCGCGGCCGGTTTAACGAATCCCAAATCCGCTATTTGCTGGGCAACTTGCTCCCCGTTTTAGAATTCATCCACTCCCACAATATCATCCACCGGGATATCAAGCCGGAGAATATCATCCGCAGCCCCAACGGACAGTTGGTCATCGTCGATTTCGGGGCAGCAAAACAGGCGATCGGTAGCGCCTTGTTGCAAACCGGAACCCTGATCGGGACGCCGGAATATGTGGCACCGGAACAGTTGCGCGGCCGGGCGACTTTCGCCAGCGATTTGTACAGTTTAGGGGTAACTTGTTTACATTTGCTCACCCATTTGTCCCCCTTTGATTTGTTCGATACCGGGGAAGATCGGTGGGTGTGGCGGCACTATTTGACCGACCGTGCCGTTGGGGACGAATTGGGTCAAATTCTCGATCGCCTCACCGAAGAAGCCACCAACCGCCGCTACCCCTGCGCGGCCGATGTCCTCCGCGACCTCGACACCCGTCGCCCCCGACTGAACGTCATCGCCCAACCCGCCGCCTTTCCCCCCCAACCCCGACACATCGGCCTCGGTTGGAAGCGCCCCCAAACCGTCAGCGACTATTGGAGTTCCGTCTCCTGTGTCGCCTTGAGTCCCGACGGCCAGATTTTGGCGGGGGGGAGTTTCGATCGCACCGTCCGACTGTGGCGGCCCGACACCGGGGAATGGATCGCCTCCTTCCTGACTCCCTCCCAGCCGATATTGGCGGTCGCCTTCAGCCCCGACGGCAGGCTCCTAGCCGGGGGAAGCGGGGACGGAAAAGTTCACCTGTGGGACTGGGCGACCAGAAATGAGGTGGGGACGATCGCGGCCCACGGCGACGGCCGGGTGTCCGTGTCCGCAGCCTTCAGTCCCCTCGGAGATGCGATCGCCACCGCCGGGGACGACGGCATCGTTCACATTTGGGCGATCGAAACCGGGCAATTGCGTCGCAGTCTGCAACACCTGCGGGGGATCAACGGCCTAGCCTACGCCCCGGACGGACAGTTACTCGCCACCGCCAGCAGCGACAATTCCGTCCACCTGTGGCGACCCGACACCGGGGAACACCTGGGACAACTCGCCGGACACCGGCGGGACGTCAACGCCCTCGCCTTCAGCCCCGACGGGCGACTTCTCGCCACCGCCAGCAGCGATAAAACCGTCAAAATTTGGGATCTCGACCGCCGGGAACTCCGACACACCCTGAGCGAACATCAGGATTGGGTGAGGACGGTAGCCTTTTTCCCGTCCCTCGATCGCGATCGCCCCCCCCTCCTGGCCAGCGGCGGCGCCGATCGCACCGTCAAAATTTGGGATCTGGACCGGGAAACCGTCGTCGATACCCTTTTCGGACACAGTAAAGATGTCAACGCCATCGCCGTCAGCCCCGACGGCAAGATTCTCGCCAGCGGCAGCAGCGACAACACCCTGAAAATCTGGCGGCGGGAGTAGCGATCGCCGGGTCAACCGAGATCTTGCTATGATCGAGATCCCGCCCCCCTCCCGCGCAACCATCGCAACCATGAATTTACCGACCTGGATCACCTTCTCCCGCCTGCTGGGAATTCCCTTCATCCTCTGGGGACTGCACCACCCCACCCCCGAGATCCGCTGGATTGGTCTGGGCATTTTCCTCACCGCCGCCGCCACCGACTGGCTCGACGGCTACCTGGCCCGAAAACTGAACCAAGTCAGCGATTTGGGCAAATTTCTCGACCCCCTGGTGGACAAATTGCTGGTGCTGGCCCCCCTGTTGGCCCTGATCGAACTCGGAGAGATCCCCGCCTGGGGGGTTTTTTTGATCGTGGGTCGGGAATTGGCGATCGCGGGATGGCGAGTCAATCAAACCCAAATCTCCGGGGCGAACCTGTGGGGAAAAGCGAAAACCGTCCTACAAATAGTCGCCATTTCCCTGTTGATCGCCCCCCTCCCGCCCACCTGGCACCGACCGTCTCTGATCGCTTTTTGGGCTGCTGTCGCCGTCACCTTGATATCCGGTTTGACCTACGTACTCCCCAAAATTTCCCATAGTGATCTCTCTCAAAACGAGTCCTAATAACTGCATTTAATTCCCCATTTTAGATCCGTTTTATAGCAACGATCGCTGGCGGAGTTATATCATGTCCGCTTAAACAGCTATGATTCCTGGGTGCCATCTTCTGAAGTGGCTTCAAACTTTTGCCGATTGCCTCTTGCCGATTGCCTTTTCTCGAACGATTGTGTAAGTATTCAAACGGACTTGATATTACACCTCCTCATCGTGAGACTTTTCAAACCGAATCCCGACTCGCGAGAACTGAACTGTAAATACACCCTTCGCGCCCCACTATAAATCTCCCCCTTGTCAGCCCGTCCGTCGGAGACATTTTCCAGTCTTCTTATTCCCCGGGTTCGGTTCAGTCAATTCCTCGGAAATTTACAAAATCTTTAACAATCCGCCCGAATAACTATCTTAATCTCGATGCCGTTCCCAGGAGACGAGGCAGGCAACTTGACTGGGGGTCTGTTAAGATCTCCTCTAAGTCTAAATGTATACAAACTCTACCCAACCCCTAGAAAGGGCGGCGGTAAATGGGGCGGTTCGGAACCCAAAGCGCCAATGGTTAAGGACTTAGAGTCGGGCTCAACTTTCTCGCTCCCGCCCAACTTTCGTGAGGTAATGGGTCGCCAGACGAGGTCATCTACTGTGTTAAGTTTTATCTGCCATTGATGATGTAATTGAGCATTACAAGGTTTAAATCAGATGTTGCCAAATTTCTTCGGGAAACTCATATTATTAGGTCTGGCGACAGCCATCGTGGGTTGTAGCCCCCCCACCGACCCTCCCCCATCCCCGGAAGCCGAAGCCTCCCCCCCCGCCGCCACCGAACCCACGGGAGAAGCCATCGTCCTAGCCGACGTCTCCAAAAATGCCGGCCAAAAAATCCGGCAGTTTCAGCCGATGGCCGACTATCTCGCCAAAAATCTAGGAGCATATGAAATCGGCATCGGACAAGTCAAAGTCGCCCCGGATCTCAGCACGATCGCGACGATGCTGAAAAACGGCGAAGTCGATATCTACTTCGACAGCCCCTATCCCGCCATGCGGGTGAGTGACGAGTCCGGTGCCGAGCCGATCCTGCGCCGATGGAAGGGCGGGAATGCCGAGTATTTCGGCGTCATCTTCATCCGCAAGGACAGCGACATCAAGAGTGTCGAGGACTTACCCGGCCGGACGATCGCCTTCGAGGAAGCCGTCTCCACCTCCGGCTACTTCTTACCCCTCAACTATCTACTCGACATCGGCTTGAATCCCGTCCCCAAAGGCTCCCCCCTCGATTCCGTCGCCGAAGACGAAGTCGGATACGTTTTCAGCAACGACGACGAAAATACAATTCAGTGGGTAATCAGCGGAAATGTTGACGCCGGCGCCGCCGATTTGCCTACCTTCATGGCGATTCCGGAGGAAAGTCGCTCGGCCTTGAAGATATTGGCTGAAACCGAAAAAATCGCCCGCCATCTCGTACTGGTTCGCCGGGGTATGGACCCCGAATTAGTCGAGGGGATCAAGACCGTATTGATGGATATGGACAAAACGCCCGAAGGACAGGCCGTACTCGAATCCTTTGAAAAAACGGCGAAGTTCGACGCATTTCCCCCCCAAGCCGATCTCAATCGGATGCGAGAATTGTACGACCGAGTTCAGAATAGGTGAGTTGGATGGGAAAGTTCCGGAACCGACAAGTTTCGTTGGCGACCAAACTGACCTTAGCCATGACAGGTTTGGTCATTATTGTGGTGGCCAGCGTCACTTGGCTCTCCCTACGTCGCCAGCAACAAACGTTCAAACAGGAACTTGAACAGCAGGCGGAAATTTTACTCGAAACCCTCTCGGTCACATCCGCCGACTCCCTCTATTTTTTGGATGTTTCCTTCCTCAAGGAACTCATGGAGCAGCTCGGAACCGCCCAAATTCTGGTGTCCGGCAATATTTACGACAAAGACGGCCGGATTCTCGCCGATGCCTACGAGCGGGACGTACTCGCCTACGGCGTAGAACCTGATCCCTGGGGCTTGCAGTTGCTCCGGAGTCGGGACACCGTTTTTAAGTGGCAGCCCAGCCAACAGCGGCTGATCGCGGGTCAGGCCGTCGTCTTGGGTTCCCAACCCGTGGGGGCCGTCAGCGTCGGACTCTCGACCCAACCCCTGGAGGCGAAAATGGCGGCGGTGCGAAATCGGGGGTTGATCGCCGCCCTAGCCGCCGCCACGGCCGGAATTCTCCTCGCTCTGGCGATCAGCCGTTCGATCACCGAACCCCTCAAACAGATGACCGCCGCCACCCAGGAACTGGCGGCGGGGGATCTGGAGTTGCAGATCGACATTCAATCTCAGGACGAACTCCAGGTGCTGGCCGATTCTTTCAACAAGATGACGAAGCAGTTGCGGGACTTGATCGACAGCAAGGAACAACTGATCAAAAGTCTGGAGTTCCGAGCTGAGGCTCTGCGACAGAGCGAGGCTAAAAATCGGGCGCTCCTCAACGCCATCCCAGACCTGATGTTTCGATTCAGTCGGGACGGGGTGTTTCTGGACTTCCGAGCCTCCCGGGGCGACAATTTGATCCAGTCGATGAGTCAGTATCTCAACCGCAGCATTTACGACCTGCTGCCCAAGCATTTGGCCCGGATGTATGTCGAATATGTGTCGGACGCCCTCCGCAGCGGTCAGGTGCAGGTGTTTGAGTACGAGTGGTTTCTCAACGATCGCCGCCACCATTTTGAAGCCCGGATCGTCGTCAGCGGCGAAAATGAAGTCCTCGCGATCGTCCGCGACATCACCGAAAGCAAGTTGGCTCAAATTGAACTCCAAAGGGCGAAAGAGGCGGCGGAGACGGCCAACCACGCCAAGAGCGAGTTCCTCGCCAGCATGAGCCACGAACTTCGCACCCCCCTCAACGCCATCATCGGCTACAGCGACCTACTGCGGGAGGATGCGGTTGATTTGGGCTACACTGATTTTATCCCCGATCTCGACCAAATTCGCGCTTCGGGGCTGCACCTGCTGGCGATCATTCAAGATATTTTGGACATCTCCAAGTTGGAGTCGGGGATGATGAACGTCTGCTTGGAAGATTTCAATATCGCCACGTTGATTCGCGAAGTGGAGGCCCTAGTCCTGCCGTTGGTGCAGAAAAATCACAACGAACTGCAGGTCAATTGCGACCCGGATTTGGAGGGGATGCACGCCGATCGCACCAAGGTCAAACAGATCTTGCTCAACCTGTTGAGCAACGCGGCAAAATTTACGGAACACGGGGTCGTGACGTTGAATGTCAGCTACCGCGATCGCCCGGAATCCAAGTCTTTCCCGCACTCCACCGGCGACAACGGCTCCTCCTCCTCGGTGGCGATCGCCCCCGGCCAGTCCCGGGGCTGGGTCGCTTTTGAGGTCCGCGATACGGGCATCGGCATGACCCCGGAGCAGATGACCAAAATTTTTGAACCCTTCGAGCGGGCCGACAACTCTACCACCCGCCGCTACGAAGGAACCGGCTTGGGACTCTCCATCAGCCAGCGGTTTTGCGAGATGATGGGGGGGACTGTCACCGTTGAAAGTCAAATCGGTTTGGGCTCGACTTTTACCGCCTGTTTGCCACTGGCGGCGTCTGAAAATTTATCCAAAAAAAAAATTAATTCCGCAGTCTCGGTTCCCATCTAGTCTTCCTCCTCTCCTCCCTTCCCGGACGCTCTCGGGGTGCGGGGACGAAAATCGGGTGAAAACGACCCCCCAACTCCAACGGCGAACTTTTTTGATCCCCGTTCCCTGCGATAAAATTAACGTTGCCCGAATCTGTCCGTTTCGATTTAAAATCTTAAAATATTCTGAAGCTGTTCGGACTCTAGCTCCCTATAAATCCTCATTCGTTCTAAATTACTATGTCTATTGGCTATCTTGCCCTGGTTCTCCACGCCCACCTCCCCTTTGTCCGACACCCCGAAAGCGACTATGTACTAGAGGAAGAGTGGCTCTTTGAAGCCATCACGGAAACCTACATCCCCCTGATCAAAATGTTCGAGGGATTGAAACGGGACGGCATCGAGTTCAAACTGACGATGAGTTTAACTCCTCCCCTGGTCGCCATGCTGCGGGACCCCCTCCTCCAAGAACGCTACGACAAACACCTCGCCAAACTACAGGAATTGGTCGCCCGGGAAGTCGAACACAACCAACACAACGGCCACCTCGTCTACCTCGCCGAACACTACGTCGAGGAATTCGCGGAAGCCCGAACCCTCTGGGAACGCTACGGGGGCGATTTAATCACAGCCTTCAAACAATTTCAAGATACCAACAACCTGGAAATCATCACCTGCGGCGCCACCCACGGCTACCTCCCCCTGATGAAAATGTACCCCCAGGCGGTACAGGCCCAAATTCGCGTCGCCTGCGAACACTACGAAGAAAACTTCGGCCGCCCCCCTCGGGGCATCTGGCTCCCCGAATGCGCCTACTACAACGGCCTGGAGCGCCACGTCGCCGACGCGGGCCTGCGCTACTTCCTCACCGACGGCCACGGTGTCCTCTACGCTCAACCCCGCCCCCGCTTCGGAACCTACGCCCCCATCTTCACGGAAACCGGCGTCGCTGTCTTCGCCCGCGACCACGAATCCTCCCAGCAGGTCTGGTCTTCTCTGGTGGGATATCCGGGTTCCCCAGAATATCGAGAATTTTACAAGGATTTGGGCTGGGAAGCCGAATACGAATATATTAAACCCTATATCATGCCCAACGGTCAGCGGAAAAATACGGGCATCAAATATCACAAAATTACTGGCCGGGGGTTGGGACTCGGAGATAAGGAACTTTACGATCCCTATTGGGCTCGACAAAAAGCTGCCGAACACGCCGGGAATTTCATGTTCAACCGGGAGCGACAGGTCGAACATCTCCACAGTCTCATGCAGCGCCCCCCCATCATCGTCTCCCCTTACGATGCCGAACTGTTCGGCCACTGGTGGTACGAAGGACCCTGGTTCCTCGATGTCCTTTTCCGCAAAACCTGGTTTGACCAAGACACCTACGCCATGAGTCACTTGGCGGACTACTTGCAGGCCTACCCTACCCAGCAGGTGTGCCGTCCGGCTCAGTCGAGTTGGGGTTACAAGGGATTTCACGAATATTGGCTCAACCACAGCAATTCCTGGATTTATCCCCACCTGCACAAAGCCACGGAGCGGATGATTTCCCTCGCTTGTCGGGAGGCGACG
Source organism: Limnospira sp. (assembly GCA_050045915.1). Lineage (GTDB taxonomy): Bacteria > Cyanobacteriota > Cyanobacteriia > Cyanobacteriales > Microcoleaceae > Limnospira. The sequence continues at coordinate 40,404 of JBNGCR010000001.1, forward strand.
GACGACCTGGAGTTACGGGCCTTGAACCAGGCGGCTCGGGAGTTGCTTCTGGCCCAATCCTCCGACTGGGCGTTTATCATGAGCTCCGGGACGATGGTCCCCTACGCCGTGCGCCGGACGCGATCGCACCTGATGCGCTTCAACAAACTTTATGATGACATTAAGGTTGAGAAGATCGATTCGGGCTGGCTGGAAAAGGTCGAATATTTGGATAACATCTTCCCCAATATCAACTACAAAGTCTACCGACCTGCCCTGTAGCGGGACTTACGGCTCTTCTCGGGAACCACCCCCCGGCGGCGATCGCACCCCGAACCCCGACAATTGGATGCCATTTCCCCAGCCCGGAAGCGGGTTTGGGGTCATTTTTTTGCCCATCCCCACGCCACTTTATAAGAAAGAATGTTAAATTTTGTAAAGTAAAGGCATTTTGTAAAATAGACTACAGAATTTTATAGTATAGTGATAAGTACAAGGAAAAAAAACCACTCAACTCGTCAGGAGAACTCAACTCATGGACACTCAAGATAAAGCCAGAGCATTGATGATGCGCCACCACCAGAGCGTCAAGAACCGCC
>JBNGCR010000001.1:41081-65592 GCA_050045915.1 Limnospira sp.
ATTCGAGCAGCAGCTACGATCGCAGCTCCTCAGCGATGAGCTAAATCCCCATCTCGTTTAAATACGTTTTTTCAAATCCATTAATTCGGAGACAGACATCATGGGCACCCAAGATAAAGCCAGAGCATTGATGATGCGCCACCACCAGAGCGTCAAGAACCGCCAGCAGTCCATGCTCAACCGCTCCGCCGCCGAAGTCGGTGTCGAACCGGGCGACTACTTCAGCACCATCCAGGGCAAACCCAACACCGATTCGAGCAGCAGCTACGATCGCAGCTCCTCAGCGATGAGCTAAATCCCCATCTCATTTAAATACGTTTTTTCAAATCCATTAATTCGGAGACAGACACCATGTGTACCCAAGACGAAGCCCGCGCACTGATGCGACGCCACCACCAGAGCGTCAAAAACCGCCAGCAAGCCATGTTCAACCGAGTCGCCGCCGAAGTGGGTATTGAGCCGAGCGACTACTTCAGCACCATCCAAGGCAAACCCCACTCGGATTGTCAGATGAGCTACGATCGCTCCCACGCCTCCATGAGCTAATTTCAAACCCCTTTCAACTTTAACTTTCAACCAATCGGAGATAATTAGACGATGAGTACCCAAGACCAAGCCCGCGCGTTGATGATGCGCCACCACCAGACCGTCAAGAACCGCCAACAGGCGATGTTGAACCGCTCCGCCGCCGAAGTGGGTATTGAGCCGGGTGACTACTTCAGCACCATCCAAGGCAAACCCAACGCTGATTCGCGGACGAGCTACGATCGCAGTTCCTCAGCCATGAGCTAAGTTGTCGTATACAGATCAAAGTCCGTGGATTCTAACATCAATACCCCCACAGCGCGATCGGCTTTGTGGGGATTTTTCATGGGCGATCGGCTTTCAGTGATACATCAAGTTTCCCGTTCCCTATCCCCTGCTATATAATCGCTTCTGCGAGACATTCATGGGGGAAGGTGAAAAATATGTCAGATTGGCAGAAGATTGACGGCGGGATCACGGCGCCGAAAGGATACCGGGCGAGTGGCATTGTGGCGGGGTTGAAACCCTCCGGGGCGCCGGATTTGGCGTTGATCCTCTCCGACGTGGATGCGATCGCGGCGGGGGTCTTTACCACGTCCCAGGTGCGGGCGGCCTGCGTGGACTACTGCCGCCAACAATTGCAGGCTAAACCCAGTGCCCGGGCGATTCTGTGCAACGCGGGGCAGGCGAACGCGGGTACCGGGGAAGCGGGTTGGGCGGACGTGTACGAAAGTGCCAATACCCTGGCGGCGGCGTTGAATATCGAGCCGGAATCGATCCTGCTGGCGTCTACCGGGGTGATCGGGAAGCGGATCAAAATGGATGCTCTGAAGGCGGGGATTCCGCAACTGGTGGCCCGAGCTTCGGAAACCGGGGGACCTGACGCCGCCGGGGCGATTATTACCACGGATTTGGTGACGAAATCCATCGCGTTGGAGACGAAATTCGGCGATCGCCCGGTCCGCGTCGGCGGCATCGCCAAGGGTTCGGGGATGATCCATCCTAACATGGCGACGATGCTGGCTTTCGTCACCTGCGACGCGGCGGTATCGCCCCCCCTGTGGCAGGAAATGTTGGCCCGGGCGGCGAACCGCAGTTTCAACCAAATTACTGTTGACGGCGATACGAGTACCAATGACAGTCTCATCGCCCTCGCCAACGGCCAGTCCCGCACCCCGGCGATCACCGGGCCAGGTCTGGAGGCGGACAAGCTGGAGGCGATGCTGACGGCGGTTTGCGAACATCTGGCAAAAGCGATCGCCCGCGACGGTGAAGGGGCCACCTGCCTGATCGAGGTGCAGGTGAGTGGGGCGGCGACGGAGGAGGCCGCGGCGAAAGTGGCGAAAACCATCGTCGGGTCGTCCCTGGTGAAATCGGCGATTTTCGGCTGCGATCCCAACTGGGGCCGCATCGCGGCGGCGGCGGGACGGGCCGGAGTCCGGTTCGATCAGGAGAAGTTGGAGATTTCTATGGGGGAATTTCAACTGATGAAAGCGGGTCAGCCGTTGGCGTTTGACGAGGCGGCCGCCAGCGATTATTTGAAACGGGCGAAAACGGGGGAATATCTGAAGGAAGATACCGTTTTAATTCGGGTCAAAATTGGCGACGAGATGGGATTTGGAAAGGCCTGGGGATGCGATCTGAGTTACGATTATGTGAAAATTAACGCCGAATACACGACTTGATTGTTGACGTTTTTTGGGGGCGAAATATCGCCCCCGATGATGTTTTGAGGACGCGAAAGATGCTGGCACTGTTCTGGATCGGAATTATTGTTATTGTGGCGATCGCGATTTTTTTCGTCGCCAATCAAGGACGGTTGCAACCCCAGGAAATTCCCCAAGGACTCCCCGCCCTGGAGCGGAATTTATTTAATTTGGAAGTGGGGGATATCGTCCAATATGGGGGGGAAGATTGGGTGGTGGAAGGTCGCCTCACCTATTACGAAGGGGGTTACAGTTGGTTCGATTATTTGCTACAAGAAAGCGATCGCATCCGCTGGCTTTCGGTGGCGGAAGATGATATCGTGGAGGTGGCTTGGATGGAGTCCACCACCGCCCTGGAATTGAGCGGTGAACCGCCCCGACAGATTACCTTCGACGGCGAGTCTTACCGCCAGGTGGGTTCGGGTGTCGCCCGGATGTCCCGCATTGGAACCCTACGCCGCCAACCCCCCGAAAATTGCCGCTATTTTGACTATGAAGGACCGGGTGATCAGGTGCTGTCGGTGGAGGACTGGGATGGGGAGTTGGAAGTGAGTGTGGGGCGGAGTATCAACCCGAGGGAATTGTCCCTGCTGCCGGGGACTGGGGGGAGCGTGTATCGGGGTTGAATAGGCGAACCGCTTGGGAATCTATTCCCTTTTCTCATCGCTGAAATCCTCTCAAGAGGATTGGCGAAGGGTTGATAGATGTAACGACAACCGCGATCGCATCCCCGATCTGGCGGCACATTTTACCATGATGTTATAGTCCGTCAAATCGGGGAAAAAGTCAAGCCCAAATCCCCAACATTTCCTGTCAATATCACCCTCGCGATGCATTGGGGGGCGTTGGGCTGTTACGGCTTGGGGTAGAAGCGGTTTATTCCTCCCTACGCTCAATCCCGCCTTGAAATGAATTTCAAGGCTCACAGCAAAAGTCCACTCAAGTGGACTGAGCATATTTGATTGTTCTTTAATTCTCTTGAGAGGATTTTCGCTATGAGAAAAGGGAATTGATTCCCAAGCGGTTTCTCTTCCCACCGAAATATCTAGAAACCGGGTTTCTTCGTCAATCCTGAAACGCAAACGGAAACTTAGGCGGCACGATCTGCAATTGCAAACTGCGATAAACCGCGATCGCACTTCCCGAACCCACCAACGCCAAAACCGGGGGAACCAGCGGAATCCATCCCCCCGTCTGCCAGAGGACGACGTAACAGCACCCGTACAACACCACCAAGCCGCAACCCAACCCCAAACCGATCCAGCGGTGGCGGTGGAACACCAAAGCGATCGCACTCCCGGCCAAGGACCAACCCCCGATCCAGAGAAGTTCCCCCCACAGGGGCCACCACCAAATCAGGGGCCGTCCGTCCTCGACGGCACTCACGATCTGGCTGATGGCGTGGGCCTGGACGATGACGCCGGGGATATCCGGGTAACTTTCGCGGCTGTAGGGGGTGCGGTGCAGGTCGCGGAAAGTTTTATCCGTGGTACCAATCAACACGATGCGATCGCGCACCAACTCCGGCGTCAGCCCCCCATTCAGAGCTTCCCCCAACGTGAGAGTCCGGGCCACTTTGCGATCGCGGGTATTGCGATAATTGATCATGATCTGATACCCCGCCGCATCGATCTGATGGTATCCGGCGATGTTAGCCCCGATCGTTCGCAGAGTCAAATCCCCCAAATGCAGGGTATTTCTCGTCACCTTCAAATCCGCATCGGTGAGGAGTCCGGCAGCTTTCAAATACTCGATGGCGACTCGCAAATTCAAAGAATTGTTGACCGGACAGCGGGAATTCATCGGCGGGGCCTGGCCGATGAGTTGGCGGCGGAGAACCCCATCCGGGTCGAGGATGGCATTGCTGAACCCCACCCGGCTCCACAGCGACTCCCGGGGAATGTGCGGCGCGGCGGGAATGCCGGGGGAATCGTCACCTTCGCCCACCTTGCAGACGGTGATGAAGCGATCGTTATTTCGCAGGTGGTCGATCAACTCCCCGCGTTCGGGGCCGACGGGGACTTCCTGATAAATGTCCAACCCGATCGCCCTCGGTTCCAGGGGTTGCAATTTTTCCAACAACTCCTCCAACACCCGGGGAGAGATCGATCGCCCCAAACGTTCTTCCGGCGGTTGATTTTGCACGTCGGCCCCCGTCACCTCAACCGCCAACATTCGCGGATCCGGATCTTCGGCGGGGCGCGATCGCATCAGGTGGTCGAAGGCCATCAATTCCGAGGGTTGCAACCACCCGGCCAACCGCATTCCCACCACCACCGCACCGACGGCCAAACCGACGGCCACCCCCCTCGCGATCCGAGCGGAGTCCGCTCCGTCCGGCGAATCGTCAATTTTTCCGGTCAATTCCCGCCAGGAAGGGGGACCGGTCCAACAATTTTGAAAAATCACCGGCAGCCAGCAGGCACAGGGGAACTCACCCTCCAACCCCTGCAACTTTTCTCGAGCCTCCCGAACGGACAAATAAAACGGTTTCCCCGCCGAAAATGCCCCAATCCAATTCATCAAAAATTCCTGGGCGACGCGATCGGGAACCGGTTCCCGCATGACGATCAATTGGGGGATGTTGAGGGCGCTCAATCGATTCGCCAGACCCAACCCGTCGCAGGAGTTGAAGATCGCAAATTGCAGCCCCCCCCTCACCGCCGCTTTCAGGGCATTTTTGAGGTCGGGAATGGCGAGGGCTTCTTCGGCATTAATTTCGATGTGTCCGGTGGAGCCGTCCGGGGTGCTGGCGCTGTGGCCGGCAAAAAAGAGAATATCCCAGCTTTCTTGCCACAGCCAGCGATCGAGTTCTTGTCGGCGGGGTTCGACGAGAAAAACCGTTTTCGCATCCGGCAACTGTTCAAGAATCGTCCGATCTTTGTGTACTTCAATCCCCTGGGAATTGCCCAAAATCGCGAGAATTTTGACTTTTTTTCGTCGCCGATTTGGGGATGGAAGTTCGTGGCGGTCGGGGGAACTGAGGGCAATTTCCGCTTTCGGGAAATCTTCAAAGAAATTCCACAGATGCCAGGGCAAATGTCGCAACCGCTCATCTTTGGTTTCGACAATCACCCGAACTTCTCGTTCCGGGGAGAGTTGGGCTCGCAACTGCCGTTCGATCCGCCCGAAGGAGCGGGAATCGAGCCAGGTGTTGATCTCGCGTCGCAATTCCTGGCACAGGTCCTCAAAATCCGATCGCGAAATCCGCATATTGTCGTCGTCTTCGACAAATTCGATTTCGGGAACCCAGCCCCGCCGCATCCGCCAGTTGTGATAGAGGGCTTCGTAGAGCGATCGCCACTGGTCATACAATCGAGACAGTCCGGGAGCCGGCGGGAGACTCCCCATTTGGGCGGCGAATTTTCCTTCCGATTGATACAAGTCCGCGAAAACGGCCGGAAACCCCTGTTCACAACTGCCCGCTCCGAAGCGGATAATGACGCGCTGACTCATAAATTCCCAATTTAAACCCCGAACATTTCGATCGCATCGATTTCGTCAAGCTGCACCCGCAAACTGAAATGATAACCGGAGGAACACTTAAACCGTGGAATTTGCAGGAGATCGTCGCGATCGCGGGCTTCGATACTCTTGAGGGTTTCTCCAGTTTCCGAGATCAGGCTCAATCTAATTTTAGCGGGAAGGTGGGACATTTCCGGACCCGGCAGCAATTGTATCCGCATCCCAACTCGGCCGTCACTTTCCGGACTCAGTTCCACCAGCAAAGCGACGGTTCTTTGATCTTCGCCGACCTGAATCAATTTGACCCGCCGGATGGGTTCGTCTCTCGGGACGCGCCCGGTTTGTGGGTCCCGGAGGTTGGCGGAACGCCGAAAGGCAAACCCGAGGTTGCCGGAAGTGGGAAACACCGTTTCTACAGCCTGCCATCCGGTTTCAAACCAGTTGTCGAACCACCGGCTCAGGTTGACTTCCGTCCGACCCCGGCGACATCGAAACAGCCCGTCCCGCCAGGTTTCGTCCGCCAGCAGCGACCCCCACAATGGAAAGGGAACTTCGAGTCGGGGAACGGTCAAATCGGGGTTTCCGAGGCGTCGCAGCAGGTTTTCAGCCTGGGGAGTCGGGACGACGGGCAGCGCGGCGACGGCGACTCGTCTCTCAGCCCGGGGGCAGAATTCCCGGGACACCCACAACACCGCCAGATCCCGCACCACATCATCTCCATCCAAGGCGTAGGTGCGATCGCCTCCGTCGTAACTGCCCCGGGTTTTGAGTTGGCGGTGGGTGGCGTATCCCCAAATATTGACATAGCCTTCGTCGGGATCGACCCGCACCGCCAAATAGTAGTCGCCGACCCACTCGGGGATGTCGGCCCACTCTTGGGGAACCCGAAATTCGTCGGTATCGATGGTTTCCGTAGGAATCAGGATCAATTTTAAGTTTCCCACCAGTATGGCGCTCCCGCCGACGAGCTCCCAAATGGTCGAATTGGCAGTTGTCCCAGAACAGGGAATCGCTTCCGGTGCGTACTCCTGTTGCAGCCAGGGGAGGATGACGTCGAGGCTGATGCGATTCAGGTAGCTATTCCAACGATCGCGATTGGTGGGGGCGGACTGGCTCTGTTGCCAGGATGCAGTTTGCACTGCGGGGGGGATTTCCAACCACACCTCGGTTGGGTTGGCGAATAGAACTGTCATCGGAACGACTCCTGCGAGAACACGGTTTAGTTGTTTTCCTCATCACCCGGCCATCTGGCTGGTACAACTGCTGTTGTCTCTATTACTTACGTTTTGGTTAGCCCCAAATATGCACATATAGCAGTGTGAAATGATGAGTGAAAAATCGATCCGCTTCAAGCGCCCAGGATTGGGGGTGTCGGGGGCTAGATCAGAAAGCTTACCCCACCTGTTCCTATGTGGGGATTTGGGCGTCGCCGATCTGTTCAAAATAACTCGGCAGCCACTCTTCGAGGGCGACCGCCATCTGTTGAATTTGTTCGCAGGTCGGGGAAATGTTCTGGGTGTCTTGGCTCCACCGGGCGAGGGCCTTGACCAGGAGTTCCCGCGCCTTGGACAATCGCCGGGAGACGGTGTACTGTTTGGTTTGCAGTTGTCGGGCAATTTCCTGTTGGGTCAATTCCCGACCGTAGTAGAGTTTCAAAATTTCTTGCAACTCGGGTTTGAGTTTCGCGATCGCCTCGGCGAGGGCGAGGTGCACTTGGGAGCGGCGGGCCTCCCGGGCTGCCATTTCTTCTTGTAAAATCGCCTGGTCTAAGGGAGATTCCCGCTCATCGTCGCGGAGATAGTCCAGGTACTCCCGATCCTGTCCGGGTTGAGCTGCATTCAGCGAAGTCGTATCGGGGTAGAGGTAGGCGCGGGTCCACTTGGCGGACTCTTTCAACCACCGTTCCAGGATTTCGGGAGAAACTTCCGTCCCGGCGGCGGGGAGGGTGTGGCGATCGCGGTTGTATTGGGCGGCGATCGCTTCCCAGGTGGCCGGGTTGGGCGGCGGCAACTGTCGGGTTCCGGCGCCTCGCTCCGGGACGTAGAGGGTTTTGAAGCCGCTCCATGCCAACCGGTACTCGGCGATCTTCGCCGGACTCAACCCGGCCCGACTCAGGGCCTCTTCGAGCCGTTTTTGGCTGATTTTTCGCAACAGCGCCCAATCGCTGCAAATGTCTGTCTCCCGTCGCTGTCGCAGGGTGTCGCGGATGATGGATTTGAATGTCACCCCGGCGTAATCTTTGAGGGATGCCCCCTGTCCGGCGTTGAATCCTTTGAAAATTCGTCGCACTTGGGCGATCGCCATCTGAAACAAGTCGGCTAAACCCACCTGGGCCCCCACAAATCCGGCTTGGGCGGTTTTTCGCGCTACCCAATAACAGGTTTCCTGCAGGTACGCCAGCAAATGCCCCTCCACCCGGGGACTCGGTTTCGATTCCTGTTTCCAACGGTTGTGCCAGTGCAACGCCCAAAAGTCCTCGGAGTGAGAAGATTCTGGCGTTTGTTTCAGCGAGCTTTCCATACTGCGATGCAGCCCCGGATCGCTGACCCAATTGCTGAAGCGATCGTCGGCAAAATTGACGAAGGTGGAAAAAATTTCGATGATGCTGTGACGGGGACGCATATACCACTCAATTCCGTAGCCGTAGACTTAATCATACGAGATCCCTTTTTGAGAGCCTAGATGTTGGGAACAATTGATAATTGGCCGATGACAATTGACAATGAATTTCCCTTCCCCGACTCCCGAGGATCGCTCCTTCTCAATTCCCGATTCTCCGAGTTGGGGGGCGTACTGAATGGGTGGTAGTGCGATCGCCCGAACTTTTCGGGGAAGTTGACCGTCTCGTGAATGGAACGCAGAAAACCGCTCCCTTCCCCGGTTCTCTGGCGATCGATTGTATTGATATTCATCCGCCATGTCAAAGCATTTTTTATCCGGAATCCGTTGGTCTTTGCGTCAGTGGTTCTATCCGTTACTCTCCGTCTCCGTCGCCCTGGCGGTCGGGCTGGGGTCGCTCCCGCCGGCCCAGGCTTTTTCCTGGCAAGATTTGATCTTTCGGGGCATTCAGGTGATCCAACTTTCCACCCTCTCCGACCGCCAGGAAGTCTCTCTCGGGGAGCAAATTGACCGAGAACTCGTCGGCGGGGAAATTCGCGTCCTCCGCAACCGGGAAGCGACGGCTTACATCGATCGCATCGGGCAGCAATTGGCCCGAGCCAGCGATCGCCCCGAAATCCCCTACACCTTCCGGGTGGTGGACGACCGGGCGATCAACGCCTTCGCCACGATGGGGGGATTCGTCTACGTCAATACCGGATTGATGTTGGCTGCAGACAACGAGGCTGAACTGGCCAGCGTCATCGCCCACGAAATCGGCCACATCGTCGGGCGACATTCTGTCGATCAGATGAAGCGGATGGCGATCGCCCAGGGGGTCGCCTCGGTGGCGGGAATCGACAATAATATGGCGGTTCAAATCGGCGTGGAACTCGCCCTGCGTCGCCCCCACAGCCGCAGTGCGGAGTACGAAGCCGACCGCCTGGGAGTCGCTACCCTGGGACGGGCGGGCTACGACCCGCGGGCAGCGGTGGACTTCCTGGCTAAATTGCTCGGTGGCGGTTCCCCCCCCACGTTCTTGAGTACCCACCCGGCGACGGGCGATCGCATCGAGGCTTTGGAGCGAGAAATCGACGCGACGGCGACCGCCTCCGGCGCGGGAACGGACGAAGCCGCCTACCGCGCCACCCTCGAGTACCTCTTTTCGTAGAAAGGAGAATTGATAATTCTCAATTCTCAATTCTCAATTCTTCTACTGGGCTTCGGGCCGGCTGTACCGCAACCGAGCCAAAAATGAAGGGGGTTTGAGGGGAGTGATCAGTTCTTCGAGGGGCAGTGTCCGAAATTTGGAGTGGAGGGCGTTAACCTGGTACACGGTATTCGTATCGAGTTCCAAGGCGGTCAGCCAGCCGCTTCTGGCGTGGTAGACCCCGGTATCGATCCCGAGCCATCCCTGCCCCCGGACGATGTTTCCCGGCTCGACCCCATCGAAGGTAAACGTGATCGTGTGGCCGATGATGATCTGTTTTTTGGGAAAGTAGGGTTTGGGGATGGAATGGAAGTCCCGCCGAATCCAACAAAACTCGGCGGCGGTCTGTTCCTGGAGGGGCAGTTTGGGATGGACTCCGGCGTGGACGAGCCAGGTGTCGCCGAGATCGAGGAACAGGGGCAGCGATCGCATCCACTGCAAGTGATCTCGGGGGATGATCTCCGCGTCTTGGTAGGAGATGACTGTGGCTTGACCCCCGCTGTAGAGCCAAGCCTGCCAGGCCTGTTGGTTGTTGCCGACTTCCGGCATCGCGCTCAACATCAGTTGTTCGTGGTTGCCCATCAGGCAGTGATAGGGGCTGTTTTTGACGAACTCGACGACTTGGGCGCTTTTGGGCCCGCGATCGATCAGATCTCCGAGAAAGTAGACTTCATCTTCGGCACCCGGGCTGAGTCGATCGAGGAGGGCCATCATTCCATCGAAATGCCCGTGTATGTCACCAATCACAATGCGTCGGTTAGACATTGTTTTCTGTGTCCTGACGGATTGACTTGAGCCATGATTCGCTCATCTGCTCAGGGCATTGAGGAAACTTTGGAGTCCGGAAAGAAAACCTTTTTTCTGGGCTTGGGGGTTGGACTGGACGGAGTTGGGGTCGGTTCCTTGAATTGCCCGAGCTAACAGTTGTTCCAACTCATCTCCGACGGGTTTCGTCGGTTGCTGGGCGATTTTTTGATAGTCTCCATCGACTTCCAGCCACACTTCCCAAGGGGAAGGATAACACCGATACAATGCGGCACCATCTAGGGGCTTGAGATAGTAGCAGGATTCGATGGTATTGATAAAGCGTTCCCGCAATTGGCGAGCCGCGTATCCTATTCCTATAATAGCAACATCTTCCAAGCGGGGATTTAAAAGAATGACCGGGCGATCGCCGGCGAGTTTGGAGAGGGTTTCCACCTCGTGTACTTCCACAGAGGACGGCGACACCACCAAGAATCGTCCGTCGTCGGGTTGGAGTCGCCTCTCGACGGGAGAACGACTGGTCCCCACGTCCGTGACCCGGAAGCTGGTTTCTCCCCAGTCACGGCGGGCGAGGGCTGCGGCTCCGGCATCGGGAAAGAGGACTTTGAGTACCGCGTCGGGTGTCTCGACGGCGGGGATGAACTCTTGGGCGATGGACTGGGCTTGCAGTTCAATTTCCGGGAACACCAGTTCCACTTGGATGAGGGTGTGGCCGTCTTCGAGAGCCGCCCGGGCGGCTTCTTTGGCTTGGGCGATCGCTTCTTCTAGGGTGGTGGGAAGTTGTGTCATAGATTCGGGATATTGGGATCGATACTCTCAGTTGCAGCTATTATCTCACGAGCTTTGCCGTGGGGGGCAGGGGAATGGGTGGGGTGTCGGGGTGTGGAGAAATATAGCCAAAATCCCGAAATCTGCCGATGGGGGGGCTCGACCGCGAGCTGACGGCTCAAAGCTGACCGCCGATTACCACATACGCAAGGGATTGAAACCCAAAAAGTTCGCCGAATTAAAGTTCTTGATTATACAAATTCTCGGGTTAACATCTAGGGGGTATCGATCGCCAATTGATTGAATGGGAAAGTCGCGGAATCCGAGCCACGGAGATGCTTAACACATTTTATCCTGATTTGACAACTTTCCTGAGTCGGAGTCGTAAACGGGGGCAAACAATGACAGCTCGGCGGTGCTTTCCAAGCCCAATTTCCGGAGTCAGTGTCGCTCCCTTTCGCCATTATGGCGGAGGTTGACTTTTTTTTACAAAAGCTTTACAGTGTTTGTTACCTAAATTTACATAACACCCTTGTTCTGCTTGGTACTCATTAACTACCGTATTCCTAAAACAATCCAAAGTCGAGTGAGTGACAACCTATGGGTGCCATTAGTGAATTGGTGAGGACAGCAATCGATACCGGCTGTTTGACAGTTGAAACTGAAGAGCAGCTCCGCAACCTATTGCAGATGACAAAATACGGTCGAGACGATTTAGACGCATTTGTCAACCTCAACCATGCGGTGAGGGAAGGGCAAGTGCGGCAGGAGTCCCGCGAGTTGTTTCAATTAGGATGTTTGAAATCCTAGAATTCGGTTCAGACTATCAATTCGAGGTCTTATTTTTTTTCACCGGGCTATCTTGAATTGAAGAACCGATTCCTTGGAGAATTCCGCGTCCGATCAAGCCGATGCCGCGGCCGAGAACTTGGGTCAACAAAAACACCACGCCGCTGCCGACAAAAGAGACAGCCGCCCTCACGCGGGGCGCGATCGCGTCGCGACCTTCCAACACCAAAGTAACGGCTAGGGGAACGCCGGAGAGGTCTTCGAGTTCCCGACGTCGGGAGGCATAGATGGTTCGTTTTTGAATTCCCCGCTCTCCCAACACAAATAATGTATGGGTACTTTCAAAAATATCTTTCGGTTCGCTCACATAGCGATCGATACGATACCGCCACGACAGGTTATTCCGAAACTTTTCAATTTCTCGGGTGGAGAGCATCCGGCGGTCGTAAAAGGTTTGTTTGACTTCTTCGAGATCGGCGAAACGGTTCAATAGCGGTTGCATGACACCGTTGGCAATTTGAATCACCCCGTGCTGCAAGAGGGCCTCAGCCCGTCGCGTCGCCTCCAGAGAACCCGGGGGATACACTTGGTTGTCGATGATTAAAGATTCTCCGAAAAGCAGGTGAGCGAGGAGGTCTTCCACGAGGGGAATCCGGCTCAGGATAGCCGTTTCCACCTGGGGGGCATCCCGGAGTAACACCGGGATCGCTTCCACCTGCCGATCGCCGACCGAGAGGGTGTAATATTTGCCGTAGAAATCGGCGATCGCCTCAGCCCACACGTCCCGCAGCAGGGCCGGAGAGTTGAGAACCAGGCGCTCGGGTTCGATCTCCGACAACTGCAACTCGTCGAGTAGGTCTTCAAACTTCCGCAGGATCGTGTAAATGAGTTCCTGCTTTTTGCTCAATTTCAGGATGTCTATTTCCAGGGGAATTCCCGTCTGGTTGACCAACCCGGACTGGAGTTTGGCGACGGTGGCATCGAATAAAAGCGATCGCAGGGCCCCGAGATCAGCCGAACCCGGTGTCACCAAATCGGAACGGCCGGCCGGCACCAATTCCCCCCCTGGACTCGACGGCTCGGAACCGAGCCTCGGCGGGGTAGTTCCGTTCCCTCCCCAACCCGAAACATCCGGGGACTCGGGGAGCAGGTGAGAGACGATCCGGCGGGCGGTTCGCAACTCCCGATAACGGCCCCGGAGAATGAGCCAATTCAACATCGGCACCGCCCCCCCCGTCGGCATGGGGCCGGCTTTTTCCAGTTCTGCCCCCAGTTCTTCCAGGGTCGTTTCGATGTCGCGCAGTCCGGGTGCGATCAAAGCGAAGCGCAATTTTTGCCAGCGGGTCGGGGCGGCTGGTTTTCCCCTCCGCGCGGACGGGGGGGCTTTCGGGAGGGGATCGACCCAATAGCGCCCTCCGGCGGCGACCTCGCGAATGGCGCTGAGGATTTCTTCGAGGGCGGCTCCTTTCGGACAGTAGCCCGCCACGCCGGCCTGTCGGGCGGCGGCGAGCAGGTCGGGGTCGGAGACGGCGGCGATCAGGAGCAGGGGGATGTCTCGATAGCGAATTTGAAATTGCTGACAAAATGCGATCGCCCGGTTGGGGTTGGATGTCAGGTCTTTCACCCCCAACTCCAAGATCGCCATTTTCACGGAGTCGGAAGCGGCTTCCGGCGGTGCGGTGGCATCCGATTGCGCCCACCCGTCGAGAATTTCGGAAGCTTGCGTCGCGGTTTCGGCTTCGGCGACCACTTCGAGGTCAGAAAACCGGTCGCAAATCGACCGAATTCCGATCCGAAAGATAGGATCGTCGTCAATTAGCAGCAGTTGAATAATGGATTGGCTCATCCGATGGGAAATGGGGGGGGCGGTTCTCCAATAGTGAAATCGGCTGGGTCGGCATCATTCCAAAAATAGATTGGAGTCTGGGGGGCTGTAATTTTCCGGACTCGCGGCGGGGGCGGGGGCGGGAGCGGGAGCGGGGGCGGGAGCGGGAGCCGGAGCGGGGGCGGGGGCGGGGGCGGGTTCGTAATCGGAATAGCCGGAGTAGCCGGAACTGTCGGAATAGCCGGAATAGCCGGAGTAGCCGGAACTGTCGGAATAGCCGGAGTAGCCAGAACTGTCGGAATAGTCGGAATAGCCGGAACTGCGGGAGGGTTCATCCCGAGAGGAGGTGTAAGATCGCTGTCTCTGCTGTTGGGCGGCCCAGATGGCATCCCGTTCCGCCGCCCACCGGGCGATCGCGTTTTGGGCTTCGTAGTAGAGGGCGCGGCCGTAACCGATGCGGGAGGCTTCGGAGATAGCGGCACTGAGGCTGCCCCGGTCGGCTAGATCGTAGGCGCGATCCAAAATGGGTTGGTCTTGGGCGATCTGAATTTCGCTCACCCACCCGGCAATTTTATCCTGGGCTTCGGCGTAGAGGGCGCGACCCTTCTCAATTTCGGAGGCCTTGTCGATCGCCCCGCTCAGGTTATCTTCCTTTGCCAGGGCCAGGGCTTCGTTGAGAATCGGCTGGTCTTCGACGATCTGAATTCGCTTCGTCCACTCGGCGATCAAGGTTTGCGCCTCGATCCGCAGGGGGCGGCCGAGTTCCACTTCTCGGGCGTAGGCGACGGCGGCCCGGAATCCGTCCACGGTTTCCGTGCGGGCGAGTTCTCGGGCGACGGCAAGGTAGGGACGGTCTTCGATGCGCTGCACCTCTTTGCGCCAGTGGGCGACCAAGGTTTGGGCGTGGATGCGGCGGGGGCGATCGGGCGCGATGGTTCCGGCCTGGTCGATGGCCACCTGCAGAGCCCAGGGGTGGCCGATTTGAGCTACCGCGCTCGCCAACTGCAGGCCGACGAGATCTTGAACCTGTGCCGACACCCGGTCTATCTGAGTTTTGGTTTCCTCATACAGGGGACGGTAGACGTCCGGGACGTTTTCGGGGGCGGCGGACATTTTGTCCAGGGCGGCTCGGCCTTCGATCAAAGTGGCGATCTGGTAGGGGAAGGGTTCTCCGGAAGTCCGGTCGGAACTGACCCGTTGAATTTGGGTGAGCAGGATGACATCCCGGGCTTCTGAGTAGAAGGGCGAGTCGGACGGGATCAGTTGGGCGATTTCGATCGCCTCCTCGAAATTGTCTTTCTCCGTCGCCTCTACGGCCAGTTCGAGGAGGTCGCGGCTCCAGTTTTTGATTTCATTTTGGGCGACGGCGAAAATGTAGAGTTGGGGGTCAATTTTATTGGCCAGGGCGATCGCTTCCGACAGGTTGGAAGGGGTGGAACGTTTGGCGATGTTGCGGGCTTCTTTCAGGCGCTGTTCGCCCTGCTTTTCCAGGGCCATGCGGTCGAGGAGTTCGTCGTGTCGTTTTTCGCTCCAGTGGATATTGTTCAACTTGCCCAGGGCGATTATGAACTCGAACGCCTGATCCCAGTTTTGATATTTGAGGGCCTCTTCGGCGCGATCGGCCATCTGTTGACCTTCGTCCCAGTTGTTTTTCCAACCCGCGATCGCCTGTTGGACTTCTGCGTAGGCCGGAGAGTCCTTCGGCACCACCGCCACCATCGCCAGGGCCCCTTGCAAATCCCCCGCGTCGATCTTCTGGTTGGCGTAGACGAGCAGCCGGTCGAACCAGTACCGCATCATCTGTTTGGCCTGTGGCTTTAGGGGGTGGTCTTCGGGCCAGCTCTCCACCAGGGCAAAGGCTGCCTGAATGTCTTCCAACGCCCCGGACTGGGTGGCGCGATCGGCACAGTAGAGGCGATCGCCCGAGGCGGAGCGGGCTGAAATTTCCTCGCAGTTCGGCGGTGGGGGTGTCGTGAGCAGCCACAACAGCGCCCCCGTCGCCGTCGTCCCGAAGCCCAACAGGACGATCAGCCACAGGAGTTGCCATCCCCAAAATCCCTTCGGCACCCGCAAGCGGGCCGGCGGTTTGGAGGTCGTCGCGAGTCGATCATTGTTATTGTCGGCGATCGTCATCTCATCGGTGAGTGTGACATCGACGGACGATTCACCTTCTAACGCGGGTTGCCGAGAGTGTTCAAATTGGGGGGTCGCCATGACTTCACCATCTTCCTTTCATCCATAGGTTAAACCCAACCCGGTCGGGGACGGGTGCCGAGTGCAGTCCCTGGTTTTTCCAAACCAGACCCGAACGCCAGAGCGGACGGTACATCAACCGCATCAATATCGGTCGGATGATTCGGTGAATCGAACTGCGCTCAGTCTTTGCCGTCTGCTCGGAATTTCCAGACCCGATCGACTGTTATCTTAAACGCTTTGGAGCCCAGATGGGCAACATTGACCGCTTGATCTGCAAAATTTGTCCGGTCGAAACCGCTTTCGGACTCATTTTGAAGAATTGTTAACCCCCCCGGGGAGCACTCGGGGGGCAGGACAGGGCGGTTCAATTGACCCATCCCGAACCCTCCCATGTTATGGGCGACCGACCTTTGCTGATGGCTGAAAGCTGACTGCTGATTGCTATAACGATTCAAAGCATCTTCTAACGAACTGATCAGTTTCACAACTATCGCCTCAATGTTCTCAATTTACTCCTCAATTGACGCGGGGAATCCATGTACCCGCTACTGTTCCAGTAGAGCAAGGGACTGAGAGCTTCCCCGAACCCCTCAAAAGTTAAGAGGTGGCTCGATCCGCTCTGGAGACTCGATCCGCCCGAATCTCATTTTATACTGGGTGCGATCGGCGGGGTGTCGGGGAAGCTCCCGGAGGTAAATCCTATCTGTGTTCTCCCTTTGCTTAACCGTTGCCTTGCCGAAGCACCGCCACCGATGTCGCCGCCCGCCATTAGATTGACGGTGAGGACGGACATTAAGTTCGACTCGACCCAATTTGAACCCTTTTGAACGGCGTCGGGACGATGGGGGAGATTGGCGAGAGTCCGAACCGGCCAAGTCCTGCGATCGCAACTTTTCGCCGTCATCTTTGCTTCAACACGACCAAGGTAATGTCATCAAAAATTCGTTGGGAGCCGATGTAGTTGTAAACGTCCGCGACGATCGCATCTTTGATCGCTTCGGCCGATTGGTCGTGGTGGCGGACGACTCCTTCGCAGAGGCGATCGAGGCCGTACTGCATTCCCTGGGTATTTTCGGCTTCTGTAATTCCGTCCGTAAACAGGACAACTACATCGCCGGGGTGGAGTTTGACGTGCATTTTATTGATGAATTGGCCGATTTCCGGCTCCAATCCCACCGGAAAACCCAGGTCGATGGTGTCGATAATTTCAGCCCGTGGAGAGGGTTCCGATCGCACCACGATCGCCTGTTCGTGCTGCCCGCTGATCTCCAACATATTTCGACAATAATCCAACAACATCAAGGTCAAATTTTTCTGAGACTTCATGCGCTCGACGTTATCGTAAATTGTGCGGTTCACCGTTCTTAAAAACTTCACCGCATCTTTTTCTTCATGGTTCAATAGCGTCCGCACGGCTGTCTGAACCATCATCATCAACATTCCGCTTTCCAAGCCGTGGCCGGTGACGTCGCCGATACCGATCTTGACCCGGCCTTTGTGCTGTAAAATATCGTAGTAATCTCCCCCTACCTCGGCGGCAGGTTTCATGTAGGTCGCCACGTCGAGGTCGGGAATTTTTCTCAATTCTTCCGGCGTGGGGAGGATCATTTCCTGGAGTTGGCGGGTGATGTCGAGTTCGGCGCTCAGTCTCAGGTTTTCCGTCTTCAAACGGTCGTTGAGGCGCATGATTTTATCGTTGGCGCGGATCAACTCGGCCTGGGTCCGCTGGCGTTGCGTCAGTTCTTCTTGCAGTTGTTGGTGCATTTCCGCCTGTCGGATAGCGATCGCGAGTTGGGTGGCGAGTTGGGTGAGAATATCGACTTCGGTGCTGTGCCAGTGTCTCGGTCCGCGGCAGTGGTGCGCGATCAGCAATCCCCAGAGATGTTCCTCTTCGCCGGGAGATTCGGGGCGTTGGAGAATGGGGACGACAAAATTCGCCCGAACTTGCAAACTTTCTAATAATTCGACATAACAGGGGTGAATCTCGCAATTTTGAATGTCTTCGATGGCGCTGACGTGACCCTGGCGGTAGGGTTTGTCCCACCCATTCATGAAGCAGGTATCGTGAATGATTTCGTGGATGATGGGCCGCCAGTCCTCCCCCACCGACTCCACGGAGACTTCCCCACTCCAGTCCGGTAAAAAGCGATAAATCACGACGCGATCGGTTTCGAGCAATTCCCGCACTTCTTGCACCGCCGAGGCGAGAATTTCATTCAGATTCAGGGAGCGACGAACCCGCAGTGCAATTTCGGCGACGAGATTGGAATTTTCCGATTGCAGCCACAGCGGTGGTGTATTGGTGCCCATAATTCGGAGGAACAAAAAGAGACAACTCATTTTTAGTATAAAGCAGTTGCGCCTGATTGTTGTCTCTCGGGGTTGGGAGTTCAGAGACGGGGATGCTAGGTTGAATTTGCCGACCCGATCGCGCCCGGCATCCCGCCCTCGCTCAACTTTCTATCATGGGGACTTCTCTCCTTGGGAGATCTAAGGATTTACAGACGATTTGAATTTCAATTTAAGAATGCGATCGTGGATGTCAGTGGCAATAGGCATCACTGACAAACGATTGCCCCGACGCACCAATAACAGTTCGTCTGGGTCGAAATAATTCTTGAGTTCGGCGAGGGAAATAATTTGAGGAAACTGCTCGATAAACTCCACTCGCACCGTCTGCCACCGGGGGGCTTCCGGTGTCGCTTTGGGGTCGTAATACGGACTTTTTTCGTCAAATTGGGTCGGATCGACCAGATTCGCCTCGGTCACTCGAACCGCTCCCACAATGCCGGGAATTTTCGTATTAGAATGGTAAAAAAAACAGATATCTCCGACTTTCATTTGCTTCAAAAAGTTTCTCGCCATGTAGTTGCGAACGCCATCCCAAATACAAGTGCGATCGCGCCTCATTTGTTCGATACTGTACGCCGTTGGTTCGGACTTAATCAGCCAATAGTTCATGGGAAGAAAATCCCCAATTGAGAGGATTTAAGAGCCAGCGTTCTGATTGTAACTCCCCCGTCCGGTAGCGCCGTCAAAGATCCGCTTTTCTTAAACAGTTCGGCAAGAACGTCGGGGCGCTGAGAGAGGCCAGAGGCAACGGGGAATCTAAACTCTAAATCCCGAGGCCCTTAAAACCGATCTTTCCGCCTCTGAATTTCGAGGGTTAACCCCCAATAGAACAGCAAATGCAACCCCAACATCCCCCAATTTAAAAACAAATTTTCCCAACTCGGATCGTAAACCAAGGAGGCTTCAAACGGTTGCGATAAAACCGTCCCGTCCGGGAGGGTTGCGGGTGCGGGAATCAAGGTATTGACATCGACCAAAGCGCCGTAGGCTCCCATCGACCAGCGGCCGACCGTCAGCCAAGACAAAACCCGGCCAATTCCCTCCATTTTAAATAACACCCCAGAAAATATAATTTGTGGCAATAAAAGCAGGGGCAGCGCACTATTCGCCTGGGCGCTATTTTTCACGCAGGCCGACACCAAAATCCCCAGGCCCATCGCGGCAATTAAAGTTAAAAAAGTCGTCACCCCTGCCCCCAACAGCCAGGGAGTGAAAGAGGCCTCCGGCCAAGCAAACCCGATCGCGATGACGGCGACCATCAACAGAGTTTGCAGGAGAGCCAACCCCGACAAAATCAGGAATTTCGAGCCCAAATAGGGGATCAATCTCAAATTCACCAACCGCTCGCGGGCGTAAATCGCCGCCTCCTTCACCAACTCCTGCAAAGAACTCGAAAGGCCGACCCAAATCGCCGCGCAGGTGAGCACGAACAGCACCTGCCGCGCCAGGGAAGCCAGTCCGATATCCGGTTCGCCGAGGAAGGGATCGCGATCGCCGATCGCCAGACGGATCAACAAAATTCCCGCCGGTGCCGTCAACAAATTCAGCGCCAAATTCGGGGGGTCGCGGCGGAGCAATTTAAAATAGCGCCCGGTCAGGATCGAAAGCTGTTCCCAAATCGAGGGCAACTTCCGACTCGGCGGCGTGGCGTTGGGGTCGCGGGGGATATTTTCGACGCTGAGATGGTTGGCGACGTAATGTTGAAATTGGGGAGATTTGCGAAATTGCAAGGACCAATCCTGGGCGATCGCTTCCCCCTCCTCCAACAGGTTGTAAATATCGGCGAAATCCCCCGTTTCCAACCCGAAAAACTCGAACGCCTCCGCCGGGGGTCCGAAATAACACAGCCGTCCCCCCCGGCCCAAAAACACCACGCGATCGCACATCATCATGTTCGCCGTGGCGTGCGTCACCAAAATCACCGTCCGCCCCTGATTAGCCAGACGGCGCAACAATTCCATCATTTTTTTATCCAACCCCGGGTCGAGTCCCGACGTCGGTTCGTCCAGAAAAAATAACTTCGGGTCGGCCAACAATTCCACTCCGATGCTGACCCGCTTCCGCTGTCCCCCGCTGAGTTGTCGCACCATCGCGTCCCGGCGGTCCAGCATTTCGATTTCGTAGAGGGTTTTATTGACGGTCGCCGATTCGTCCGCGTCCGGGGGGAGTCGGAGTCGCGCCGCGTAGGTCAGCACCTCCCCCACCGTCAGGTCCCCGTGGACGATATCATCCTGGGGGACGTAGCCGATCTGGGTGCGGTAGAGGTTGAAGTGGCGGTGCAGGTCTTCGCCGTTGACGTAAACCGTCCCCTTGGTGGTGGGGCTGATGCCCAACAGTGTTCGCATCAGGGTGGATTTTCCCGCGCCGGAGCCCCCCACCAGGGCCACAAACTGTCCGGGTTCGATGGCGAAGGTCAGATCGCTTAACAGGACTTTTGCCTTCCCCCGGCGATCGCGCACCAACCGCAGCAGGCGCTGGGCGTCCAACCGGATGCGATCGCCGAAATCCATCAGTTCCAAGGCGTCTCCCTGGCGTCGGAGGGTGAACGGGCCGACGCGGATTGTATCGTTATCCAACAGGCGGGTGGGCCGTTCGACCCGCTTTCCGTTCACGAACAGGCCGTTGGCGCTGTAGTCCCGGATGATGTAGTGGCCGTGGTCGTCCGGTTCGATGATGGCGTGGTGGCGGGACACCAGGGGGGAGTCGAGTTGTACCGATGCGTCGGCGTCCCGGCCGAGGAGTACCGAACGGTTGGCCAGGGGAAAGGTCGGGGGTTGGGGGGGAATGGGGGCGATCGCGTCTTCGGGGTCGAAGTAGCGGAGGCGGACCTGGTTTTTGGGGTTCTGGCCGATTTTGATTTCCACCCCGTTTCGGAGGCGGTGGCCGTCGGCGAGGGTGATGCGGGTGTGGTTCAAAAATAAACCGTTGGTACTCGGCTGCTGTCCGTCACCGTCGTAGATATGATAGCTGTCGCCAACGCGCCGCAGGACGGCTTGGCGGGCCGAAATCACCAGCCAAGTCTCCGGGACGAGCAAATCGGCGCGGGTGCGATCGCGACCCAAAATGTGCTGGTTTTGGGTGAGGGCAAAATTGAGGATTTGCCCTTGATTGTTGAGTTCTAAATAGGGCTGCGTGTTGGCTGCGCGTGGCTTTTCTGTCAAACCCGTCATGGCTGCATCCCCCAGGCTAGATGGGTCAAGCATACCAAAATACGGGTGTGGGGTGTAGGGTGTAGGGTGTAGGGTGTAGGGAGGAGAGAGAAATTTCGATACCTCCGCACCTCCGCACTTCTAACTGCTAACTCCTCCCGCAGGGTTTCGGGTTCTGTTCACCGTTCGCGTAGCGTGCCGCAGGCAAACAGAAATGCAAATAGAGGATGTCAAAAGGGCCGGTTCGACCCGATTAACTGTGGCGATCGGGTTGAGGGGCCCCCAAAGGTTTGATCATGTTTGAGTGTTGGCGCAAGGATCGGGTTTCAGGCGATGTTGCTGGCCGAGAGTTGGCGACCGTATTCGATCGCGTCAATTTGAGTTTTGATTTGCTCCAAATTCGGGGAAATGAGCTGTCGGTCGGTGAGGTGGTCGTAGGCTTCCCAGGCGCCGGTCACTTCGGCATCGTAGCAAAGAAACCAGTCTCGGTACAGTTCGCCTTCGCTGATGTCGGGACATAGGGCCAGCCAATCGTCTCCGGTGAAGCGATCGACTTCTTCGGCGATCGAATACAGCCAAGAATTGGACTCGACGGCGGAATTTTTTTCGGAATAGGTGATAGCTGTCATCGGTTTTGATTTCCACTCAATAATTTTAATTTAATTGGAGTCCGACGCTCGCCTCCCCGAAATTGTGACACTCTTTCAACTGTGACAGGGGTGCGAAGCTGCGGATCGGGATCGGGGGGGGCGATCGCGGGTCGCCGTCGGACACTTGAGAAAGTGGCACATTACTAAGGGTTTGAACGGCAAAAGACTGGGCGCTTGTCGGTCACTTGACGGGACATCGGTCGGCGTTTCGTTCCTTTCCCCTTCTCGAAATCCCATTCCGGAGCGATCGCCCAAACCCTCGCGGATGCCTGACCCGACGGGCGCTCGGGCTGGCGATCGCCAATCAATCCGGCGGGTCATTTCGGACGTTCTCTCCTTCAAGCGACTCGGGTTTCAGTTTTTTTTTCTTCGGATTTGATGACGACCCACTGGCCGGTTTCCGGGTCGCGGTAAGCGGTGAACGGATTGGCTTTGAGTTTTTTCTCACGAGGTTGAATATCCATCTGCTTATCTTGGGGGAAAACCGCACTCGACCGGCGACGATTGAGTGGCGGCATGAACGGGGTTGGTCGGGCTCGGGGCGTGACTGGTTTCACCCCAAAAACAATACCCTATTGTCTTGATTATTGGCCGAAATCTGTTTTGGATACCGTGATGTGATGTCGCCGCCGGGGTGAAATTGATCGGCCGAAATGGGTGATAGAAAACACAGTGAATATGTGATCTGACTCCGTGGTTTCTCGGAGGGGAGCTCCGTGTCGGTGCTGGACGAGGAACGGTTTTCGAGTCCGACGCTTTGCGATCGCAACTGTCGCGCTTCGGTATTGACGGCCGTTTCTATTCCCCATTGCCTATTCCCTATTCCCCACCCGCGGCGCTATATTTGTGCACAGCGCATTCTAATCCCCCCCACTATGAAAAAAATTGTCGAAATTCTGGCCGACCGGGAGCAACTCGTGGCGCGATCGCACGAAATTCTCCTCGCCAAACTCGCTGAAGCCGTTCAAACCCGGGGTCAATTCACCCTGGCTCTGGCCGGTGGCGGGACACCAAAGCCCCTCTATGAAGCCCTGGCCGGGGATGACCTCCCCACGGACAAAATTCACATTTTCTGGGGAGATGAGCGCTACGTCCCCCCAGAACACCCGGACAGCAACCAAAATATGGCTCGGCAAGCCTGGTTGGATCGGGTGGATTTCCCGGAAGGCAACCTGCACCCGATGCCCACTGGGGCGGGAGATCCGGCGGCGGATGCCGAGCGTCACGATGCTGAATTGCGGTCATTTTTTGGGGTGGCGCCCGGGGAAATTCCCAGTTTGGACGTGATTTTGTTGGGGATGGGGGACGATGCCCACACGGCTTCCCTGTTTCCCCACACGGAGGCTTTACAGGTGTGCGATCGCCTGGTGACGGTGGGCAATAAGGACGGGCAACCCCGCCTCACGTTTACCATTCCCCTCCTCAACAAAGCCCGGTGTGTCCTGTTCCTGGTGGCGGGGGAGAGTAAGCGATCGGCCCTCGCCCAGGTGTTCGCACCGGAGGGAGATGCCGATGCCTACCCCAGCCGATATATCCGGCCCGAGGGGGAACTGTGGTGGCTGCTGGACGAAGCGGCGGGGAAATCAATTGATCATTGATAATTGATAATTGATAATTATTAATTGTTCCTTCCGTTACGGGTTTAAGTCGCCGAATTGTTCTCGGTATCGGGCGAGTAAGGCTTCTAATTCTTCCGCCCGCTGCCGTTCGGTTTCCGTCCGCTGCCGTTCGGTTTCCGCCCGCTGCCGTTCGGTTTCCGCCCGCTCCTCCGCTTGCTGTCGAGCCAGAGTTTCCTGTTGCAATGCCTCGGCTAATTCGTCGGGAATTAACAATTTCTGGCCGTTATCTTGGCGGTAAAACCCGATTAATTTTCCTTCTACCTGCAACTTTAAGCCCAAAACTTCGCTGCAATTATCTGCGATCGCCTGGTAACTGTCCCCCACCAGACGGTAGCCGAGCAACTGTTCCGGTATCCACTCTCCTTTCGGGTCAAATAACCAGTATTCTTGAACTTCTAAACTTTCGTAAAGGTTTTTATTTTCGATCTGATCTTCTTTCTGGGTACTCAGAGATGTCATCTCAAAAATCACGGCCGGAACCTGTCCTTCTTCCCAAATTTTATAATTGTCTCGCCCTCCCGGTTCCACGTCAAAAATGACCATGACATCGGGGGCGACCCGCAATTTTGGGAACCCCAAAGCGTAATAGAGAAACTGGTCGGCCAACACCGTTGCCCGTCGCTGTTTCAGGTGTTGTTTGATCACTTCGAGGGTGGTGACGATCGCATAGAGATGGTCGTAGGTTTCTGCCACGGGTTCGCCGTCCGCACTGGGGTAGATAATTTCGGTTTTTTGAAGAAGGGGGGAAACTGCCGTCATTTTTCCTGGCTCCGCACCTTTATTGGATCATTATATGCGATCGCCATTGAAATTTCAAATTTTCCGAATTCGTCAATTGTCGGGTGCGTTCCCACTCATCTATTATGGTTAAAGTCAGTCAGCGATCGCGGGGAA
>JBNGCR010000001.1:65692-121414 GCA_050045915.1 Limnospira sp.
CGGGTGCGTTCCCACTCATCTATTATGGTTAAAGTCAGTCAGCGATCGCGGGGAATGCACCGGACACGACTCAATTCTAATACCCCTCGGAAATCAATTCCCAAGGGCGCAAGGCTGGCACCCTACTCGGACTAATCATATAAAGATGATTAGGGAATTTCTTGTCTGCTTTCTGATGGGAGGAATAAACCGGGTTTCTAGGGGAGATTGGGGTGGGTTTGAGAGATGTTGGTAGAAACCGGGTTTCTAGGAGAGATGTGGGTGGGGGGCGGTCATTCTTCACCCCGCGTTAAATGATTAGAAATCGGGTTTCTAGGTGTCTGTAAATGATTGAGTTGGGGCTGACATTCTAAAGACAGCCCCGCATTGTGATTAACTTCTCAAATCCACGTCAAATTGTTTGACCAGGGCATCCCGGACTTTTTGTTGCACCGGGTCGATGTCCTCATCTTTGAGGGTGCGATCGCTCACCCGATACACCAAACGAAATGCCAAACTGCGCTGATTTTCGGGAACATTTTTACCCCGATATTCGTCGAACAATTCCACCGACTCCAACAGCTTGCCGCCGGCTTTGACGATGCAGTTCTCCAAGTCCGCCACGGGAACGGATTCCGATACGAAAAAGGCGATATCGCGATCGGAGGCGGGGAAGGTTGAGTAGGGTTTGAACTGCCGCTTCAAATGGTCCGCCGCCGTCATCGCCGCCAACAATACCGCCAGGTCGAACTCGAATAAATAAACGGCTTCTGGAAGTTCCCGTTCCCGCCGCAATTGGGGATGGAGTTGGCCGAAGACCCCCAGGCGATCGCCGTTTAACCACACCGAGGCCGTCCGCCCCGGGTGCAGCATTTCCACATCGGATTCCGGGCGATATTCCGCCGCCAGGGACAGCCGCCCGAACACGGACTCTAACAAACCCTTCGCCTCGAACCAACTTAGGGGATTGTCGCGACCGCCGCGCACCCAGCGGCCCTCGGCGGGGTCGCCGCCCATCACCCCCGCGATCGCGTCTTTTTCGCCGTATTCTTCCCCGTTCCGCCAGAAAATGCGCCCGAGCTCGAACCCGTTTAAGGGCCCGTTGCCGTTTTCCAGGTTGAACACGAAGGCATCGATGAGTCCGGACAGCATCTCAGTCCGCAAGGCAGAATATTCGACAAATAGGGGGTTGCCGAGGACGACCTGATTTTCGCCCTGCCGCTTCACCAGGGAATAGTGCATCAACTCCGTCAGGCCCGCCGCCCGGAAGGCCATCCGCACCTGGCGCCGTGCCTCTTGGTCGGGGGGGAGGTAGCCGGGGACGCTTTGGGTGGGGAGGGTGTCGGAAAAGCGATCGTACCCGTACAGGCGGGCGACTTCTTCGATTAGGTCAACTTCCCGTTCCAAGTCCCGCTGGCGGTAGGGGGGCACCGTCACGGTCCAGACGACGGAACCGTTACTGTTTTCGCGCCGCGTCCCGCATCCCAAGGCGGTGAGGATGTTTTCCACCTCTTCCGGTTGTAAATCGGACTCCATTTCGGTGTCTTCTCCCCGCGTCAGGGGTCCGAGGAGGGCGTTGAGGCGATCGAGTCGTAGGGAGACTTCCTGAGTCATCCCCACCTCGGTGACGCTGCTGGCGATTTCCTGCAACGTGGGGGTACCGCCGGCGAGTTCGGAGATCAACAGGATGGCGCGGCGACAGGCTAAAGCGAGTTCGGCCTGGTTGATTCCCCGTTCGTAGCGGGTGGAGGATTCGGTGCGGAGTCCCCCCTGGGCGCGGGCCGATCGCCGAATCGTGACGGGGGAAAATACCGCCGCTTCCAGCATCAAATTGGTGGTCCCGTCGTGGACTTCCGTTTCCTCGCCCCCCATTACCCCGGCCAAAGCCACGGGTTTATCGTTGGCGGTGATGACCAGATTTTGCTCTTTGAGTGGGCGGGTTTGGCCGTCGAGGGTTTTCAGGGATTCCCCGGGTTTGGCGAAGCGGACGCCGACGGTGAGATCGGGCGATCCGGTGAGGGTGTTGAGGCGATCGCGATCGAAGGCGTGGAGGGGCTGTCCCCACTCCAGTAGGATATAATTCGTGACATCGACCACGTTGTTGATGGGGCGAATGCCCGCCGCCTGTAGGCGTCGTTTCAGCCAGTCGGGGGAAGGGGCAATTTTCACGTCCGCGATCGCCGTGCCGATGTAGGTGGGGCAGGCTTGGGAGTCGGCGATTTCGACGGCTAACTGGCCCGCCGGATCGCGATCGCCGATGAGTACCCCCGCCGCGTCGGGAATTTTCAAAGTCCCCCCGGTTAGGGCTGCGACTTCCCGGGCGATCCCGACCATACTCAAGCCGTCGGCGCGGTTAGCCGTGGCGGTGACGTCTAAAACCACGTCGTCCAATCCCAGGAGGGGTCTGACATCGCTTCCCAATTCGGGATCGTCTAAATCAAAATGATAAATACCCTCGGAATCCTTTTCTAACCCCAGTTCCGCCAGGGAACAGATCATCCCCTGGGAAGGGACCCCCCGCAACTTGCTCTTTTTCAACTTGAGATCGACGGCGGGGAGGTAGGTGCCGATGGTGGCTACCGGAACGATCAGATCCGCCGCGGCGTTAGGTGCCCCGCAGACGATGTTCAGGGGGTCTTTGTCGCCGATATCCACTTGGCAAACCCGCAATTTGTCGGCGTTGGGGTGGGGTGCGATTTCTACAATTTTGCCGAGAACGACCCCGTCCGCCCAGGTGCTGCGATCTTCAATATCTTCGACCTCAAATCCCGCCACGGTCAGGGTTTCAGCGAGTGCTTCGGGACTGAGGGTGATGTCTACCAGTTCTCGTAACCAATTTAAAGAGATACGCATTATCGTGTTGGTAATTCGTCTTCTGTCATCCGCGATCGGGGTGTCGGGAAGGCCGGGAAGGGACGCTTCCCAGTCCAACCCCCCATTTTTACATTCCCCGGTTCAAAACGGCGAATCGATTCCGAACCCCCGCCCCGCCGTCGAATTTTCGGGGGCGATCGCGGGTCAGATGTCCCAACTTGGCCGTCGGTGTGTTGAAATCGAAACTAACGTGATAATAGAAAGAGGGGAACCATTCTTTCCTGAGAAGACGTGGGGTGCATCGAATGGCTGTCCGAATCTGCCGGAGTCCTCCGCTCGATTCGGAAATCCGTCTGATCCCGGTGTCGGTAGGCAGCGATCTACAAGTATTTCAGGTCTGGTATCCATTTTAAAGTGAGCGTCTCGAACCACCATGAGTTACTGTACGAATCCGGCTTGTTCCAATCCAGAAAACCCTAACGACGCCTTGAAGTGTCAGGCCTGTGGTTCGAGACTGCGGTTGAGAAATCGTTATCTCGTCCTGAAGCCGCTGGGAAAAGGGGGATTTGGGGCTACCTTTCTAGCCCGAGATTTGTCCCTCCCCGGCTATCCCACCTGCGTCGTGAAGCAACTGCGCCCGACCGCCAATTCTAAACGGGTCTTGGAAATGGCGCGGCAGCTTTTTCAACGGGAGGCGAAGACCCTGGGTAAAATTGGCGACCACCCCCAAATTCCGCGCCTGTTGGACTATTTTGTGGGGAAACAGCAGTTCTATCTCGTCCAAGAGTTTATCGACGGTTCTACCCTCAAGCAGGAAATCCGCAGTCAGGGACCGTACACGGAAGCACAGACTAAAGACTTTCTACGGGAGATTCTCTCGGTTCTGGACTACATTCATTCTCAGGAAGTGATCCACCGGGATATCAAACCCGCCAACATCATCCGCCGCCGTCAGGATAACCGCCTGGTGCTCATCGATTTCGGGGCGGTGAAGGATAAGGTTAACCAGGCGACGATGATGGGGACGGGGGAGACGGCGTTTACCAATTTCGCGATCGGGACTTCGGGATTTGCCCCCATCGAGCAGATGTCCCTGCGCCCTGTCTACGCCAGCGATGTCTATGCGACGGGGATGACTTGCGTTTATTTGCTCACGGGGAAATCGCCGAGCGCTTTGGAACATGACCCCACCACGGGGGAGGTGTACTGGCGGGAACATACCGAGGTCAGCGATTCTTTTGCGGCTATCCTGCAACGGATGTTGGCGGTGTCGGTGTATCAGCGCTACCAGTCGGCCCGGGATGTGTTGTATGCCCTCGACCACGAGAGCGACTTCGAGGACTTGTCGGGGAGTATGGCGGTTCAGAGTCCGTCGCCGGAAACCCCGGAAGAACCGACGGTTTACGAGGACGAAGACCAGACGTCGGTGGTTTTGTCTCCCCGACAGCAGGAGGCGCAGTTGATCCGGGCGCGACGGGAACGGCGGCGACAACCGGAAATTACTCAAATTGTCGATTCTCGGATGCCGGTGGCGGGGGGATTGAGCGCGTCTCAGGGGGCGCCGGCGACGATGGTGGACGGGACGGCGATCCGGACTCAGGGAAGTCAGGCTCCCCGAAATTGGAACGAAAGTAGTTTCCGGGTGGCTTACAGTAAGGGACAGCGGGATTTTGGGGACTGCGAATTGAGCGGTTTGAATTTGGAGGGGGGTACTTGGAAGGGGACGAATTTTTACGAGGCGCGGCTGGCCCGGGTGAATTTTCAGGGGGCGGATTTGCGGGATGCGAATTTCGGGCGGGCGCGGCTGGTTCAGGCTAATTTGCGAAAGGCGAATTTGCAGAATGCGTATCTGAGTACGGCGAATTTGGAGATGGCGGATTTGCGGGGGGCGAATTTGAGGGGGGCTTGCTTGAGTCGCGCCAACCTGCGGGGGACGAACTTGTGCGGCGCGAATCTCAAGGGGGCGATCGTGGGGGACGAACAGTTGAAGGTGGCCCGCACGAACTGGCGGACGATTTTACCGAACGGGAAGCGAGGGTTCGGGCTGTAGCGATCGCGGTTTATATCGGTCGGTAGCGGTCTTCGGGTTTGACTTCTCCCACCAACCCCGGGTCGGTGTTGATGCAACCGGGCTTTTTGACATATTGACAGACCCGGGCTGAGAGTCGGGCGCGGGTTCCGGGGGGACCGACGGAAAAGAAGACGCGATCGCCCCCGATGGCTTTGACGATCTTCACGCCGCAAACCGGGCAAATTTGCTCCTGGGGGTTCGTCATGGCAAGTTGCAGATATTAACGCGATTTTTGAATTGAGACATTATAGCAGAAGAAGCGGGGGGGAGAAAGTTGGGAGCCGAGCCGGGACTTTTCCCCTGATTTCATTAAAATTGATGGGATTCGATCCGATCCTGTAGCCATCTCAGCCAGCGATTGAGGGTTTGATAAATATTTGTCAACCCCCGAATGTGGGAATATTGCGATCGCCCGTAGAGGAAATCATACAGACTCATTTGATAATTGTCCTGAATGGCTAGATCCAGCCAAAGATTGTTGAACGGTGCGCTACTTTGGTAGTCGGGGATGGATTCTTCGTAGTAGGGAAAGGCTTTCAAACAGGTGTTGAAAAAGTTCTTTCTGCCCCGATATTTTAAATAGTTGAGTCGGGGTTTGAAGTGTTGGGGATTTTCCAAGACTTTGTGGATGGTATCGGCTAGGGATTCGGGGTCGAAGGGGGAGCACAAACCCGATCCGTCCGGGAAGATGCGATCGCCCCCCCGCGCATATTGGTTGAATTCCTCAAAACAAATGACGGGAATGTTGCAACTCATCGCCTCGCTGAGACTGCGATTTTTCCCCTCCAATAAAGACCCCAATACATAGGCCCGCGATCGCGAATAATAGCGGGGCATTTCTTGATAGTGTTCGGCGGAGTAGATGACATCGATGTAATCCGAAGGGTCGGTTAAAATTGAGCGAATTTCATGCCAAATTTCCCAGACTTCGGGGGCGGCATATTCAAGGTTATTCACATCCAATGTCGAAGCCGTTATCAAGGTTAATTTGATTTTTTTCTGATATTTTTGTCGGTAAATTTTTAGCGCTTTGGCGATAACGGGAAGGTTCTTTTCTCGGGATACCCGGGAAACGCAGATGAGATCGATATCTTTTTTATCGACGGGCTGCGGTGCCATGATATACTCGTTGATAAAGTCCGAATTGTAGCAGGTCATCAATACCTTATCGGCGCGATCGCGGTTATTTTCTCGAAACCAAATCGCCCGTTGGGGGTTATTGTAGAGACAGGAATAGGCATCGGCTGTCTTCGACCCGGGATAGGAACACCACATCGAATAGGCGAGGGAAAAAAAGTGTCGGGATAGGGGGGGCAGGACGTGATTTAACAGATCGACGGATTCGCTGTAATAAAATCCTTTCACGAATCGACCCGCGTAAAAAACCGGGGGCAGGATCGTATAAAAACTGACGGTATCAAATCGGTGCGGTTCTCGGTCGGTAATTTCGTAAGAAAAACTGTCCAAATCCCCATAGATTTCCTCGATGGGTTTGTCCACCTGGGGATGATTTAAGTACGGGTGTTGACGGCTGTAGTCTCCCTGTCCCATCGGGCAAAATCCACCTAACGCTACCATAATTTTGACACGGAGAGCCGCCAACGTCTACACATTCCCATTCAGTCCAAATTCTATTTCATCTCAGGCAAAACTCAGGTTGATTCAATAGGATTCAATAATCGTCAACCCCACCCCATTTTCCTGCCGTGTGCTCTGATATCAATTCCCCTAATTCTCCCCCGGTCGATCGTTGTGCCTTTTCCCTGGATGAAGTTCTTGTCATCATCCCCGTCCTGGACGAGGAAGAAACGATCGCGGCGACGGTGCGATCGCTGCTGGGTTTGGGTTTGACCCGGATTCGAGTTGTCGATAACGGCAGTCGCGATCGCAGCGCCATTATAGCCGAGGAAGCCGGCGCCGCGGTTTGGGTCGAACCGATCGCGGGTTACGGTCGCGCCTGCTGGCGGGGGTTACAGGACATTCCCGACCCGATCCGGTGGATTTTGTTCTGCGACGGGGACGGCAGTGACGATTTGGCGGAATTGGCGAAATTTTGGGAAGCTGCCCCCACCGCCGATCTGATTTTGGGGGACCGCCGCGCCACCCGCGAGGGACGGCAAGCCATGACCCCGGTGCAGAATTTCGGGAACGGGTTGGCCACGTTTTTGATTTGGGCCGGTTGGGGATATCGATATCGGGATCTCGGGCCGCTGCGGCTGATCCGGCGTTCGGCGTTGGAGGCGATCGCGATGCGGGACCGGGGATTCGGTTGGACGGTGGAAATGCAGGCGAGGGCGATGGAATTGGGGTTGAGGGTTCGCGAAATTCCGGTTAACTACCGCCGCCGCCAGGGGGGAAGATCCAAAATTTCCGGGACGCTATCGGGCAGTCTGCGGGCCGGAACCGTGATTTTATCGACTTTGGGGCGGTTGTATTTCCGATATCGCGGCGATGCTGTTTTGACCGGGTTCGCCGCCCTATTTTTGATTTTGGGATGCCTGTGGATGTTGCCTTACGGGGACTTTCGCGCCCCGGGTGCGGTGCCCCAGTTGGGGATCGGCGCGGGACTGATGGGGGTGGGATTCGCCCTCAGTGGGGGGATTGGCCGAATTGACGCGCTGAAATTTTGGGCGATCGCACTTTTGACTCGCCTGCTGCTACTTCCCATGTATCCCGGCGATGACGTGTGGCGATATCTGTGGGAGGGATACATCCAAAATTTCGGTTTCAGTCCCTACCATTTCGCCCCGAGTGCGCCGGAACTCGTGTCCCTGCAAACCCCCTGGTGGTCGCTGATCAACCATCTGAATACGTCCGCAATTTACCCCCCCGTCGCGCAGTTGGGGTTCCGGGGATTGGCTGCAATTGCGCCCTCGGTTTTGCTATTTAAATTGGCGTTTGTGTCGGCGGATCTGGCGGTTTGTTGGCTGCTGGCGCGGCGGTTCGGCGAACAAAAAACCTTGATTTACGCCTGGAATCCTCTGGTTATTTATTCCTTTGCGGGGGGGGCGCATTATGACAGTTGGTTTATTTTGGCGGTGGTGGTGGCTTGGTTTTGGTGCGATCGCCGGCGGTGGCCTGGGAGTGCGGTGGCGATCGGGATCGGGGCGGCAATTAAGTGGATGTCCCTGCCGTTGTTGGGGATTTTGGCGGGGTTGCACTGGCCGCGGGTGCGATCGATTTTGCTCGTTTTCGGGTTGGGAAGTTTGCCGTTAATTGGGACGGCGATTCCCTTTTGTTCGGGGGCGGACTGTCCCCTGATTCCGGCGCGATCGCAATTCGTTTCTCGGGGACGCAGTGCGGATTTTTTTCCCTATTTTATCGAGAAATTGGGCTGGGATCTTCCCGAAGGTAACTCGATTTACCTGTTGCCACTGGCGATGGTTTTGCTGGCGCTGATGTTGTGGGATTTTTACCGATATGGTGGGAAGCAAGCCGATCTGAATGCCCGATTTCTGCATTTATCGGAATCCTATTTTATCGCCCTTTTGCTGATCAGTCCCATCATTCACGCCTGGTATTTTACCTGGCTGGTTCCGTTTTCGGTGGCGACTCGTAACCTGGGGACTCGCCTGGTTAGCTGTTCGGCTTTTGTTTATTTTGTCTTGCAATATCAGAAGGCGATGGGGAGTTCGAGTTGGTGGATGAGTCGGGAGGATCGGCTGTGGATGTGGTTGCCGTTTGTCGTCGGTTTGGCTTGGCATTGGATGCCTTCTCGGTTGAAAAATTTGTTGCCAAATTCCTCAGTCTGAAATTCGTTGTATTTTCATTATGGAGTCAAATCAGATGCAAAAAATAACTAAAATTTCCCTATCGGTTTCGATGATAGTCTTGATGGGGGGCTGCGCCGGTAGTACGGCTTTAAATGTCGGAGAAAACCCGAATAATTCCGAAGAATCTGCCACTATTGTCAACGATCGCCCCTTCAGTTATGACGATTATGGGATGGTTCTCCAGACCTACGTTGACGATCGCGGACAGGTCGATTATAAAGCCCTGACCGCCAATCCGCAAGCCCTGGAACGGTTCAATGCAGCCCTCGCCTACCTGTCCCGCGATACCTATGAATCTTGGACGGAGGCGGAACAAATTGCCTTTTGGATTAATGCTTACAATTCCCTGACGCTACAGGCGATAATCGCCAATTATCCGACTCAAAGTATTCGGGATATTCCGGGGGTTTGGAAGTGGTTGAAGTTTGAGGTGATGGGAGAGGAAATAACCTTGGATGAAATCGAACATCAAGTTTTGCGAAAGGAGTTCGACGAACCCCGGATTCACATGGGTTTGGTGTGCGCTTCGATTGGCTGTCCGATTTTGCGGCGGGAACCTTATGTCGGCGGTGAATTGAACCGACAGTTGGATGAACAGACGCGAAAATTTCTCGCCCTGGAACAGAATTTTAAAATCGATCGCGACCAAAATAAGGTTCATTTATCTTCGATTTTTAAGTGGTTCGGGGATGACTTTAAAAATCGATACGGCGGGATGGAAAAGTTTGCGGGGACGGAGAAGGAAAAGGCGGTGTTGCATTTTACGAGTCAGTATTTGGATGAAAGGAACCGAGAGTATTTGGTTGGAGGGGGTTACGATATCCAGTATTTGGATTACGATTGGTCCCTGAACGAACAGTGAGAGGGTGGGGGGAGATGGCGATCGCCAATTTTTTCAATCGCATCTCCCACAGTTGCGACGATTTGTTTTATGGTGGAGGGATCGGAATGGTCTAAGCCTAAAATGATATGGTGTGGTTGATTCTGTCCCTGCTGACGGCGACGTTTGAAGCCGGTAAAGACTTGTTTAGCAAGCAAAATCTCGAAATATTTGACAGTTACGCGATCGCTTGGATTTTGACGACATTGACGGGTTTATTGTTGATCCCCGTGTTGCTGTTGTTGGGCGTTCCGACGTTGGGCGATCGCTTTTGGTGGGCGTTGCTGGCGGGGGGGAGTCTGAATATTATCGCGATTTTGCTATACATGAAAGCTTTGGAATCCTCCGATTTATCCCTATCGGTTCCAATGATCACGTTCACGCCGTTATTTTTGTTGTTCACGTCTCCCTTAATTGTGGGCGAAATTCCGACGGTTAAAGATGGAGTTGGGGTCTGTTTTATCGTGGGGGGCGCCTACGTTTTAAAATTGGAGGCGCGACGGCGGGGATATTGGGCGCCGTTACGGGCGTTATGGAAGGAACGGGGGCCGAAATTTATGCTGGGGGTGGCGTTTATTTGGAGTATCACATCTAATATTGACAAGATCGGCATTCAAAATTCTTCTCCAATCGGTTGGGCGATGGCGAT
Source organism: Limnospira sp. (assembly GCA_050045915.1). Taxonomy (GTDB): domain Bacteria; phylum Cyanobacteriota; class Cyanobacteriia; order Cyanobacteriales; family Microcoleaceae; genus Limnospira. The sequence continues at coordinate 75,859 of JBNGCR010000001.1, forward strand.
ATTTCTTTTTAATTCCCTAATTTTCTTGCCCGTTATGCTACAATATTCGGACGGGAGTTGGAGGGCTATTCCCAGGCATTGGCGGCCATTACTCCGCTTGGGAATCTGTGGCGCACTTTCGATTTCCTGTCAAACGGTGGCGCTGACACTGACCTCCGTGGTTCACGTTATTTCTATCAAACGCCTGAGTGTGCCACTCGGCGTTTTGTTCGGTCATTTTATCCTCGGAGAACGGAAAATAGAGGAGCGGCTATCGGGGGCGATCGCGATGGTTTTTGGGGTATTTTTAATCGCGTCATGATCGAGAAAATAATCATTCCCAAAGTTTGACCGCGCCGCGATTCACCCCAAATCTCCGACCCCCGGCGGCGATCAATCTCTCGGGAGAGGGAGGTCAAACTCCAAAAATCCCGATCGCCCGGTTTGGGAAGCGCCCCGTCGGGGCAAATGTCTCCGGGAGGGGGGATGGGATGCGATCGCGATCGCCCGCCCAATTCGTCTTAAATCAATCCGAAGAAAATTCGCCGGAAAGGGGAATTAAATTTAATGATTTCTATATTGACATCTTATTGCTCAATCCTCGAAGATCTGAATTAGGGTAAATCCTGAGAAGAGTTCCTTTCGGGGTGAGCCGCGATCGCTGACAGAATCGAGTTGACCTGCAAAGTGCGTCAATTGTATCCGGAGACTTTCGGATTCCCCGCCCACACCGAAACCCGACCCCGTTTGAAGCCCGAGATTCCGAAAATCGCAGGTTGAGAGTCCGAAGTCGGACGCCGGGGGAAAGGATGCTGTTAGCCGAGTATCGATGTACGCCCAACACCGGATTATCCATGTCTTCTCCAATTTCTCTCCAAACGCTGATTCGGAGGGTGCCCGTCTGTCTCCAGGGCATCACCCTCGATGCGTTGTGGTTAGTGCTCTCGGAAGGCAATCACGATTGCGTCGTCGTTGTCAATAGCCAGCAACATCCCGTCGGGATCGTCTACCTCCACAATTTGACCCCCTACATCTCCCCCGGCTCGCGGCAAGAGCCCCCCTTGGAACAGCGGGGTCTGGACGATCGCCTAATCGAGCCCCTGCTGCTGGTTCCGGGCCACCTGCATTGGAAAGATTTTTGGACTTATTTGCAGCACATCGGCCAGGATTTGGGGTGGAACCCCATCGCCTCTTTATCGGAAAACGATCAAACCCAGGGCCTCTCGCCCATCGCCCTGATCGACGAAGCGGGCCAGTTTTTGGGACTCATCGATCTGCTGAAACTGCTGCAACTGGCGGTCATGAAGCCCCCCGGCCGTTCCAAACCCCGGAAATCCGTATCCCGGACGCCGGTGGCGGAGGCATCCCAACATTTTCCCTTCGTGGTGTCCCTGCTGCAACTCCTGGAGCCCCTGCCCCTGCCCATGATGCTGCAGACGGAACGGGGGCAGGTGTTGGGTCAAAACCTGGCCTGGCGATCGCAGGTGGGGAACGAACCCGAAGCCGTCCGCGACGCGGCCCGGACGGTGACGCAGTGGAACCCCGGGGACGGTGAGAAAACCGACGCTTTCCGGTGTCGGACGGGCCTGCAACCCGAGATGGGTCGGGTGGCGGGTAGTGGCGACCCGAGTCCGAACGATTCCCAAATGGCCGGTTCGACCCTCCTGCAAACCGCCACCGCCCCCGAGGAGGCTCCCCATGTCGGCGCCATGCCCCCCTGGTGCCACCTGAGTTCGAGTCCGGGCACCTACGTTTGCATCTGTCCAACCCCGGAAGGTCAGGAGCGAGTCTGGCAGTTTGCCCGCCAGCCCTTGAAGGAACCGAACAGCTCCCAAACCCCGACCGGGCTGTGGCTGATCCTGGCCCAAGACATCACTGAACAGCACCGGGTTGCCCAGGAATTGGCGGCTAAAAATGCAGACCTGATCCAACTCAACCGCCTCAAAGACGAGTTTTTGGCTTGCATCAGCCACGAACTGAAAACCCCCCTGACGGCGGTTTTGGGTCTGTCGAGCTTGCTCAAAGACCGCTCTTTGGGGGAACTGAGCGATCGCCAGGCCCGCTACGCCAAACTGATCCACCAGAGCGGGCGGCATCTGATGATGGTGGTCAACGATATTTTAGATCTGACCCGCATCGAAACCGAACAGTTGGAACTGGTCCCGGAAGGGGCGGACATCCGCGCCGTGTGCGATCGCGCCCTGGAAACGGCCCGACAACTGCAACGGCAGGACCGGGCCGGGAACGAAACCGAATCCCCCGAAACCCAGGACCTGTTCAGTTTGGAGATCGAACCCGACCTGGAAATCATCGAAGCCGACGAACTGCGGCTGCGGCAGATGCTCGTCAACCTGATCTCCAATGCCTTCAAATTCACCCCCGAGGGGGGTTCTCTGGGGCTGCGCGTCGGTCGTTGGGAAGACTGGATCGCCTTTACCGTATGGGATACGGGCATCGGCATTCCCGAGGAAAAGCAACACCTGATTTTTGAAAAATTCCAGCAGCTCGAAAGTCCCCTCACCCGCAAATTCGAGGGGACTGGGTTGGGGTTGGTGCTGACCCAGCGGTTGGCCCGACTCCACGGCGGCGATGTCAGCTTCATCTCCAAACATGGGGAAGGTTCCCAATTCACTCTGCTGCTGCCCCCGGCGCCTCCCCAAAAGCGCTGGAAGTCCGACACCTTGGATTGGGAGCAAAGTCCGTCCCCGACGCCGGACTCCCGACGCAGGCCCCCCACTTCGACCCGCCCGACTCCCCAGGTGCAATCCCGCTTGATCCTGATCGTGGAGGCTGTCCCCCGGTTTATCCACGACCTGAGCGATCGCGTCGCCAATTTGGGCTACCGGGCGATCGTGGCTCGCACCGGTACGGAGGCGGTGGAAAAGGCGCGGCGGCTGCAGCCCCGGGTGATTTTCCTCAACCCCCTGTTGCCCCTGCTCTCGGGTTGGGACGTGCTGACGTTGCTGAAGACGGACGCGGAAACTCGCCAAATTCCGGTGTTTATCACCGCTACCCTCGGGGAGAAGAAGCGGGCCGCCCAAGGCTGCTGCGACGGCTTTCTCAGCCTGCCGGTGCAGAAGTCGGATCTGCAGTTGGCCCTGACCCAACTGGAACAGCGTCCGGTGCCCGAACCGGCAAAGCGCCTGACGGTGCTGTGGTTGAGTCCGGTGGGGGAAGACCATCGCCCGACGCCCGCCCTGCCGGAATTTCACCCCCAGGGGGAGCAGGGGACGTTTCCCAAACCTTCCCGCGTCCGCGACAACTTGCAGTTGCCCGACGGCGGACTCCCCCACCGCCAGCGCCACCCCCAGATTTCCCACTGCCGGATTTTGGAGGCCGATGACCTCAATCAGGCCGAATTGCTGGCGCGGATTTGGCACCCGGACGCGATCGTTCTCGACAATACCAATAACGTGGAAGATCCGGTGGCGTTCCTGCAAGAGTTCGGCGAACAGGAACATTTGGCGAACATCCCTTTGGTGACGCTGGATGCGGCGACGACGGCCGCGGCGAATCAGATCGAAACCCTGTCGGTGTTCCCCTGTCTGGCTTCCCAAGCTCACCCCAACCGCCCCTCGGAAGTGGCGACTTCAGCACTTTTGCAGGTGATTCAGGTGGCCGCCGGGATGAGTTGGAAACCGAATATTTTGGTGGTTGATCTGTCTACCCTCCCCGATTTTGCCGAGTCGGAGGGGACTCCGATGGCGCGGGAACGGGGCGAGGACTCCCCCGCCACATCCTCGAATGACCCCACCGGTAAAATTGAGCGGGCGTTGATTCAATACCTGCAAACGGCGGGGTTCCGGGGGTCTTTGGGGCGGTCTTGGGAGGAAATTCTCCAGCAGTTGCAATGTCTGAGCGTCGATTTGCTGCTGATTTGCGTGCGAGATCCGGGATCGCCCCTGCTGGGGCAAGCTCTCTCCACCCTGCTGCGGGTCGCCTCTCCCCGGGAAAATCCTCTGGTTACGTTGCCGCCGATCCTGATTTTGGATCACTCCAGTTTGAAAATTGGCGGGGGTCAGAAACCGGTTCCTGTCCGTCCGGTCGCGGATCTTCCCGCTGACCTGCGGGCGCTGATGGACCGGATGGCGATCGAGTTTTTGTCGGGTCAGATTTCGATGGCGGAGTTGTTGAACCGGATTCGCGATCGCATTTGAGGGAAAATCATGGGGCGATGAAAAAACCGGAGCAGATTTTTAGCCAAACCTATCGAAGGGACGAATCGGCCGATCGCTACGCGATCGAGATCGCCATCGATCGCTATTCCGACCTGTTCAACGAATGGGATGCCGCCCCCTTTCGGCGTCGGGAGTTGAACCCGGAGTTGGAGACTTTTTTGATGTCCTGCTCCGATGAAATTCCATTACGGTACGCGATCGGATTGTACGTCACCATCCCCAAGGCTATAAAAGATGAGCGCCGGGAAGAGATATTGCGGGAGGGAATTGACAACCATTTCGCATATAAAATTTATGTCTTCAGACACAAGCTGAATCGGAGCAATCGCAAGGCGCTTTACTGTATCTTGGGCGGCTGCTTGCTGCTGGGGGTCGCCAAAATTTTACTGATTTCCTCTAATCATCTCCTGCCTTTTATTTTTGAACAGGGACTGATTATCGGCGGATGGGTCTTTCTGTGGGAAGCGGTTTCGATCTTATTTTTTGGCAATTCCGAACTCTATCACGAGTATCAAACCTACAAACGATTGCGAAATATGCCCGTAATTTTCCAAGTTAGTGAAAGCCATCATTGACAATTTACATCTGGGATGATATGGTGCGATGGCTATCTTTTTGCCCCGCACTGTCTTTCCCCTCAAACTCCCAATTCTGGGGGTTTCGAGCGGATGGCAGGGTCACGAATCAATTCACGTTGCGATGGCGTTGCTTTTCAAACTGAATTAAAATTGGAGGGTCAATCATGGGCGGAGTTTTGGGCATCCTCATTGCCCTCGGACTGCTGATTTTTCTCGCCTATAGCGGCGTCAGCGTCCTAATCTTGAGTCCGACGATGGCTCTCGCCGCCATATTGCTATCCGGAGGTTTGCCCTTTCTCGCCTCCATCACGCAAATTTTCATGCCCGCCCTGGGGGCGTTCACGATCCTCTACTTTCCCCTATTTTTGCTCGGCGCCATCTTCGGAAAAATGATGGACGACAGCGGCTCGGCCCAGGCGATCGCCGATGTCATCGTCGCCAAACTCGGCCCCAAACAATCCATCCTCGCCGTCGTCCTCTGCTGCGCCATTTTGACCTACGGAGGCGTGTCATTATTTGTAGTAGCTTTCGCCATGTTTCCGGTCGCCGCGTCCCTGTTCAAACAGGCCGGCATTCCTAAACGCCTGATCCCCGCCACCATCGCCCTCGGTTCGTTCACTTTCACGATGACCGCCCTCCCCGGAACCCCCTCAATCCAAAACGCCATCCCCATGCCCTTTTTCGGCACCACCACCTTTTCGGCGCCCGGTTTGGGCATCATCGCGGGGTTGTCCATGTTCGGCATGGGTTTATTTTGGCTGAACCGTTCCGCCAAACGCGCCCGAGTCCGGGGGGAGGGCTACGGATCGTCGGCCGATCGCACCCCCACCCCCGACAAAGCCCTGCGGGAACAGAGCGAAGGCCAGGGCTTCGACATCATGGAATTGGCCAACCCGGAACCCAAACCCCCGAAATTCCCCCCGTTCGCGTTGGCGATCGCGCCGATTATTTTAGTCATCGTCGTCAATTTGCTGGCCGTCACCGTCCTGATTCCGGCCGCAGACACCGATTTTCTCGCCCAACCCCTGTTCGGCTCCACCACGGTCGAGGCGGTGCGCGGGACCTGGGCGGTCATCATCGCCCTTACCGTCTCCATCCTATTTACCGCCGCGGCGAACTGGAAGCGGTTCGCCAACCTCAAACAATCCCTCGACGACGGGGCGAACGCCTCCGTTTTGCCGATTTTCAACACCGCCAGTTTGGTGGGATTCGGCGGAGTCGTCGCGGCGCTCCCGGCCTTCCAAATGGTGAGCGACTGGCTATTGGGACTCGGCGGCAACAATCCGCTGATTTCCCTGGCGTTTTCGGTCTGCGTGTTGTCGGGACTGACAGGTTCCGCGTCGGGGGGACTCAGCATCGCCCTGGATACCCTGGCGGCAAGCTTCATCCAAATGGCCGAACAAACCGGCACTTCCCTGGAGTTGATGCACCGGGTGGCGGTCGTCTCGGCGGGCATCCTCGACAGTCTCCCCCACAACGGCGCCGTCATCACCCTGCTGGCGATCTGCGGTCTGAATCACCGTCAGGCTTACGGGGACATCTTCATGGTCGTGATCCTGTTTCCGCTGATTTCGCTGGTACTGTTGATCGTCCTGGGGACCTTATTCGGTTCGTTTTAGGAGAAAAAGCCGGCCAGAATCAGGGGAATAAATAATAGCGCGACCACGATCGCGGTCAGGGTGATCGGGTCGATTTCGCGATTTTCGGGGGGAGGCGGATTGTTCATGGCGGAATCTCACATCGCACGTTTGTGCCCACTATAGCAGGTGGAGAGGGAGCCGCAACTTTCCAAAGGAATACCGACCGGAACTCGGCCCGCCCCGACGAATTGGAAAACCGCGATAGATCGAATTTCAATTTTGTGGTATAAGCCCTAATGAATCGATCTTTAATGTGAGGAGAAGCACGATTGAACGGTTTGAAATCTATCAAATTGATTGCGACAATTTCGACGCTGGCGGGCATCGGCGTTTTGGGAATTTCCGCGTCCGCAGCCCGGGCATTTGACCTGATCTGCATGGGCGTCATCCCCGACGCGCGACTTTCCTTTACCGTGCCCCACAGTCCGGAGTCCGGCTTCATGCAGCAGGTCGAATTTCGCAACGTGATGACGGGTGCGGGGGTCGCCAAATCCGACCATTTGACATTCGATCGCAACAACGAACAGGGTCAGGGAATCTTTCGGGGCAGCGTGCGGGGAATGGCTGATGTGGTTTTAATCGATCTGGCGGATTTCCAACCAGAACCGGGAAGCGAAATTTCCGTCGGCTATGACGGCCAGTGGGGTCGCGGAACCTGTGCGCCCTACGATCGCTAATATAGCGCTGCGCGCGGGTGTAGGGTGTAGGGTGTAGGGTGTAGCCCTTCGACTCCGCTCAGGGCAACGGGTGTAGGGACTAGAAATCGCCTTTACATGGAAGTTTTGGGTTCTGTTCCACGAACAGAACTGTAAACACGCGAGCGCTCATTGCTATATTTGGTCTGGGGAATTTTAGATTTTAGATTCCCCGAGTGGGGAGGAGTCAGGAGTGAGGATTGAGGCGTTTTTCCCGACTCCCGACTCCCAACTCCCGACTCCCCATTTCATCTCAACGGTGAATCCAGCCGTTGATCGTAAATCGACCGTCTTCAAACTGTCGGGAAGGACAATAAACCGGAAGCACTTCGTGTTTGAAACGGCTGTCAAAAAAGACGATGCTGTTGTGGCGGGGTTCGACGGTTTTAAATGTTTCGCCAATTCCGGTTTTGTCGCCGTCGATGTGGGTTTCGTAAAGCCTCAGATCTCCCCCGTAAAATGCCTTGGGTTCCCGATAAAAATAGTAGACGTAGGTCACAACTCGATTCGCGATTTTGTCGCCGTCTACATCTTGATGGATGTGATAATACTCGCCGTCGTTGTGGGCAGTCATCTGCATTTCCACCCAGGACACCAGAAAAGAGGGGAGGTTGAGCTTTTCCAGAATTTCCGGCCTGATTTGCAGAATTTTGAATCTAAGTTTTTGATAAAATTCGTCGAAGTTTTGCAGGAGCAAAACGGACGATTTGCGGGTATCTTTGTCTTTGTTGACGACTCCGGAAGAAAAGAAGCGATCGCGATTTTCAAAGGCAAGTTTGAGGGTTTCTTCCTCTTCTTCGAGGGATAAAAAATTGTCAATTTGGACGAAATTCGGAGATAAAATTTCCGATATTTTAGAACTTTTGAGAGAACTCGGGCGATCCGCCAGTTCCAACACTTTCAGTGCCATTTCTGCGCGATCGCGTGGCGGGAGTTCCGGGTCGTTCAACGCCGCTTCGATCACATCCAAGGACTGTCCCACCAAACCCGTCAGGCGATGGTCGGGTGCGATCGCATTTCCGTCATTCCTCCGGCAATCTTGAGCCACAATTTCCCTATCCTAAGCCAAAGCATCTCGATTATTTTATCGCAATGGTGTGATTTTGGATCTGTACCCTCACAGGAAAGTCAGCCCGCAGCAGCGGAGCAAAATCACAAGATGGGTGTAACTGTCGGTGTAGTAGGACTCTGTTAGCGAATGGAGCGTGTCAAATTATACTCGATAATCCTGCACAGTTAAAAGTTATTTCGCCTGAATAATAGCAATATTTAAGATGTGTCAATCTAAATTGGGTGTGTTCAGTCCCCGCGAATGGTTGGCAACCCAAAGGATTCCTTCGTGTAATGGAAATCGATGTTTTCGATTTTTCCATTTGGTATTCCGATCGCGCCATTTATCAAATTCGCAATCTGCAAAACCCGCGGCGATCGCCAATTCTCCCAACCAGCGATCGACGGGAACATGAATCCCATAGGGTGCGGAATCGCCGATCACGAAACAGAGTTTTGACTCGTCATGACAGACTCTTTTCAGTTCAGACCAGACTTTTGCCATCCCGAAAAAATAGGCGGCTATCATCGTATGATAGTGCTTTTTTCCGCCGTGCAATAATCGCTCCGATGACAGGCGATCGCAAACCCCCGCAATTTCTTCTCGGATCGGTCGGAGTTCGGGGGAATTTAAGAGAGTTTCCAGGGACAATCGCGATCGCGATGCGTGTTGGGATGAGTAGACGATCAGATATTGTCTGACGGCTTCGTGCAAATCTCCCCAACCGTCAATTTCTCCCCAAAATGACAGTTCAAATCGGGTCGCATCGGCATAATCGTAATTGTTGGCGTAGGGAGGAGAAGTGATGACTAAATCGATGGAGCGATCGGGTATTTCCGGACAATTTCTGGCATCAGATTTGATGATTTTAGCGGCGGATTGACGGCCGATTTCTTGTAACTCCCTCATGTCGGCTTTCATCATTTCAACCTGTGCCACAAATGCTTCCAAAGGGGGAATGACTTTCTTTTTCGTTTTGTTGGGTAAGATATACTGCCATTGTGCGGTTCCTACGCCGGAACACACTCGGAGAATGGCGGTAATTGCCAGCCAATTCAACTCCGAAGCCGGAGAGCGATCGCCGTAAGATTCCCAAGCCAGCTTCAGCTTATTTAACTCTGCGAGTACATCGGGTGAAAAGCTGCGGATAATTAATGAGGGGTAGTTTTGCGGTATTGCAGAACAGTTTTTTGCAAATTTCAGGATATCAAACGCCCGATTTTCAAATTCTGTAATTGACGATGACCAGAACGTTTTGGCTTTGGCGATTCGACGGACGAATGGATGCGCCTCGATGCCGATGCCGTTGACTCCCAAGCGATCGGCCGCGATCGCCACCGTTCCCGACCCGACAAATGGATCGAGAATTTGAGGGGAATCAAAACCGCAGGTTTCGATGATTTCCTCGACCCATTCCGCCGAAAAACCCGCCGAATACCGAAACCAGCGATGAACGGGCAATTTCATATTATCAGAAAATGTACCCGATCGCCCTTTCTTTTTGGAAACAGTTTCCAACGGAAATAATTCGAGTTGAATCACCATAAAAATCATGAAATAATTAATAATAGCCCTCCCCTTGCCAAGGGGAGGGTTGGGTGGGATTAAACTACTTACCCGCCGCCGCCGGTTGCCGGTTTCGCACTTCTAAATAAATCAACAAGGCGTTGATGTCCGCCGGATTCACCCCGCCAATTCGGGATGCCTGACCGATGGTCAGCGGCTTGACTCGGTTCAACTTTTCCCGGGACTCCATCGATAGGGTTTCGATTTTCATGTAGTCCAAATTTTCGGGAAGTTTGCGGTTGGCGTGGCGGCTGATTTGGTCGATTTGGTTTTGCTGGCGTTCCATGTAGCCGGAATATTTGATCTCGATTTCGGCCCCTTCTTTTTCCGCCAATTCCAACTCCGGACGACCCAGGCCGTATTGTTCCAATTGGGGATAGTGGAATCCCGGACGCCGCAACAATTCCGCCAGGGTGATCGATCCTTTTATTCGCTGTTGGGTATCCGATGCGATCGCCACCCCCACTTCTTCCCGTTCCTTGACTCGGGTGGTTTCCAACCGTTTTTTTTCGGCGAGAATATTCGCCTGTTTGCGCTGGAACAATTCCCAGCGGCGATCGTCGATCAAACCGATTTCCCGGCCCAATGGAGTCAGTCGCCGATCCGCATTGTCCGATCGCAGCAACAGCCGGTACTCGGAACGACTCGTCAGCATCCGGTAGGGTTCCCGCAGATCTTTCGTACACAGATCGTCAATCAACGTGCCGATATAACTCTGTTCACGGGGAAAGATTATCGCCTCTTCGCCCCGCACCAATTTCACCGCATTAATTCCGGCGACAATCCCCTGTGCCGCCGCCTCTTCATAGCCGGTGGTTCCGTTGATCTGACCCGCACAAAATAGCCCCTCTATTTTCTTGGTCATCATCGTCGGATAACATTGCGTCGCGGGCAAATAGTCGTATTCCACCGCGTAGGCCGGACGCAGCATCACGCAGTTTTCCAAACCGGGGAGGGTTCGCAACATTTCCAACTGCAATTTCTCCGGCAATCCGGTGGAAAATCCCTGGATGTAAAGTTCGGGAATATTTCGCCCTTCCGGTTCGATAAAAATCTGGTGACTTTCCTTATCCGCAAATCGAACAATTTTATCTTCGATACTCGGACAGTAGCGGGGTCCTTTCGCGTCCACCCAGCCGCCGTAGACGGGGGATAGATGCAAATTTTCCTGAATTAAACGGTGGGTTTCTGCGGTCGTCCGGGTCAAATAACAGTTCATTTGTTCCCGTTCCACCCACACTTGGGGGTCGAAACTGAACCACCGCACGCGATCGTCTCCCGGCTGGGGTTCCAAGTGGGTATAATCGACGGAACGCTTGTCCACCCGCGCCGGAGTTCCGGTTTTCAGGCGTCCGGTTTCAAACCCCAAACGGTTGAGCGTTTCCGTCAATCCCACGGCGGCGAATTCTCCGGCTCGTCCGGCTGGCATGGATTTATTTCCCACCCAAATTACGCCGCCCAAAAAGGTGCCGGTGGTGAGGATGACGGCTCGGCAGCGAAAGGCGACGCCGAAATAGGTTTCGACGCCGATAATTTCGTCGTTATTTCCTAATACTAAATCCGTCACCATCCCTTCGCGGACGGAGAGATTTTCTTGATTTTCGACGATGCCGCGCATCACCGCCGCATATTCCCGCTTGTCGGTTTGTGCCCGCAGCGCCCAGACTGCGGGGCCGCGAGAACTGTTGAGGAGGCGCTTTTGCAGGTAGGTGCGATCGGCCATTTTGCCGATTTCTCCCCCCAACGCATCGACTTCATGGGTGAGTTGGGACTTGGCTGGGGCTCCGACGGCGGGGTTGCAGGGTTGCCACGCAATTTTATCCAGGTTGAGGGTGAGCAGCAAGGTGCGACACCCCAAACGCGCCGAAGCCAAAGCCGCTTCACAGCCAGAGTGTCCCGCACCCACCACGATGATGTCGAATTCGTCTTGAAAGTCTACGGGGGAAGTTACTGTCATGGTCGGGATTCGTGCGATGTTCGATTGATTTTTATTTTAGCGATATTGTCTATTATTTTACAGGTTTGAATGTGAATTGTGCGATCGCGCCCCTTGAAACTTCCGGATTTCCGATTACCAAATGGTCGATAAATCCAAAACAAAACCGGGCAAAACTGTCTCCCCCGATACCGTTTGGGGATTGTCAAGTATTTCCATTTCGCGATCGCGCCGATAAATTTCGACCTGGCGCTGTTGGCGATCGATCAGCCACCCCAACCTCGCCCCATTTTCCATATATTCTCGCATTTTTTCTCGGGTGTCCGGCCGGGTGTCGCTGGGGGACATCAATTCGACCACAAAATCCGGACACAGGGGCAAAAATTTGTCCTTTTCTTCCCGGGTCAAAGCGTCCCAGCGATCGATGCTCAACCAAGAGGCATCGGGGGCGCGTTTGGCTCCGTTCGGCAAGATCAAACCGCCGTTAGAATCAAATACCTTGCCGAGATTATTCTGGCGACTCCAGGCTTTGAGTTGATAGATCAGATCGGCATTGCGTTCGCTTGTATATCCTCCGGTCGGCGGCATGATAATGAGTTCTCCGTTGGCGGTCGCTTCAAATCTCAGGTCGTCATTATCCCGGCAGAGTTGCCAAAACTGCTCGTCGGTCAGGGGGAGTTTTAATTCCAGTTTTGGCGACAGATAAGTGGTCGGCGTTTCCATGATATTTGACCTCTCCAACTCTCGATCGCTATTGTATCTCAACTCGGGGGCGATCGCCTCAATTTCCCGGCAATTCCGTTTCTGAAATGGGGGCGAAAGGGGGTCGGGTTTTGGGTGGTATGAGATATAAATTTCCCCTCTGGGTGTCGGTATTTCCGTTTAAATTAAAGAGGAAATAGGTGTTCATTTGACCCTTTCCTTTGACGTAGATTGGCTCTCGCTTCTCGAATACATATCGGTCTTTTAAGAGTTGATATGTCACCTCGGAGACGTGAATTTTTCCGGGTACGCCGTGAGACTCCATCCGAGATGCGGTGTTGACTGTATCCCCCCACAAATCATAGATAAACTTTTTCAGGCCGATCACGCCCGCCACGACGGGTCCGCTGTGGATGCCAATGCGGATGCTCAAATTTTTGTCCTGTGTCCGATTGAACTCGACCACAACTTGTTGCATTTTCAGGGCCATTTCGGCAATGGCGATCGCGTGATCGTCTCGCCGGGTGGGCAGGCCACCGACCACCATGTAAGCATCTCCGATGGTTTTTATTTTCTCCAATTCGTAGGCTTCGCTTAGGAGGTCAAAAGCGGAAAAAATTTGATTAAGGAGGTTAACCAAATCCACCGGAGAAAGCTGAGATGCCAACTCCGTAAAACCGACGATATCGGCGAACAAAACTGTCACCTCGGAAAAACTTTCGGCCATGATGCTGGGTTGGCGTTTGAGCTTGTCGGCAATTTTTTTGGGCAATATGTTCAGCAACAGCCGTTCCGTTTGTTCTCGTTCCCGCTGCAAGGCTGCTTCCGACAGCAACCGTGCGGTGATGTCTCTCAAAATCGCCCGGGTCGCGATCGCCTTGCCATCTTTCAATTTGCAATTGATACTGCCTTCGACCGCGATCGTCCGGCGATCTTTGGTGATAAATTCTGACCTCAACGAATCGATCATTTCCCCCGATATCAAACGGGAAAAAATTTGCAAAAATTGAAATTTGCTGTCGGGATGAATGATATCAAAAATCGTCAGATCTTTGATTTCCGAGTCCGCATATCCGAGGGTTTCTTTCCAGGCTCGGTTGACATACATAAAATGACCGTCGGGGCCGAAAGACTGGATCAAATCGCTGGCATTTTCAAACAGATCGCGATATCGTTCTTCGCTTTCCGCCAGAGCATTTAACAAAAGGCTGGTTTCGTTGGTCGCTTGGACTAACTTTTGTTCCAGAACCATCCGTTCTGTCACGTTAGCCAAGAAAATAATGAGCTGCTCTTCCTGGGTTTCTGGATGCCGATAGAGGTTGACAAATAAATCGAAATAAACAGGGGGAGTCCCTTCTGGAAAACGACCAATTCCCTTCAATTCAAAGCTGGGTAGTCCTCCCCGCAAAACCTCTGTCAAAATTTCTTCGGTTCCGAACAGTTCCGGGAACCCGTTGCGGACATCCTCCCCGGGGACTAATTGTTCGGGTGGGTCGGCAAAACGTCCCGCCGTCGCCGAAATTTCACAGACGATCAAGTTGCCATCCAAAGTTAGATATTCTAAGTGATGGGGAACTACGATTTTTGGCCGAACCTGTTTCATGTCGTCCTCGATTTGATTTTCGACACATCTTGATACTGATCAATTATACTGCCTCGATTTCTCCCTCTCCGACTCAAATTGCGATCGCGACTCAAGTGGGGACAACCATCTTCTCTGCCAATTTTTGAAAAATTTCATCGACATAATCGCCCGTTTTTGCGGAAGTTTGATAAATTCCCACGGCTTTTTCGGAAACTTCGGGCGGGACGCACCGGGTCAGGTTTTGCAGTTGTGATTCATTGACTAAATCTGATTTATTCAAAGCGACGATAATTTCTCCCTTGGGATTCACGGATAAAAACAAGTTCAAATGTTCGATCAGTCGCTCGATCGTTTCCTGGCGGGTCAGATCCGCCACCAACATCACTCCGGCCGCTCCCTGAAGGTATGAAGGGGCGATCGCTTTAAATTTCGTGTGTCCTTCGATATCCCAAATTAACAACTGCAAATTCAGCGTTTCTGACGGTTTGATGTTGTTTAATTCGACCGCTTTTCGGGAGATTTTAACCCCCACGGTTGACAAATATTGGTCGCTAAATTGGCGATCAACGAATTGCCGAATTAGGCTGGTTTTGCCGACGCTGAAATCACCAACCATACACATTTTTTTAGAGATTGTAGACATTTGATTGAGGTTATTCTCCCGATCTTTCTATTATTTCAAATACCACAGTTCTGCCCAACAGGAAAGGTTGATGAGATGCGACATCGGTCGGTGGCTCCGGGTTCCCCACCACTTCCAGGCGGTTCGGGTCGATACCCTGTTCAGTGAGAGCGTCGCGCACGGCTTCGGCTCTGTTGAGGGCCAATTGCTGGTTTTTGGCGGCATTGCCGCTGACATCGGTGTGGCCGATTATTTTGAGGGAGAGTCGGGGATAGCGATCGAGAACCTCTTTGATTCGGGTGATGATGGCGGTATCTTTGGGGTTCAATTTTGCCGATCCCCCGTCAAAATAAATGCGGTTTTCGATGTGAACCGGATCGACTTTTAAGGTACTGAAAACCGACTGGACGCCGGGAATTTTTTTAAAGGCTTCGGAAATTTGATGGGCATCTTTAATTTGCCTCACTTGACCGTCGATCGCGACTTGGCGATCGCTGTAATGGGTTTGAATTAAAATACTGGGAAGTTCGTTAAATAGGGCGGTCAATCGCTCTACTTCCTCGGCGGTTTCGAGGGGATCGGGGGGGACATCGACGGCGATCAATTGATTGTCCACTTCCCGATCGGGAGCGGTCGATAAAGCCAGAGTTTCCGCCAAGTTTCGTAATCTTTCATTGGGAACTTTTCCGGTCAATTTTAAGCGATCGCCTTTCACATTGACGCCGATTTTATAAATCGACAATTCGGGGGTCGAGTCCAACACCTCGGCGGTTTGGATTTCGAGGTGCCGTTCCCGGGCATTTTGATAAGAAAAATATCCCCAAGGGACGAGGACTGCCAACCCCATCAAAACCCCTAAACCGATCAGCGCCATCGGCAGCCGATTGAATTTATTTTCGACCGGGAATTGTATTAATTTCTCCAAGAGTTGATTGACGGCCGCCGGGATACTTTCGCGATCGCCGTCAAAGTTTTCGATCGCGTCGCCGTAATCCAAAATGATTGTCCCCATCGTTTTTCGCATTTTCTCAATAAATTTCTGGGTCGGTTCCCCTGTCATGACGACGGCTAAATAGCAGTAACCCGCCACTTCTAGGATGATTTTGGAAGCGCCATATTCAATTTCATTGAGTTCCGAATAATCGTCCGATCGCACGATACAGTCATTGACGAAACTCCGAATCGCCGTCAACATCCCCCCGATCATGTCCGATTCGAGGTAATAGCTTCCAGATGTCTGCACGTCGGAAATAATTAATCCTGAACTTTTGTGAACCAAAAATATGGCTTGGATGCTGAACGGCATCGATTCTTGTAGGATCAGTTCGGCTTCTGAAACCCCTTGAAATTTGGCTCGAACTTTTCGGGTGACTCCCTCCACGCTCAAGGCGTTGGCAACTTTTTGGTTGATATTTTGAATGGCTTCGGTCAGGTATTTGCTGATGGTATTGCCGATCACCGGATACAAAGCGTCCACCATCGCATCCCGTTCGAGGCGAATTTGTTCTTTGATCGCCCTCCCCATTTCCGGCGCCAAGGCGTTGGCGATCGCGTCCCGATCCAGTTTTCGTTGCTCCCGGATCGCGATCGCGATTTCGGGTGCCAGGGCTCTGGCGACTTCTTCGGGAGAATTGATGATATGCTGGGAAATGGCACCGGGTAACAGGTCGGCGATCGCGTCGATCATCCCCGATTTATTTTGTCGTTTCTTGCTGGCGATGATTTCATCAATAACCGGCACGATCGAGGAAATAATCTCTTGTTTCGATGCGCTAAATTCCCGCTCTAGAATCTCCATTATCGCCGGAACCAAGAGCTGAAAAATTGCGTCGGGAGCTTCAAATTTTTCCTGGACGGCCCGGAGTTTTTGTTCGGTCGAATCGATTTTTTCGTGTAGCCTCGGTAATTCTCCTTCGATATAGGTTTTCGTGATTTCTTCAAACTCGGATAATTTTGACCCCAGCAGCAAATCCTGCAAGGCGTCGAATGGATCGGGCAACTCCTCCGCCCGTTGGATTTTTGTATCGCTGCCATTGCCCTCGGGAAAATTTGAGACGGTCTGTTTTAGATTCAAACCATCTGAAGGGACATCATCGCTCGAATTGGTATCCGCATTTTCATCGTCTGTCCATTTCTCCTCCGACGGGCTGAACTCGTTGGGTTCGACTTCAATTAACCGCAGCCTCTCGGTGAGCAATGGCTCACTTTCGGGCACCAATTCCGAGGAGGTGACGGGTAGGTTCGGCAAATTGTCGCGATCGCCGAGGAGGGGGACTTCCCGATTATCCTCAGGCGGATGAGAAAAATGGTCTACCGGGTTTTCCGGTGCGATCTTTTGATGCTCAACTGGTGACTTTTCTTCCTCTGGGAATTGGGGCAAATGGGCGAGAGTGCGATCGTCGGACTTTTCGCTCAAAACCTCCACCAACAGATCGACCAATCCTTCCAGTTGTTCTTCCGGCTGGTGGGACTTTAGATCAACATCTTTGTGTCCGTTCATGGTGGCTGTTTTTTTGTTGGATATGCCCATCGGATGCTACCCCCCCAATTTTCCAATTCAATTGTCGCCATCAAAGCATCCCACAAATAGACCTCGCCCGATTGGTGACATTTAAAATACCCTTTTCCCGGGTAAAAATCGTTTATTGATTTTCCGTTCCTTCCAACAGTTGAACGTCGGTGTACATATTCGTATCCGCCGCTTCTTGGAGCTGTGGCACGAACTCGGTTCCCTTCAACTTCATCCCCATCTCAAATAGGATTTCTGCCATATCGTGTTTGGAAACTTTCGTATCTCTCATCATCGACAACCGCTGTTCGAGCTGCTCGAACACCTGTTTTTTTAAGTCCCTAAAGTCCTCTTGCAGTCGATCGCGGGTTTCGGTAAATTCTTCACGGAGCAGGTTGGTTTGACTGTCGAGAGATTCGTCGAGGGCTTCAATCCCATTAGAAAACTTGCGGTTAATCCGTTCGAGCTGCTGTCGCAGTTCCGCCGCCTCTTCTTTGCTTTCGCTGTTGAGAGACTTGATCTTTTTTTCTAAAGATTCATTGGTAGCCCGGATTTCAGTTGATAAAATGCTCTTTACCTGTTGGGCATAATCGTACAGTTCCTGCTGAAGTCGGGATAGGTCGGACTCCATTTTATCGAAGCGATTATTAAAATCCCGAATATTTGAACCAAAAATAATATCGCGAATTTGCTCGATATTCGCCAGCCTTTCGCGCATTTCTTCTTTGGTTATATCGGACATAATTTCTCCTTGGACGATCGCCAATATTCTCGGTGCTTATCTGTTGTTTTTGGGGGCTGTAATTATTGCCGGCATGGCTCTCACTTTTACCCTTACATAAATACCCGGAAAATTGACCGGATTTTGATCCGGACGGACCCTCAAATTCAGAAATAGAGCTGCCAACTTGTCAAGATCGTCAACCCCGAGTCTGTGGTTTTTTTCAGACTTTCCCCGTTGATGATAGTATCATATAATCCGTCCGCCGTCAATCTCGCGCAACAATTATTGATATTCAAGGGATCGGTCGCCGATCCCGGGTATAATTGGCTTCGGAAACCCTTCTCTGACGGTCGATCGCACGCCCGAGGTCAGGGTACGGAGGCCGGATGAAATCGGCAATTTAGGCGGACTTACGAGAGGCTTTCGCCAGTGAACCGATTTTTCAGAACCCTCGGGGTCTGTTCTGGCGAGATGGGCACGAGTGACGCCATTTATCGCCTCCCCCTCACCCCGGAAACCGGGTGTTAATCTTTCAGTAGAATTGTACGGCATCAATTGACGAGATGAATATTCCTTCCCTGCTCAATGTCGCGATCGGTTTATTTTTAGTTTACCTGATTTTGAGCCTGCTGGTTTCAGACTTGCAAGAATTGATTTCGGCCTACTTATTTGATTGGCGGGCAAAAAATCTGAAATCGTCCATCGAGAGCATTTTGGGAACCGAAACCGCCCGCAACTTGTACGAACATCCGTTAATTCGATCGCTGAAAAATCACAAAATGGATCGCGACAAGGGGGCGGCTGGTCCGTCTTACATCCCCGACGAAACCTTCGCCCTGGCACTAATTGGGCTGTTGATGGAAGCGGCGGGGCTCGAAGAAAAAATCGTGGTGCTTTCCGTGCAAGAGTTCAAGGAGGCTCTCGCCTCCGATGGCGTGCGGGAACTGTTAAATCCGGAGCGGATCGAACTGATGCGATCGCTGGCCAACAAAGCCCAGATCGACTGCGGAAAAGACCCATTTATCAAATCGTTGGAATGCGAGTTAATTAAGTGGTTTCAGCAGTCGATGGATCGCGCCTCCGGAGTCTTCAAGCGCCGCGTGAAAGGGATGATTTTAGTCCTCGGTTTCGGCCTCGCCGTCCTGCTCAATGTCGATACTTTAAACCTCGCCACCCGCCTGTCTTTGGAACCCGTCCTTCGGGAACAGGTGAGCCGAAATGTTGACTTCGTTTTGAGTGAAAATGCCCTGTCCGAATATCTCAATTGTTTGGAACGAGCATCTTTAGAACCCAAAGATTGCCAAAGCCTCGTCAGCCCGGATTTTTTGAACGTGGCAGAATGGGAACTTCTGTCCCTCCCTTTGGGTTGGAATTCTGCCAATTTGAGCTATCAATTCGGGGAAGATTTTTCCAGCTTAAAAGTGTTACGGGCAATTTTGGGTTGGACCCTGACCGCGATCGCCATCTCCATGGGATCATCGTTCTGGTTCGACCTCCTCAACCGGCTGATCGATGTCCGCAACACCGGCAATAAACCCCCCGCCACGATCAAATTTAAAAGCTCAAAATCCTCGGATTCTTCTCACTCCTAATTAAATCCCCTTGAGTTCTTCCGAAATCAACTTCAACGCCGCCGACGGGTTATTCGCCTGGGTGATGGGCCGTCCGATCACCAAATAATTCGCCCCCGCCTTCACCGCTTCCGAAGGAGTCCGCGATCGCCGCTGATCGCCCTTTTCCGCCCAACTCGGACGGACACCGGGACACACCAGCAAAAAATCATCCCCGCAGGTCCGCCGCAACTGTTCCACCTCCTGGGGAGAGCAAACCGCCCCCGCCAAACCGCACTCCTTCGCCAACAGCGCCATCTGTAAGGTGTACTCCGGCAGTTCCAGGGGAATTTTGAGGTCGAAAGCCAATTCCCGGGCGCTGAGGCTCGTCAGGAGGGTGATGGCGATCAATTGGGGCGCCTGTACGCCCGCCTCTTTCGCGCCGATTTCCGCTGCTTCCTGGGCGGCTCTGAGGGCAACTTTTCCGGCGGTGGCGTGAATGGTAATTAAATCCACCCCGTAGCGGGCGGCGGCGCGACAGGCCCCCGCCACGGTATTGGGAATGTCGTGCAGTTTCAGATCCAAAAAAATGCGTTTGTTGCGCTGTTTGAGCTGCTTTAAAATTTGCGGCCCGCAACTGACGAACAGTTCCAATCCCACCTTCCAAAAGGAAACTTGGGGCAGGGTTTCGATCAGGGCGATCGCGTCGGCCTGGGTGGGGACATCTAAGGGGACAATAACGTTGTCGATCGTCATGGTTGTCGAATTGGGGTGTGGGGGGTGGGGTGTGGGGTGTGGGGAAAGTGAAAAATGAAATATGACCGATTCTCTTTCCCTTCTGAGTGGGGGCGACCGTCTCGGGTTGCACAGTTTGAAAGAAAGTCGGGGATTTTGGGTTTAAACTAACCGGGCAAATTTCTTTTTTCCGACTTGCAGGACTCGGCCTTTGAGTTCCTCGGGGGAATTGAAAGTCAGGTTGGGGTCGGAGACGCGATCGCCGTCGATCCGCACCGCCCCGTTTTGGATTTGCCGTCTCGCCTCACTGCCACTCTTGCACAGGTCGCTGGCACCCAAAATATAGAATAACTTGGCGGGGAACTCCACGGTTTCCAGGGAAAATTCCGGGACAGCCTCGGCCCGTTTCGCATCTCCCTGCACCAAAGTTAAAGCCGCTTTTTGGGCTTCCAAAGCCGCCGCCTCACCGTGGTACTGGGTGACGACATCGAGGGCTAATAATTTTTGGCGATCGCGGGGATTTTCCGGGAGTTCGTCCGGGGCGCGATCGGTGAGCAACTCGAAATATTCGGCGATCAAATTGTCGGGGACTTTCTCCAATTTCGAGTACATGGTCAGGGGATCTTCCGAAAGCCCGACATAATTACCCAGGGACTTGGACATTTTTTGCACCCCGTCCGTCCCGATCAAAATCGGCATCAATAAACCGAACTGGGGGCGCTGTCCGAAATAGCGCTGCAAGTCCCGCCCCACGGCGAGGTTGAACTTCTGATCGGTTCCTCCCAATTCCACGTCCGCTGCCACGGCCACCGAATCGTATCCCTGCATAAGGGGATAGAGAAATTCGTGCAAATAGATGGGATTTTCCTTTTCAAACCGCAGGGAAAACCCCTCCTTCGCCAACATCTGGCCTACGGTCATCCGGGAGAGCAGGTCCAAGATTTTCGCCAGGTCTAGTTTGGACAGCCATTCCGAATTGCGGCGAATTTCCAGGCGTCCGGGGGTGTCGAAATCCAAAATCGGGCGCAGTTGGTTCAGGTAAGTTTGGGCGTTGCCTTCGACGTCCTCGGCGGTGAGTTGCTTGCGGACCTCGGATTTGCCGGTGGGGTCGCCGATGCGGGCGGTAAAATCGCCGATAATCAGAACCGCCGTATGTCCCTCGTCCTGGAATGCCCGCAGCTTGCGAAACAAAATACTGTGTCCGAGGTGGATGTCGGAACCGGTGGGGTCGATGCCCAACTTAATCCGCAGGGGGCGATCGCTCTGAGCCAACCGCCGGTCTAAATTCTCCTCGGGATTGGGAGAATCCGGCAATTCCGGGAAAACTTCGTTGATACCCCGGCGCAGTCGGGGAAAATTTGGCAGAGACGCTCCGGGGGAGTTCTCCGCGAAGGGTTGACTCACAATCATGGCAGGATAGAAACTTTTGCGAATGCAGGGCGAGATGCGTTACTCTTGATTCCTGATGAACGAGTGTGGGCATTGTGACCCAACTCACACAGAATCCTATCATTTTCCGAGCGGTTTCTGTCGGGATTTGGATGTCGAGTTCCCCCGCCCGTTCGGAGCGCTCCGAGATGTTTCGGACCTTCCCACCCACCCGATCGGTGAACGGAAGAAAAATATTTTGAGTCCGGGGATTGTCACCGATGCGATCGCACAGATGCAGATGCTATATCCTTATGATTCAGTGGGGTGAGGGCCGACCCCGGCCGATCCCCGAGGTCAGATCCCCTGTCGCCCTGTTTTCCTGGAGGGAGTGAAATCAACGTGTCATCAACAAACGCAATCCGACGCCAACAACGGCTCGAATCATCGTCGGGCCTATTTGACTTCATTCAGTCAGTCAGCAAGGTCACGGCCGGAACGCTGCTGGGTACGACCATGTTAGCCAGTTCTGTGGTCGCCGGAGGTTTGGTTGGTCTGGCCGTGAGTTTCCGCAACCTCCCGGACGTGCGGGTGTTGCAGAACTACGTCCCCACCGAAACGACCCACATTTACGACATCAACGGCAAACCCCTGGCCAGCCTCCACGACGAGGCGAACCGGGAGGTGGTTTCCCTCGACGAAATTTCCCCGGACCTGAAGCGGGCGGTGCTGGCGATCGAAGACAGCAATTTTTACTATCACAAGGGGATCTATCCCACGGGGATCGTGCGGGCCTTCGTCGCCAACCTGGAGAGCGGAGAAACGGTGGAGGGGGGTTCGACCCTGACGATGCAGTTGGTCAAGAACCTGTTCCTGTCCCCCAACCGAACGATCAGCCGGAAAGCAGCCGAGGCGGTGATGGCGATTCGCCTCGAACAGATTTTAGAAAAAGATGAGATTTTGGAGCTCTACCTCAACCAGGTGTATTGGGGTCACAACTTGTACGGGGTGGAGACGGCTTCCCAGAGTTATTTCAACAAGCCGGCGTCCGAGCTGAACCTGGCCGAGGCGGCGCTGATGGCGGGGTTGATCCCGGCTCCCGAGGATTACAGCCCCTTCGCGAACTACCAGCTCGCCAAACGACGGCAGGCGATCGTTTTGGATCGGATGGCCGAACTGAAGTGGATCACCCCCCAAGAGGCAGCCGAAGCCAAGAAACAGCCCCTGTTGGTGGGGAGCATCACCTCCTTCCGCACCAGCCAGTTGCCCTACGTCACTGAGGCCGTGGTGCAGGAGTTGACGAAGCAGTTCGGCCGGGACGCGGTATTGAAAGGGGGGATGCGAATCCAGACCAGCATCGACCTGAACTTCCAGCGCATGGCCGAGCGGACGGTGAGCGAGTGGCATGACCGTCTCTACTACCGGGGCATCTACCGCGATCGCAAAAACGGACAGATCGCCCTAGCCGCCGTCGATCCCACCACCCACTTCGTCAAGGTGATGGTGGGGGGAGCCGACTACAAGACCAGCCAGTACAACCGCGCCATCCAGGCCCGCCGCCAGCCCGGATCGTCCTTCAAGCCCTTTGTCTACTACACGGCCTTCGCCTCGGGCAAATACAGACCCGATTCCATCGTCAACGATACCCCCGTCAGCTACCCGGACGGCTACGGCTACTACTCCCCCCGCAACTACGGCGGCGGCTTCTCCGGGGCCGTCTCCATCCGCTCCGCCCTGCAATCTTCCCTCAACATCCCGGCGGTGAAAATCGGCCAGGCCGTGGGGCTCAACCAAGTGATCGAAGTCTGCCGCATCCTCGGTTTCACCAGCCCCATCGAGCCGGTGATTTCCCTGCCCTTGGGTTCCGTCGATGTCAGCCCGATGGAAATGGCCGGGGCCTTCGCCACCTTTGCCAACGACGGCTGGCACTCCGACCCCACCTTTATCGTGCAAGTCACCGACAGCCAGGGTAACGTCCTGCTCGATAACACGCCCAAACCCCGCCTGGTGCTGAACCAGTGGGCTGTGGCCTCCCTCAATAGCGTCCTGCAAGGGGTGATTACCAGCGGGACGGGAACCCGGGCTAGACTGGGACGGCCGGCAGCGGGCAAGACGGGAACCACCTCCTCGGAGCGGGATGTCTGGTTTGCCGGCTACACGCCACACCTGTCCACCGCCGTTTGGGTGGGCAACGATGACTACACCCCCCTGAGTGCCGGTGCGACGGGCGGAACCGTCGTGGCTCCGATCTGGCGGGACTTCATGAGCCAAGCCCTGGTCGGCAAACCTGAGACAGGCTTCACCCCCCCGTCCAACTTTGAAGCCCCCTAGCCCGTCCCATCTCGTTTCCCGAGTCAGATGAATCGGACAGAGATCGTACAATGGAAAACAACACCGCCTTCGCCGGGATTTCCGGTCGGGACAGCCCTACGGTGTTCGCTTTCATGCATTAGGATCTTGTTGTTATGAATCTAAATACTTCTTCTTCCTCCAATGCCGCTAGCAAAGTGGAAGTGTCGATCCACATTGATTCCGAGCTACTCGATCAGGTCAAGCACTTGACCAATGACCCGAGTAAAGTGATCGAAACTGCTTTGCGACAGTGGCTCCGGGGAGAGCGCCCTGAAGATGAGTTGGCCCTCAACCTGCAGCGCAACCCCCCGGTTCCCCCCCGAGGCGAGTGGAATGATTGAGTCCCAATTCCCGGCTCGAAGCTGGGATGGCGCCTCGGTCGAGTGTCCCCAAAACTGGACGCGATAATTGCGCTGTGGCGGATCGCCCGGGGGAGAATTGGGGTCGCCATCCGGTCGGGTCCGTCCTGAGCGATCGCCCGAACCTTTCCTGGTATTGGCAATCCCCGGCAATCGATCGCATTCGGTTTTCGATTTCTCATTCCCGCCGGAAATCTCGGTTGTTTTTTCCGAATCACGGCGGTGTCGTCGAAGATATAGGGGTAACGAAACGCTTTTGCAAATCCTCCGTCGCGAATCCTCATGAATGCTGACACGGATTCCCCGCTCCCCAATTCGGCTTCTGCCGACCTGTTTTCAGGTATAGAAGCCGACCTCGTTTTCATTCAAAATGAATCGGGTGAATATTTATTTTTTTCCTGGCGACGGTGCGATCGCCATCCCATTCCCGCCGATCGCATTGTGGGAACTCGGATGGAAGATTCCTTCAAACCGCTGCTCCTCGACCCCTATTTGGAACGAGTCCGCCGGGTTCGGAAGAGTTCGATCCCGGAACGTTTTAGCTATCCGTTCGGTTACGAAAACCAATATTTCCCCATCGAATTGATCGTCAGTCCCATTCTCAAATCCGACGGCACCGCCACTGATATCTTGGTGATGGGGCGGCTGCTCGAGAACGTGCAACTGCCTCCCAATTCGGCGGCCGACGAAGTGATCGCCTACCGTTCCCTGCCCTCCAACTTCGATATCCAGCAAAAAATGCTGGTGCAAATTGCCGGGACCCTGTGCCGCAGCGTCCCCCCCAGCTCCCAGATTTATCAAACCATCCTCGGCCAAATCGCCCAAAAAATCCGCCGCACCCTCGATTTGAAGCAAATTTGGCAGCAGACCGTTGACAGCCTGGGCAAGGTGTTGGGGGTGAGCCGCTGCATCATCTGCCCCCACCGCCACAGCCGGGATGACGGGTACAATAACTTACAAACCCAGGTGGTCGCCGAGTTCCGCCAAGAGGGAACCCGGATGATGCTGGGGTTGGACCTGTCCGTCGAGCGCGAATTGGGCTGGGCCCAAGCCGTGAAAACCCTCGAACCCGTGGTCGTCGAGCGCAGCGTCCCGGAAAACGACCCCTACCGCCGCCACTCGATCCTCGTCGTCGCCACCGCCTACCAGGACCAACCCAACGCCCTGATCGCCCTCCACCAGTGCGATCGCTTCCGCCAGTGGACCGCGGCCGAGATCGATTTCGTCCGGGAACTGGCCACCCACGTCGGCACCGCCCTCGCCCACGCCACCCTCTACCAAGAATTGGAAGAGGCCCGGGCCGAAGCCGTCGCCCTCTCCCGCCTCAAAAGCGAATTTCTCGCCAACACCTCCCACGAACTGCGGACCCCCCTCAACGGGATCATCGGCTTTCTCAAACTCGTTTTGGACTGCATGGTGGACGACCCGGAGGAAGAGCGGGAGTTCATACTCGAAGCCCACCGCGCCGCCCTCCATCTCCTCAATTTGATCAACGATGTCCTCGATATCGCCAAGATCGAAGCGGGGAAAATGGAAATCGACCTAGCCCTGGTGAAAGTCGGGGAACTGCTGCGGGAAGTCGAACAGTTCACCCGCCCCCAAGTCCAACAAAAAGGTCTGAATTTCACCATCCAACCCGCCGCTTTGAACGACGAATTGATCGTCTATGCGAACTATCAAAGATTGTTGCAAGTTATGCTAAATTTGGTGGGAAATGCGATCAAATTCACCCACGAGGGCGGCATCAACATCAGCACGGGAATGGTCAAACAAAAAGTGGTCATTCAAAATCAAGCACTGCCCGGATTTATCGAATTTCGCGTCGTCGATACTGGCATCGGCGTCCCCCTGGAAAAACAAGACCGATTGTTCAAGGCATTTTCTCAGGTGGATAGCGGATACACCCGCCAATATGGCGGCACCGGATTGGGTTTGGTCATCTCTCAAAAACTGGTGCAGGCGATGGGCGGTTCCGTCAAGTTTTACAGCTTGGGAGAAGGACTGGGATCGACCGTCACCTTCACGGTTCCTCTGTATCAAGAACCGGGCTACGATTAACCATTAAAAATTAATCATTATATCATGTCCGCTTAAACAGTTATGATTCCTGGGTGCCATCTTCTGAAGCGACTTCAAACTTTTGCCGATTGCCTCTTGCCGATTGCCTTTTCTCGAACGATTGTGTAAGTATTCAAACGGACTTGATATTAATCATTAATCATTAATCATTCATTTTCTTTGTTTTATGAAACGTTCGACTGTTGCGATCGCTTTGGGTAGCAACCTCGGTGACTCTCGCGCCACGGTGGAAACTGCACTGGAATCTCTCGATCGCCATCCCCAAATTTCCCTCAAAGCGCGATCGCACTGGTATCGCACCGCCCCCGTTGGACCGCCTCAGCCGGACTACATCAACGGCTGCGCCATCCTGAACGTCACCCTAACTCCCGAAGCCCTCCTGGAAACCCTCCTCACAGTCGAACGGCAATTCGGGCGGGTGCGCCGGGAACGGTGGGGGCCGAGAACCCTCGACCTTGATTTGTTGCTCTTCGATGATCTAATCTTAAAGACACCCAGCCTCGAACTTCCCCACCCCCGGATGAGAGAGCGGGCGTTCGTCTTGGTTCCCCTGGCGGAAATCGCGCCCGACTGGCTCGATCCCATCGCGGGAAAGGCGATCGGGCAACTCCTGGAAACCGTCGATCCGTCGGGTATCCAAAAAATCGAAACTTAAATCCACCCTCAACCCCAAAGGCCCATGCGACCCGGTTCCGAACCCCCCGAAATTCTCCAGCAGCGTCTCTTTTACCGGGGGCGCAAGTTCAACTTCGATGTCAACCGCCTCCGCCTCCCCAACGGCGTCGAGGGGGACTGGGAGTGCGTCCGCCACCCCGGCGGGGCTCTGGTCATCCCCGTCACCCCGGAGGGCCAATTGGTTTTAGTCAGACAATATCGGTTTGCGGTGGAGGGACGGACCCTGGAATTTCCCGCCGGAACCGTGGAAGTCGGCGAAGATCCCGCCGATACCGTCAAGCGGGAAATTGAAGAAGAAACCGGCTACCGCGCCCACCAGTGGCGAAAGTTGGGACAATTTATCCTCGCCCCTGGCTACTCCGACGAAATCATCTACGTATTTTTGGCCGAACATCTGGAAAAACTCGACACCCCCCCGGACCAAGACGACGACGAAGATATCGAAACGGTATTGATGACCCCCCAAGAGGTGGAAATGGCAATCCGGGCCGGAGAACCCGTGGATGCCAAATCCATCGCCAGTTTAATCTTCGCCAAACCGTTTTTGTGACGGGAATCGGGAGTCGAGAATCGGGAATCGGGGAAATTAAAAATCTAAAATCCCCACACCCCACACCCCACACCCCACACCCTTAAATAAATGTCCGATTTAATCCTCTTTTGGCACCGTCGCGACCTGCGAATTTCCGACCACCGGGGGCTGGCTGCAGCCCGCCGCCGCCGTTCCCAGATCGTGGGGGTTTTTTGCCTCGACCCGAATATTTTAGAAGGGGATGATATCGCCCCCGCCCGGGTGAGTTACCTGATCGGTTGTCTGCGATCGCTTCAAGAACGCTACCGGGAGGCGGGGAGTCAACTGTTAATTCTTCACGGCGAACCCGTGCAAAGTCTGCCGCAATTGGCGACGGCTTTGGAGGCGAAGGCAGTGTATTGGTGTCGGGATGTGGAACCCTACGCCATCGATCGCGATCGGGCGGTTTCCGAAGCACTGACTGACGCGGGAATTGAGGTCGAAACCTATTGGGATCAACTGCTACATTCCCCCGAAGAAATCTTTACCAGTTCCGATGAACCTTACAAGGTTTATACCCCTTACTGGCGGAAGTGGAATCAGCAGGAAAAAGATCGTCCCTTCGAGACACTGGCGGACGTGACGGGACTTTCGGACAGCCAGCAGGAGGCGGCGAAACAGGCGGGGGCGATCGCACTCCCGACGGCGAAGGATTTGGGGTTTGTCTGGGAAGAACCGTTAATTTTAGAACCCGGGGAAGAACCAGCCCGCGATCGCCTGGAGGAATTTTGCGATCGCGCCATTTACGAGTACGATGAACAGCGCAATTTTCCCGCCGTGGATGGCACTTCCCAGTTGAGCGCGGCTATCAAATTTGGGGCGATCGGCATCCGCACCCTGTGGGCGAAAACGGTGGAAATCATGGAAAATACCCGCAGCGACGAAGCCCGCAATCAAATCCGGGCTTGGCAGCAGGAAATCGCGTGGCGGGAGTTTTACCAACAGGCATTGTATCACTTTCCGAAGTTGGCGGACGGACCCTATCGCGAACCCTTCGATCGCTTTCCTTGGAGTGACAATCGGGAACATTTTCAAGCCTGGTGCGAGGGGAAAACCGGCTATCCGATCGTCGATGCGGCGATGCGACAGTTGAACGAGACGGGGTGGATGCACAACCGCTGTCGGATGATCGTCGCCAGTTTTTTGACCAAGGATTTGATAGTCAACTGGCAGTGGGGCGAAAAGTATTTTATGCAAAAGTTGATCGACGGAGATTTGGCATCTAATAACGGCGGGTGGCAGTGGAGTGCTTCCAGCGGCATGGACCCGAAACCGCTGCGAATTTTCAATCCGGCATCCCAGGCCCAAAAGTACGATCCGGAGGGGGAATACATTCGCCAATGGTTGCCGGAATTGCGGAATTTGGAGACGGCGGATCTGGTGACGGGGAAAATTTCATCCCGCGATCGCGAATCCTGCGATTATCCGGAGGCGATCGTCGATCACAAACAACAACAAAAACAATTTAAGGCAATCTATAAAGAGTTGAAAGGTTGATTTTGCCCCCATTCCGCGGTGGCGGTTTTTATTCCCTACACCCTACACCCACGCGCAGCGCTATCATTTCCCGCCCCATTTTCCAGCCCCCAAACCCCCAATTCTGGGGGCTTTAGAGCGGATGGAATTTAATAAAAATTGAAGTTCTATTTGTCGTCGTCGGGATCGCCCCAGTCGGCGGGGACGTCCCCGGCTTTGACCCGTTTGAGCACTTTTTTATCCAGGTAAAACCGTTTGGGTTTGGGGGGTTTTTTGGGGGGGTCTTCGGGGTGCCAAATCAACGCCAACAAGACGACAGCAATCAGAACGGCTTCCATATTCAAATAGTCCTCAAAAATGGTTCGGGATGCTCCGCGAAGCGCACCCATCGCCAGCCGGATGGGTTGACCCGGGGCGCGGGAACGTCTCATTTATCTAACTTTTTATACGGCTAGTTTAACCGGGCGATCGCGGCAATGTCAAGGAAAAACCTCATTAAAGTGAGAAAAAATCGAGAATAGGGGGGTTGTGACTCACTCAAATGAGATAACGGACGGTATAATGAGATGCAATATCCGAAACCCTCCCCCGAACACGGTGAAGCCATGATCCCCAAAGATTTTTTGATCCACCTGGCCCAACGGGCCGGAATTTCCGACAACGAATTTGAAGTCCTGTCTCGGGCGATCGCCGGAGAACCCCTGGCCGCGATCGCCCGCGATCTCGACATCCGCAAAGATGCCCTCCAGAAGCGACTCGGGGAAGTGTACAAAAAATTTGACATCGCCGGTTCCGGCCCCGGAAAACTCGCCAAATTGCAGCAATTTCTGGTGGCGGAATATCAAAACCGGGCTGCCGCCAAACCGGCCATCCTCCGAGAGTCCGCCGCACCCCTCCCCTGGGGCAATGCACCGGAAGGCGATCGCTTCTTCGATCGCACCGCCGAACTCGACACCCTCAAAGGCTGGCTGATGGCAGATCCCGCCCCGGTGGTGATGCTGTGGGGGGCCGGGGGCATCGGCAAAACCGCCCTCGCCACCCGAACCGTCCGCGAGATCGCCCCCCACTTCGATCACGTCATTTGGCGATCGCTCCGCCGGACACCCACTTTGGACGACTTATTCCCGACGGGCGATCGCGCCCTGCTGGTGGTAGACGACCTGGAAACCCTCTCCCCGTCGGAAATCGGCGAAAACTGGGGGCGCCACCTGCGAGCCCTGGCCGACTCCGGGACCCCCACCCTCTTGATCGGGTGGGAACCCCCCGCCACTCTCATCTCACTTATCGAAGATCGGGCGACCCTTCAAATATTGGAATTGAACGGACTCCCCGACTCGGAGGCCGAAAAACTGCTGCTCGCCAACGGGAAGTTAACCCCCGTCGATGCCCATTTTCGCACCGAATTGATTCACCTTTACGGCGGAAATCCCCGGTTACTCCAACTGATTTCCACCCGATTTTTCAACCGGTTTCTGGAAACGCCGCTGCAATTGATCCAGCAAACCACTTTGAACGTCGAAAAAATTATCCGCCAATATCGGGACGACTGGAACGATCTCGAACCGCAATTGTTGTGTTGGTTGGCACTCCACAACCGCCCCGTCGCCCGGGAAGAATTGACGGAAAATTTGATGGTCGCCGAAGACGCGATCGCCCTGATATCTATTTTAAAATCCCTGGAGGCGCGATCGCTCATCCAAGCCGTCGCCCCCGACCAATTTATCCTCAGCCCCGCCGTCCGCCGCCTCATCTCCCACCATTTACTGGCGAAATACCTCAACCAATTGGGCTACCAACATTATCTCGACGGCGAATTTCAAAGCGCCCGTTCCGCCCTGACAGACGCCATCCGCTACAACCCGAACCTGGCGCCGGCCCATTACAATTTGGGCTCGACGGACGAACGGTTACAACAGTTTGAATCGGCCCGGAACCACTACGAAATTGCGGCGAAAGGCGGTGGCAGGGCCGCCCACGCCGCCGTCAGCAACTTGGCGCGGCTGGCGCTTTTAGAGGGGGATGCCGAAGCCGCGATCGCCTTGATTGATGGTATCTCAAATCGGGTCAGCGATCGCGGAGTTGAAGTCGCCCTCCAGAAAAACTTGGGTTGGGCTTATTTTCTCAAAAACGATCCCGATACGGCGGAAAAGCATTTGCGAAATGCCCTAGATATTGACAATAATAATTCGGCGGTTTGCTACCTGTTGGCGCAGGTTTTGGAAGTAAAAGGAGAACGTCAACAAGCCCTGATATTTTGGGAAAGCGGCTTCGCCGACGACGATCGCGATCGCGCCACTTCAGCAACCCCTTGGCGACAGCCAGAGTTGGAGGGGTGGCGGGCGATCGCGCGACAGCGGTTGAACGCCGGGACTCCCCAAAAAGCCTAAGGTTTCAATCCGGGGGGAACGATGGGATCGTCTTCGTCAGCAGCCATCATCATCATTGGAGATCGGTAGGAATGTACGGTTGTTGATAGCTCCAATTCATCCCCCATCAATTCCGGAAAAAGGGGGCTGTCGTGTCCCGCCCGCTAGAATCGGTTTTTAAAACTCATAGCAGGGAGAAATGATAGACCGTATCGATCTCCTTAATCATCTGAATCTGATTGGATCGGGTAGGGGCGCCTGGCTTGCGCCCTCGGGAATTGATTCCCAAGCGGTTTGGATATCCAACCCGTTTTGTTCTGAGTATTCCACCGGATTTGATCGGATAACTTTTTGTAGTTATTTTAACAAATTTTACAAAAGCTAAATGATCCTTAAGAATTCTATCGATTTCAGAGACGGGGGCTAAAACAATCGACAGGTAGGACAAACTAAAATATGAGATCGATTCACCCGAGCGTCGCCCATGAGCTACTGTCTCAATCCCCTCTGTCCGGCTCCTGAAAATTCCCCAGGAAGCCACGTCTGCTCGAACTGCGGCTCATCTTTGCTGCTCGATCGCCAATATCGGGCCGTGCAGAATCTCGGCGGCGGGGGCATGAGCCGGACATTTTTGGGCGTCGATGAAAGGCGATCGCGAACCTCCTGCATCCTCAAACAATTCTCCCCCCAACAGCAGAATTTCGCCGCCGTCCAAAAAGCCACAGACCTGTTTCACCAGGAGGCGATGCGGCTGCAGGAGTTGGGCAATCATCCCCAAATCCCGCACCTGTACGCCAGTTTGGAATCCGAGGGGCGATTGTACTTGGTGCAGGAATATATCGAGGGAGAAAATCTCCTGCAGGAGTTGGAATTGGGGAAACCCTTCGGCGAAGAAACCGTGCGGGAACTGCTCTGGGACCTGTTGCCCATCCTCCAATTCATCCACCACCACCAAGTCGTCCACCGCGATATCAAACCCGAAAATATCATCCGCCGCCGTCAAGACGGCCATTTGGTGCTCGTCGATTTCGGCGTCGCCAAACATGAAATCGACATCCTTCACCCCAAAACCGGGACGATGACGGGAACCATCGGCTACGCGCCTCTGGAGCAAATTCGCGGGGGAAAGGCTTACCCGGCCAGCGACCTCTACAGTTTGGGCATCACCTGCATCCACCTGCTGACGGGGATTGCCCCCGGTGAGCTGTTCGACCCGTTCACGGGGGAGTTGATTTGGCGATCGCACCTGGAACGAACCGGCCGCAGCATCGGCCCCCCCCTGAACCGCATCCTCAATAAACTCCTCGCCGACTGGGTGAAAGACCGCTACCAGTGCGCCGAGGAGGTTTTGCAGGATCTCCGACCCGCCCCTCACCCGAGCCGCCCCCTACAAATCCGAGTCGCCGTCGAACTGGCGACCCGACAGGCGGAGTTCGCCCACCAGCAGCCGATCTGGGGCGTTCCGCCACCGCAATCCTTCGGTGTGGGGATCTTTTCCGGTTCCCCATCTCCCCCGCCGATCTCTATTCCCCTGTTAAATTGCAACTGCGGCGGACAACTGGGTTTCGATGAAATCGTACCGCCAAAATCCCCCGAAACCTGGCGGTGTGGGGTCGTCCTCAAAGGGCACTCGGCCCCCGTGCGGGCGATCGCGATCGGGCCGGACGGGTATCTGTTGATCAGCAGCAGCGCCGACCGCACCATTCGACTCTGGAACCTCTGCACCGGCCAACTGCTGCACCGCTTTTGCGGCCATGCGGCGGCGGTGAATGCGATCGCCCTCAGTCCCAACGGGCGGCGCCTGGTCAGCGGCAGTTGCGATCGCACCCTGCTGGCCTGGAACCTCAAAACCCGCGCCATGACCGACCGCTTTTTCAGCCACTCCGGTTCCCCCTACAGCCACCGCAGCGGCCCCATCAACGCCGTCGCCTACAGCCCCGACGGCCGCATCGTCGCCAGTTGCGGCGCCGACCCTACCATTAAACTCTGGAACCAGCGCAACGGGGAACTCCTCTACCGCCTCCGGGAACACTGTGGTCCGGTCTTTTGCGTGACTTTCGTGCGACGTACCTCCCCCACTGCCGCCGCCCCCCACTCCTGGGGCGACCATCCCCAGTCCAGTTTGTTTGCCAGCGGCGGCGCGGACGGACAGATCAAAATCTGGCGATTCGGACTGTTTAACAGCCTCTACACCCTCGCCGGACATTCCGGCGCCGTCGGGTCCGTGGCGTTCGGTCCCGACCCGAACCTCCTGGCCAGCGCTGGCGCAGATGGCACCGTGAAATTGTGGGATTTCCAGCGGGAAAATTTACTCGCCACCCTCCCCGCGCCTGGGGGAACGACGCCGAGCATTGCAATCAGTCCCGACGGGAAAATGTTGGCCTGGGGCGGCGGTGACGGGACGGTGTGCCTGTGGATACTCGACCCCCCGGAATTTTCCACAAATCCAACGTTTCAGTTGGCCGGATACGGCCCCGTCGCCTTCGGCGCGGACAGCAGGACTCTGATTTGCAATGGCGGGAATAGTGAAATTTGGGTTTGGCATTTGGGGGAGGATTAGGGGGCGATCGCGATTCCTCAAAATCTGACTTTCGGTAGGTGACAAAAATCGAAGCACAAGTTATGATGCGATCGCAATTGATCATCCGATATTAAGGACAGTTTAAATTATGACGGATCAGACGACAGATAAAAAAGCTTACCAAGACAAATTTCAGGCGAAACTCGACAAGATGAACGCCCAAATTGACGAACTCAAAGCCAAAGCCAAACAGGCTAAAGCAGATGCCGCGATTAACTATCACGAGCGGATCGAGGAACTGGAAGTCAAGCGGAATCAAACCCAGGACAAGCTGAAAGAATTGCAGCAAGCCAGCGGGGAGGCTTGGGAAGATATTAAAGATGGTTTTGAAAGCGCTTGGGGCGAACTTCAAGGTTCATGGGAAAAGGCGATGGAGAAGTTCAAATCTTAATTTTTGAGATCGGCGATCGCCGGGATTTTTGAGTCTAAAAAATCTCGGCGATACTCTGATTCGTCCATCGGGTCGGCATCATAGTCTACGAAATTCCAACCCATTAATTTTCCTCCGATTTTGTGAAATTATCGATATTTTTTGCCGGTTGCAACCACAGATTTTGTTGGGGAATCCCGATCGCGATCCCGTCCCGTTCAAAGGCTTGCTTGACTCGGTAGCGAAATTCGCGCCCCACCGCCCACTGCTGGCTGGGCTTGGTCTTGATCAACCCCCGAATGACAACACCCGTGTGGGCGACTTCCTCCACCCCCAAAATGCTCAAAGGTTCCAGAAACAAATCTTCCCACTCGGACTCCTCTTGCATTTCCTTCGCCACATTTTTCATCACTTCGATCGCTTTTTCGATATCGGCGGCATAGCCGATGGAGATGGTGAAATTCACCCGCGACCAATTTTTGGTCATGTTCCGGACGACCCCCACCAAACCGTTGGGAATGGTGATCAATTCCCCGTCCAAATTCCGCAATTCGGTGATGTAGAGATTCATGCTTTCCACCGCCCCCGCATACTCGTTCATCGCGATCACGTCCCCCACCGCATAGCGATCGTTGAACAAAATTAAGATGCCGTTCAATACGTCTTTGATCGTATTTTGGGAAAAATAAGTGATCGCCAAACCCACCACCCCCGCACTCGCTAGAAAAGCCGTTGAAATGCCGAGCACCTGAATCGTCCACAAAATTCCCAGCACCCCAAATAATATTGTCGTCATTCCTTTTATAGCCCGGGACGAGGTGTTGGCTCGCAGGGCGTAACGTTGAGAGGTTGGATCGTACAGTTGCTGTTCCTTCGCCCACCGATTCAGATAATAATCCGTCAAAAAGTCGCTGACGCGATCAGCGAGGCTGACAAACAACCAAACCAGCAAAATGAACACATATTGAGTTTCAATAATTTCGCTGTAATTGCGAGTTTCAGGATAAAGATCTAAAATATGCGATATCCCAAAAAACACGATAAAAATTTCCCCCCACATTAAAATTCTCCGGAGCAAACGGATCAAATTTCGTCGTTGTTTTAGGAGGCTCTGTTGTTTGAGGGATAGGGTGGGTATCTGGGATAGAAAAGATTTCGAAATCAGGCTGAAAGCCAGAGCTTGTAAAGCCGGATTTTTGAAACCGTGATCCTCGGAATTAAAGCCGTTTTTTGATGGGTTGGTTTGGGAATCCTTGCCGCCACCCTTCCCACCTTCTGAATCGGCTTTGTTGTGCCTTCCCGAACCCACGGATTCGGGATTGACAGCCATCGATTTTTCGAGGGTTTGGAGTTCCTTCTTCAAAGAGCGATCGAGTTTTCTGAGCCGCCTTTGCAGCAGCCAAGTCAGTACGGTAAAGGCGACGATAAAGATCGCAATTTTCAGAGATTTGATCAACTGGTCTTCGTACCAGGAGCGCGTATTTTCCGCCCGTTCGATAAATTCCCCGAGCGAGTCGATCAGAGCCGTTCTAATTTGCTCCTTCCAAATCGGTGCCAACTCTTCGGCAGATAGCATATTATTGGCGATCGCATCCAATTCCGTCACGGTGACAATTACCTGCTGTTGCAATCCGTGTTGGGCTGGAAATGCGATCACCTCCTGATCATTCAGCTTCCCAATTTTGAGTTCTAATTTGTCCGGCGAAATGGGTGGCAAGCCGTGAGAAAAAAGAACTCGTTTATTAATTTCACTTTTCAAATTTTCGGTCACTTTAGTAACGCTATCGAGCGGGTTCGATGCTTCCGCAGAATTATTTTCCTCCGTCAATTGTTCGGAAGATTGTGATGTTTCCTCGGTGTACAGAATCCAAGCCCGGACGATGCGTTCCAGAAGCCCCTGAACCCGTCTAGCCCGCTGTTCGGCCGTCAATTCGACGGTCGCCCCGGCATTAGCTTCTACCTCCGGATACGTCGCCACCATCAGCACTTTTGTGCCGTACAGCCAAACGTCCGCGCACTTCAATTCCCCGCACAAATAAGAGCGGTTTACATTCCAAAAAGAACGGCTCATGCCACGATTGTCGCCGGTGTTTGTTCCGTCCGAACCGCCGAACAGCGAAAGTTGCGCTTGAGAAATGCCGGGGATCAGAAACGTCAACCCCAAACTCAAAAGGGCGATCGCGACAAATTTTTTAACGGGTTTCGATTGCAGCATTTTTGAGAACCAGTAACAGAAAATTAATCCTCTAAATTTCGAGTCAAGTTTCGACCGAGTTTTCGGTTCTCCTCCAGTTGCTAATATCCCAAGTGTTCGCATCCCAGGGAGTCGGATCGATCCCCGTCAAAGTATTGCTAACCCCCGTCGTCGTGGCGCGATCGACGATGGGAATCACCGCAAAATCCTCCCGCAACAATTCATCCATCTGCCGAAATAATGCCGCCCGCTTTTCCGGGTCGAGTTCCGTCATCGCCCGTTTCCACAATTCGTCATATTCCCGATTACAATAGCGGGCATAATTCGGTTTTTGCCAGCTATTCTCCTTTTGAGATATTTCCTCGCACGTCCACCATTTCATGTGCGGCCCCGGATCGGGGCTATCATTTCCGGTGGTAAATTCCTGCAAATCTGCATAAAAATGATTGAGAGTATCCGTATTCCCCGGATCGCCCGAAAAGAAAATACTCGGGTCGATACTCTTCAATTCCACCCCCACGCCGATCGCCTCCAAAGACTGCTTCACGATCTCCTGGGTTTTCTGCCGCACCGGGTTCACCGACGTTTGAAAAACCACCCGCATTTCCACCCCATCTTTATCCCGAATGCCGTCACCATTACTATCTATCCATCCCGCCTCATCCAACAAAGCCCCCGCCTTTTCTACATTAAATTCATAGTCAATTTGATCCGAACTATACTGCTGAGGGACCACGATCAACTGGGCGGTAGGCCGTCCGGTGGGGCCGTAAAGTTGGTTGGAAATCGTGTCGCGATCGACCGCCAGATCGAACGCCTGCCGAACTTTTTTATCGGTAAAAAATGGGTGGGGAAACTCCACGCTCGATCGCTCCCCGTCCGCCGTCGCTTGGTTCGGATCGGTAAAATTGAACATGATCCGCTCGACATAAGACCCGAAATTCGCCAAAACTTTCCCCCGTCCCGCCGCTTCCAACTGTTTGAGAATATTCGCCTCCACCTGCAAATTAAAAGCGTAGTCCGCATCCCCCGTCTGCAACACCGCCCGCGCCGCCGAAGTCGCATCGCCGCCCCCCTTCAATTCCACCCGTTCAAAATAGGGTTTTCCCACATCCCAATAGTCGGGGTTGGCGGTGTAAATAACAATATCCCCCGGCTTGAATTCTTCCACCAAAAACGGCCCCGTTCCGACGGGTTGATTGTTGGCTTCGGCTTCCCGAATGTTGGCACCGTTGTAGGGTGAAAAAATATGTTCGGGAAGGATCGCCCCCGTCTGTCCGGTAAAGGGAACCGCCCAGCCCGGAGTCACATCTTTGAAGGTAATTTTAACCGTATGATCGTCGATCGCTTCCACCGTTTCGATACCCGAAAACGCCTCCAAATTGGAAGAGGCGACGTCGGGGTTGCTGATAAAATTGTAGGTAAAAACGACATCCTCGGCGGTGAAAGGTTCGCCGTCGGACCAGGTGACATCCGGCTTCAATTTCCACGTCACGGAACGCCCGTCCGCCGCCACGCCGCCATTTTCTTTGCTGGGAATTTCCGCCGCCAGGAAGGGCACCAGGCGATCGCTATTATCGTAACTCGCCAGGGGTTCGTATACCAACCGGGCGGCGTCGAAGTCCTTGAACCCGCTGGCGAGGTGGGGGTTGAGGATGGTGGGCGCCTGCCAGTAGAGGAGTTTGAGGGTTGTGCCGTCCGCCGCGGTGGGGGTGTCCTGGGACGTGCAGGCGGCGAAGGTGAGGGAGAGGATGCAGGAGAGGATGACGAGAGGGAGGAATAGACGCCGGATCATGATTGGGAATTGCTCAAAGTGTCCGCCTTTAGTGTTTTAGCAGAGATCGGCGCATTTTGGGAAATGTTGGTTTTGGAGGCGATCGCGTCATTAGTCAAGAAACCGGGTTTCTTTGGGAGAGTTAGGTGAGAATTGAGAGAGACTCGTAGAAACCCGGTTTCTAAATCGCTATTCCCTTCGCCGTAACTGCCAATAATCCGGTTTACGTCTGCCATGCATGACCGCCAAAATCAAAATATACTCTGACTCAACCGTGTAGAGTATCGCATAGGGGAAACGTTGCACCAAACAGCGTCTCACTCCCGCCTCAAGCATTGGATACCGCTGAGGAGTTTCCCGGAGACGATAGACGGCATCCTCAACAGCATCAATGAACGACTGGGCAAGAGTTACATTTCTTTCGGCGTAATAGCGGACGGCTTCCGCATACTCCGCGAGGGCATCAGGATGAAAAACGTATCGCATCAATCCAGTATGGCTTTCACCTGTGCCAGGGCTGTCTCCCCTTCAATGACTTGAACCGTACCATTAAGAATTTCATCCCGCCGCCGTTTCGCTTCCACCAGCCATAAGGATTGAGTCGTTTCATCAATTTCTTGTTCGAGACTGGCGAGCAAATCGTTTACCAATTGCAGCCGCCAATCCGGGGGGAGAGCCAAAACTTCTTGTCGAATTTGTTCAAGAGACATCGTTCATTTCACGCGATCGCCTCTCTATATTATGACAGATTCCTCAATCTTTTCAATTAAAATCTTCATGATGCACTCAAAGCCACTTCGATTTCCTCAACCCGCCAATCTGAGAGTTGCTGGTGGGGGGTAAGAAACCGGGTTTCTTTGCCAGCCGGAGATTTTGGTAAAAATCTTTGCTAAAATGTAACTGCGATCGCCCAAAATCGGCTTTTCCGGGGGTTGATTCGCAAATGATCTGCGATCGCGACCGCGATCATTACCTTCTGCTGGATGTGGGTTGGCGCGACAAAAAATATGTCTACGCCGTTTTCGTGCATATTGATATTAAGGATGGTAAAATTTGGATACAGCGCAACAATACGGAAATCAACATAGCCGAACGTTTGCTCGAAAAGGGAGTCAATAAAGACGATATTGTTCTCGGATTACATTCGCCGTTTCTGCGTCAATTTTCCGGCTATGCGAACGCCTAATATCCCCAAACAGAAGACAGAAGGATGTAAGAAACCGGGTTTCTTTGGTGGTTTGGGTGGGGACGGAGAGAGAGTCGTAGAAACCCGGTTTCTGGGGTCGTCAAATCAATCGAGATGTCCCGAAACTAAAAGATCGGCGATCGCATCAGAAATCGGCAACCCCGGACAGCGTTCCAGCCAGAAAAACTCCCCCACCGGATTCACCTCCAAAAACACGTGGCGATCGCCCGGCGTCAAAATCAGATCGATCGCCCCGTAGTTCAACCCGAATTCCGCCATCAAAGCCAGTAATTTCCCCTCCACATCGGCGGGCAAATCGTAATGCGTCCAGGCATCGAGTAAGGCGATTCCCTGCCGCCGCCAGTCGTGGCGGGACTTTTCCAAAGCCTGGGAATCGACGGCGGCGGTAAAGGCGCGACGGCCGACAACAATCGTCCGCAATTCCAACTTTTTTTCGATTTTTTCTTGAAACGTCATGGGACAGAAATTCAATCCCTCCAAACTTTCCAGATCTTCCGGGGTGACGGGATTGGTAAAAACCACCTGTTCTTGCCCTTCTTCGTCGTAGATGGCGAAGGAAGACAGCATTTTCGTCACCATACCCTGCGGGCATTCCCCGGCAAATTGTTGCACCGCTTGGGGATTGTTCGTCGTCAGGGTCCGCGGCGTTTCCAAACCCAATTCTCGGGCGACTTGTATTTGCAATTGTTTGTTTTCGGCGCGGCGAATTTTGGGCACGGGGTCGAGGTGAAATCCCCGGATGCTGGCAATCATTCCCTGGATGGTGACGCGGGATTCCTGCACGGATGCCCGCCGCATTTGCCGGTCCATTGTCGTCGGAATTCGCGCCCCGATCGCGATCCGGCGATACCACACGGCGGAGACATCTTGCAAATCAACCTTTCGGTCATTATCGACCAAAATCAGGCGCTCATTTTCCCCGTAATAAATATCCAATAAAATTTCCGTCGGAAATCGATCCGTGTCGAACCGAAACACCGTCTCGCCCCGGTCGGCGATCGCCTTCATCACCCGGGGAATACTTTCGTTATCTTTGCTGTGGGTAATAATTAAAATTGTCATGTCAACCGGGGTCGTTCGCGAGGAGCGCATCGGCGATCGCGTCCGAGATGGGGAGTTTCAAATCGCGCTCCAACATTCCCCATTCTCCCGAAGGATTCACCTCTAAAAAGACCAATTCTCCCGAGGGCGTTTCGATGAAGTCAAACGCGCCAAACTTCAGGCAAAATTGCGCCATAAAATGATCGAGGATTTCGGCGATCGTCGGGGGCAGTCGATGGTTTTCCCAGACGCAATTTTTCGGCGTTCCGCACCGCCAGTCCACCGTCGATTCCGCATATTTCGACGCATCCAATGCCCCCACAAAAATGCGGCCGTCCACGAAGACCGCCCGCAGTTCCCGGCGCTTGGGGATTTCCTCTTGGAACACCATCGGACAGTGGCGCAACGTTTCCAAATCCGCTAAATCTTCCTCCTTCACCGCACTGGTATACAGAAAAAAAGGCGAACCTTTCATGCTGTAAGAAAGCGGCTTCAACAGTTTGGCGACCATCTTTCCACCGACCCGGTAGAAAAACGTCCGCACCTCCGCCGGGTCGTTGGTGACGAGGGTTTGGGGAATCGTCAATCCCACCTCCCGGGCAACCCGCAACTGCCGCAATTTGTTCTCGGCGGCGCGAATGCGTTCCACGTCATCCACCCAACGGGCACTTCGCAAACCGTCCCAAAAACCGTCCCAGGTTGCCAGGGATTCTCGGGCGCAGGCGACTTGAAATTCCGGCGTCAATTCTTCGCCGAATTTGGGTTGCCAGATGCGGCGCAGCCAGACGGAACGCACCTCCTCGGCACGCAGCGAAATATCGCCGTATTCCAACCAGTTTTCGCACCCGTTATTGCCGAAATGGGCTCGAATTTTGATCGCCGCAGGAAAGCGATCGGTGTCGAGGCGAAAGGGTCTGCAACTCCGTTTGGATAGGGCCGCAAATACGCGGTCAACGGTGAAGTAATCGCCGCTGTGGGTGATCAGTAAAACGACATCGCGCCGGAAATTCATCATACATTAAATCGGGATAATTCAGACAATTTATCTCGTTTTTTTGATGTTTAAACCGGCGCAATATTCCGGCAGTTGTCGAATTTTTTTTGACGACAAATCGGCACAATTCGACGACTTTAAATTCAGTCCTCGCACCGATGCGGGCCATTTCATCCTCATCATCCGATGCTATCTTCGTGATCGGAAGGATATTTGAGCGTCACCACCAGATCGCCTCCGCCGCTATCTTCGTGATCGGAGGGATATTTGAGCGTCACCGGCATATCGCCGACACCACTATCTTCGCGATCGGAGGGATATCTGCGCCTCACGGGGATATCGCCCCAAATCGGTTTGATGCCGACCCCATCTTCGCTGTCGGAGGGATACTTTTTGGTCGTTATCAATCCTCTCCGGCCGCCGACGGCTTTCATTTCCGCCTCCGACAGGTCTTCCAACTGCCCTTCGAGATAGCGGGCAAAGAAAGGAACCGCTTTCGAGTCGGATTCTCGCTTATTTTTTTCGGACATGAGTCAATTCGTCCTCATCGCGCTACAGATATTGACTGGAAAAAGAAGTTTTTTTAGTCGTTATAATACGCACGATAGCAGGATCGTTTTAAGAGCTGTTGCCAACTTGGCAAAATTAGACTCGACGAAAAAAAATCAAGAAACTGACCGAAAAATTATCAAATTCACGCGCACTCCGTCAACTCCGCCATCAACTTCGCCACCGGGACGATCGCTTTCGCCCTGCCACCATTTTCTCCGGCAAATACCAAACCCGTCTCCACATCCCCCCGAGAGGCGCGATCGAGCGCCCGCAGGATACAATAATTTTCCCCGCGATCGCGATAACTGCAGGCGTGCAAACAACTCGCCAGACAGGGATTTTTCGGCTCCAACGTCCCCGCGATCGCCTTCTCCACAAACGGATTCCGCAGCGCCCGCCCCGGCAAACCCACCGGCGAGGGCACCAACATCACATCCTCCGGCGTCGCTTTGACATGAAACTCCTTATAACGCATATCCGCGTCACATTCCTCCGTCGCGATAAACCGAGTCCCCATCTGAACCCCGCTCGCCCCCAACGCCAACACCCGTTCGATATCTTCCCGACTCCAAATTCCCCCCGCCGCCACGACGGGAATCTTCGCCCCAAATTCTCGCTCCAAAACCGCCACCAACTCCGGAATCACCGAGGGCAGGAGAAACTCGGGCACCTCAAACTGCTCCGCCTTCGCCCCCAAATGTCCCCCCGCCGATCGCGGTTCCTCCACAATCAACGCATCCGGCAACCGATTATATTGTCGCCCCCACTTGCGGCAAATCACCCGCGCCGCCCGGACGCTCGAAACAATCGGCGCGATCGCCACATCCGGATAGTTCGCCACCGCCTCGGGGAGGTGCAGCGGCAGTCCCGCCCCGGAAATAATTAAATTAATCCCCTGTTGAGCCGCCGTGCGGACTAACGTCTCGTGATCCTGAGCCGCCACCATCGAATTGATCGCCAAAATCCCCGTCGGACTCAGTTCCCGCGCCTTTTTGATTTCGTCGATCAGAGCCAGACGGTTCGCCTCGAAGAAATTGGCCCGCCGCCGGCCGAAATTGCGCTCCTCTGGATCGAAATAGGGGGAATTCAAACCCAACCCCACGGCCGAGATCGTCCCGATGCCCCCGGCTTCGGCCACCGCCGCCGCCAGGTTCGCCCCCGATATGCGGATTCCCATCCCCCCCTGGATGATGGGACGGGGGGCGACGTACTTGCCGATCTGGAGGGGGGGAAATTGAGTCGCAGCCATTCGATCTCCTTTGCTAGGGCCGGTTTGCGGACGACCGGCGTTTCTCAAACAATAACTATATTTCTATCAAGCGATATTTGTCAATCCGGACGCCGCGATCGCACCGAATCCCGAAAATCTTGGCGGGGTGGTGGATCGAGCCTCACCATCCCCCCCAAAACAATCGCGAATCGATTGTTCAATTTGAGCCGAAATGTGAAACAATTGAAACAACGCAATTGGCCATCGTCCTCGGAAAGGGCGATCGGCCCCCGTTGCGCCTGAACCTCGATATTTAATTTGGAACATCACCCATGACCGTTGCTCAAGTGACCTTCCCCATTGACCTGGGAGCTTACCAGCATCTGAAACTCGATCCGGCCCAACCCACCCTCACCGACGAACAGCGAGACGCCCTCAAAGCCAACATCCAACTGTTCCGGGATGCGATCGTCTTCTTCACCGCCACCGGCGCCGCCCGGGGAGTCGGCGGTCACACCGGCGGACCCTACGACACCGCCCCCGAAGTGATGATCCTCGACGCCCTGTTCCGCGGCGGCCCCGAAAAATTCGTCCCCACCTTCTTCGACGAAGCCGGACACCGGGTCGCCACCCAATATATGATGTCCGTCCTCGAAGGTCACTTGCCCGCCGAGCAACTCCTCAGCTACCGCGCCGC
Organism: Limnospira sp.; assembly: GCA_050045915.1. Classification (GTDB taxonomy): domain Bacteria; phylum Cyanobacteriota; class Cyanobacteriia; order Cyanobacteriales; family Microcoleaceae; genus Limnospira. The sequence goes on from JBNGCR010000001.1 coordinate 119,775, forward strand.
CCACTCCAAACTCCCCGGACACCCCGAATTGGGACTGACCCCCGGCGTCAAATTCAGTTCCGGACGCCTCGGCCATATGTGGCCCTACGTCAACGGCGTCGCGATGGCCAACCCCGATAAGACGGTATTTTGCCTCGGTTCCGACGGGTCCCAACAAGAAGGAAACGACGCCGAAGCCGCCCGCCTCGCCGTCTCCCAACAACTCAACGTCAAACTCATCATCGACGACAACGACGTCACCATCGCCGGACACCCCTCCGAATACATCCCCGGCTACACCGTCGCCCAAACCCTCGCCGGCCAAGGCGTCAAAATTCTCGAAGGCGACGGGGAAGATCTCGACGACCTCTACCGCCGCATCTGCGAAGCCATCAACACCGCCGGACCCGTTGCCGTGGTGAACCGCCGGAAAATGTGCGTCGGAATTGACGGCCTCGAAGGGTCCCCCCACGGCCACGACGTGATTTCCGTCGATGCCGCGATCGCCTATTTAGAAGCCAAAGGCCGCACCGAAGCCGCCGACTACCTCAAAGGCATCAAAAAGCCCAAACCGGACTACACCTTCATGGGGTCCAGCGAAGATCTCGGGTCAAACCGCAACGTCTTTGGAGATGCCGTCGTTTCCGTCCTCGGCACCATGAGTGAAAGCGATCGCAAAGAAAAAGTCGTCTGCATCGACAGCGACCTCGAAGGCTCCTGCGGCCTGCAAAAAATCCGCACCGCCTACCCCGAAATCTTCATCAAAGCCGGCATCATGGAGCGCGGCAACTTCTCCGCCGCCGCCGGCTTCGGCATGGAAAAAGGCAAACAAGGTATTTTCGGCACCTTCAGCGCCTTCCTAGAAATGTGCATCTCCGAAATCACCATGGCGCGGCTCAACTACTCCAACGTCCTCTGCCACTTCTCCCACAGCGGCATCGACGACATGGCCGACAACACCTGCCACTTCGGCCTGAACAATATGTTCGCCGACAACGGCCTCGATGACGGCTACGAAACCCGCCTCTACTTCCCCGCCGACGCCAACCAGATGAAAGCCTGCGTTGACTCGGTATTCTTCGATCCCGGACTGCGGTTCATCTTCTCCACCCGCTCCAAAGTCCCCCACATCCTCGACTCCGAAGGCAACCCCTTCTTCGGCGAGGGTTACAAATTCGTCCCCGGAAAAGATGAAGTCATCCGCGAAGGCACCGCCGGCTACATCGTCAGCTTCGGCGACAGCCTCTACCGCGCCTTAGATGCGGTGGAACGCCTCAAAAAAGAAGGCATCGACGTCGGTTTGATCAACAAACCCACCCTCAACGTCATCGATGAAGAGATGCTGGCAAAAGTCGGCCAAGCGCCCTTCGTCCTGGTAACAGAATCCTTCAACCGCCGCACCGGACTCGGAAGCCGCTTCGGTTCCTGGCTCCTCGAACGCGGATACACCCCCAAATTCGCCTATCTCGGCACCCACGAGGAAGGCTGCGGCGGCCTGTGGGAACAGTTCCCCCACCAGGGAATCGACCCCAACGGCATCATGAAAAAGGTCAAGGAATTGATCGCCTAGAATTGGGGTTTAGGGTGTAGGGAAAGTGAAATGTTCCCTATTCCCCATTCCCCATTCCCCATTCCCCATTCCCCATTCCCCATTCCCCATT
>JBNGCR010000002.1:0-107299 GCA_050045915.1 Limnospira sp.
GCGGAGGAGGGCAATAAATTGTCAATTCTCCCTACACCCTACACCCTACACCCTAGTTTTCCTGTCGCAGGCGGTCGGGGACGCCTTCCGGGGACTGTTTGGCGATCGCTTTGAGGTTCTGACACCGCACCAGTTCCATGAAATTCAAGCCGGAGCGCCCCTCCAGTTGAGCCGCAGCCGCGATCGCTTCAGCCAGAGCCCGGGCCGCTTCCGCCTCGGTGTAGCCCCGCCGGGTCGCCACCCGCACCGCCGTCTCGTCGGCCTCCAACTCCACCTCAGAGCGGCGGTTCGACTGCCAGATGCGGCGCAAACCGATCGCAGCCAATCCCCCAGCCAGGACGATCCCCACGGGGTCTTGTTGGGCGAATTCCACCCCTGCCCCCACCAGTCCGGCGACCACCATCCCCTGATTCAGGTCGGGTTTGAACCACCGCACGTTGCAGGCCCAACTGACGGTCCGCAATAGTAATAAATCCCGCTGTTGTCTGGACAATTGCTCCCACAACTGGAAATTGATCGAGATCGGGCGGGTCGGTTTCCAGGGCAGGGGAAACGGAGTCTCGATGACCGCCGACTGGCGGGGGTCGCCGCCGAGTCGGGCCATCATCCGACCCGAGGCGGGCATTAAGTCTAACAGGTGACGAATTTCGCTGTCCGGATTGATAGCCACTTTTAAAAGTCAAAAGTCAAAAGTCAAAAGTCTAACGCTGGGGGCTGGGTGGGGGGGTTGGGGGAACAGGGAGCCGAAGAAGAACCCTGATCGGATTTTCCTCCGGTCGCCTCCGGTCGCTTCCTGTGCCCCTGTGCCCCCCAAGCGCCATTTTTCAAAGGGGTTGCAGGGTGTCGGATAAAGCCGCGATCGCGGCATCGATATTTTCCGCCCCGGCTTGTGTCGCCGAAACCAATAATATCAGGATGCGATCGCCCACTTGGCGGACGAGGATCGATCCGGTGATGGGCTGGGTGTTGGCTCCGATTTTCAAACTCCCCGTCCACGGCATCCGAATTTCTCCGGTATTGACCGATTGATAGGTTCCCGGGTCGAACCCTTCCCCCCGTTCAAAGGTTTCGATCGCGATCTGGGCCAAACTCGAATCCGGCAGGGCGCGATCGCTCTCCCGGGCCCTCGCCACCACGGTATAGGCCAAATTCCCGTCCGGCGATTCGATCAGGGGAGAATTGCCCGCGAAGCCGACATTATAATCCTGGAGAATCCCCACCTCGAACTGACCCCGGGGATCTTGGTACGCGCTGCCGCTCAGGGGCAGGGGTTCGACGGAAGGTTCCGGTTCCGGCGGAGGCGCGGGTTTCGGGGTAGGAGAAGCTTGGGGAGTCGGCGAGGGAGACGGGGAGGGAGAAGGGGATGCCGTCGGACTCGGAGAAGCTGCCGGGGAGGGGGTAGCCTCCTGGGCGATCGCGAAATTCCCCCCAAAATTAGCCGCGGTAACGCCATCGCCCCACCGGCCGAAAATCAAAAGCAAGAAAGCCGTCAACATCCCCAATCCGATCGCCCCGAGCCGTTTCCATTTCACCATTTGTCAAACCTCTCCATCATTCGTGCAGTTACCATCGCCCTTCACCAGAGTAGGGAAAAAATTATTAATTATTAATTGTTAATTATTAATTGTTAATTATTTCCCCAAGATCGCCGGGTTGCCGAAATCGAACAGTCCCGCAATGCACCCCGTCATCAGCGTCGCCAACGTCCCCGCCCAGAGGGCCGTAAAGCCAAGGGAGGCGACTTCCGATCGCCGGGTGGGGATCAGGGAAGACAGGCCCCCGACGAAAATGCCGTAGGAGGCAAAGTGGGTGAACCCGCACAGGACGTAGCTGACGATCAACATGGCGCGATCGCTGATTTCCCCGGCGGCGTTGAGTCGGGCCAGGGCTTGGTAGGGGGGGACGTTCGTTTCCAGTAGCCGACGCCCGATCAGGACGGAAGCCTGCCAGAGTTCTTGCCACTCCAGGGAAACCCCCGTCAAAAAGGTCAGCGGGAGGAATACGGCTCCCAAAATGTTTTGGAGGGTGATGACGCTAAAAATATTGCCAGTCCAGCGAAGTAAGAAGAAATTGCTCGTCGAGAGTCCGGCCAGCGTCGCGAAGGCCAGGTTGATCAAAGCCACCATGCCCAAAATAGCGATCAGGGCCGCCGCGATGCCCACGGCCATTTTCACCCCGTCCAAAGCCCCGCCGATCAGGCTGTCCACCGGGTTGGGGAGGGTCGCCCGGTCTGGCTCCGGCTCTTCCGGGACGCGGCCCATCGTTTTCGGTGTTTCGGTTTCCGGGATCAGCAGTTTCGAGAGGACGAAACAGGCGGGGATGGTCATCAGGGAGGCGGAAACCAGGTGTCCGGTGATGTTGGGGAAAGTGGGGCGCAGGAATCCGGCGTACAGGGCCAGCACCGAAGAGGCGATGGAGCCGAAACAACTGGCCAAAATGGCGCAGAGTTCGCTGCGGGTCATGTCCAGCAGATAGGGTTTGACGGCGATCGCGGATTCGATGCCGACAAAGATATTAGCCGCCCCCGAGAGGGATTCGGCTCCGCTGATCTGCATCGTTTTTTGGAAGATCCGGGCAAATACCTGCACGACGGGTTGGATGATGTGGAGCCGGTAGAGCAAACTCACCAAGCCGGCGAAGAAGATCACCTGGGGCAGGGCGCGGAAGGCCAGGATGTAGGCGAAACCGGGGTTGAGGTTGTCCGATCCGATGCGATCGCCCGGGACGGCAACGAAGGGAGTCCCCACCGCCCGGGCGATCCAGCGGCCGGCTGGTCCGGGTCCGGCGCCGAAGTTCGGCTCGGCGACCAAAATCGACTGCGGCCCGCCAAATAAAAATCGGGCTCCGGCTTCGGAGGCGTCTAGAATGGCGTTGAGGAGGCTGCTGAGTCCCTCCACGAGTTGGCTGCCGAACCCGAACACGATCAGCCCGATCGCCATCTGCAAACCGATTCCCCAAAAGATCGTTTTCCAGGGAATGACGCGCCGATTTTCCGAACCCAACCAAGCGACGACGCACAAACCGGCGATTCCGAGCAAGGAAATTAAATTGAGGAGTGGATTCATCAAATCATCTCCGAGAAACCCCCACCTCGGTACAGGTGAGGGAGGGACAGGAGCGCTGGTTGAGTGGGGTATGCGCTCCGCGCAGACTGCGCCAACGATGCCCCCGAAACCAGCAGCAATAAGCGTGTTTCTCGCTATCAACGAGACTTTCTGGGTTGTGAATGGTCTGAGTCGCTGACCATCGATATCGAAAACAGAAACCTGTCGGGCGGTATCGCCACTCATGTACCCGACAGACTCCCGACCGGATATTGAGGCGCGAACTCAATCACCTGAAGGGGAGGGCACGAAGCCCCCGTGCTTCAGCCGGGGGTGCTGACCCTTCCGAAAACCGTCTCGGGTTACAGTTCCGCCGTCAGTTCGGCGCTTCCCACCTTTAGCAAATTGAAATAGATGCAGTTGTCGCCGACAAATTGGCGGTCTGAAGGAATATTGCCTCATATCGGGTTTTGACACAAGTATTTTTCACAAACAAATTCGATCGCCGGCGGGGGGAGCCTCCCGGGACACAGAACCCGCCAAAAATGAAGCGATCGCCCGCATCGGTCGAACTCAAATGTCCGTCCGACCCGATAAACTCTACAATAGGCACAAAACTGTCTGACTGTTGCCCGTATGGATGCTTTTGTACCCACGCCGCCCGATTGGACTGCCGATGCGGTTCACGCCTTTGAATTTTGCTGTCCCCAATGTTCGGCCAGCAGTTTGCAGGCTAAACGAGTGTGGATCAACCGCCGGTCGCCCGTCTACGGGGATGACAACCGCCGCCGGTGGCAGGAATTCTACGAGTGCGAGTGTGGGTGCGTTTGGTGGGCCTGGAGCAGCGATCGCCCCCCCTCCAAGTTGAACGCTCCCGACGATTGATTTTCTCCGCCTTCGACGGCCAGAATCGATCGATCCCCGTGACTTTTTAACTCGATCGCGTCAAGATATAGCAGTTGCCAGGGTCGTTCGGACATCGAACCACTTTGAAACTCAGACAGTGGGTGTTTTTTTTCTCTATTGCCTGTTGCCGATTGCCTGTTGCCTGCTATAAAAAAGCCCGGTCGTCGATCCATCGAGCGTCTCATTAAATATGATCTGCCGTGAGATGTCTACTTCTAGACGCATCTTCCTCAAACAGTTGGGTTGTTCAGCCCTCGGTATCCTGGCGGCCTGTCAGGCCGAGAATTTGGTCGATACCCGACAACCGATCAAAATTGGGGCGATGTATCTTCTGGAGGGAGAGTTGGCCGCTTATGGGAAATCAGCCCGGGACGGGGTCAACCTGGCTTTGGAGGAGATCAACCGGGCGGGGGGGGTGAACGGACAGTCCATCGCGGTTATCTTTGCCGATGAACGGGATACCATCCAAACCGCACGGCGGCTGGTGCTTCGGGATAATGTCAATTTTCTGTTGGGAATCGACCATTCGAGTCATGGAGAAATTCTCGTTCCCACGATCCCGGAATTGGAGCGGGTTCTGATGGTGACTCACGCGGCGAGTGCTGAAATGACCGGCAAGTTCTGCAACCGCTCGGTGTTCCGCTGCAGCGTCAACAGTTTCCAAAACTCGACGGCGGGGGCGGAAGTGGCGGCAGGGGAGGGCTATCAAAAGTGGACGACCATCGGCCCCGACTATACCTTCGGACACCAGAGTTGGGACGGGTTTCGCCAGGGGTTGCAGGCGCGGCGGGAAGGGGTAAAATTTTTGGAGAAAACGGCTTTTTCCCCTTTGGGAACTGGAAATTACAACAATTTGATTCGGATGCTTCAGGAGTCGGGTGCCGAGGCCATCTGGTGCAGTTTGTGGGGGAGTGACCTGGTGACGTTTGTCCGGCAGGCGGCGAATTTGCGTTTATTCGATCGCTTCCCGGTGTTTATGGAACTCGGTGCCGCGATGGAGGTGTTGGAGGCTCTGGGGACGCAGATGCCCCTCGGCCAGTGGGTGGGGAGCCGCTACTGGTGGCAAACCCCGGACACTCGGATCAATCGCGAATTCGTGCGGCGGTTCCGCGATCGCTACAATACCTATCCCAGCTACAATGCCCAAAATGCTTACGTCGGCGTGCAACTGTTGGCGATCGCTACCAACAATGCCGGTTCCACGGACTCTAATGCCGTGATCGATGCCCTCAAAGGCTTGGAATATGAGGCACCGATGGGAAAATTGACGTTGCGACCCCAAGACCACCAGGCCGTTGTCAACGTCACCTGGGGAAAGACAGCCGCCAGCCCGGATTACAATTTCCGCATCCTCGACCCCATCCGGGTTTTCGACGGCAACACCGTCACCCGCCCCGTTGAAGCGACGGGTTGTCAGCTCGCTGTGGCTCGGGTCCACCGACAGCCCCGCCGCCCCATTGGAGATTCTGATGGGAAGCTTCGGACTCGGCGGGGATCTAATTTTAGTCCTCCGTCCAATCTTCGCGGCCCAACAGATCGATCACCCGATCTCTGAGTAGAAAATCATTCCGCTCCAACTCGCATTCGACCCAATCCCACTCCCGGGCGGGGATATACTGGCAGATCGTGTAGATCGGTTGGTGGCGATCGATCAGTCCCTTTTCAACCAAATGGCGGGCTTCATCTTGAATGACTGCGATCGAATACTTGACGGTGACTTTGGGAATAGCTTGCACCATAAGATGACCCCCTACCCGCTTTTTCGGGTAAATTAACAACGGTATCTGGGATTCCCTTCACGGCAGTTGTCGGAGCTGAGTGGGACTCACTTCGACATTTAAAACCGGGCTTCCCAACTCATATTGTCCGCCAATTTATCTGCGTTTCGCGGATATCTTTACTATTTTTAACAAGAAGTTCCGATCCGAGGCGATCGCATTGATTTTAAAAATTCCCCCAATTGAGTTATAATTTTCTGCGTCACCCCGTGCCTTCGTTCGGAAACTTGAAACCGCTCCGAAATTGATATCAAATTCCGACAATTTACTGAAACGTCTGGAAGGGCGGGAGTTGGGAGTGGGGGGAAGAATTGACAAGGGTCAAATGTCGTATTCGGCGGCAGGTTCGCCACCACCCCCGTCCCAATCGGCGCGTCCGGCCCAATGGGATCGGCAACTTTCACCGGGGGTGGGTTGGTTATATACTCATAATCGATACTGGGATAAAGTGCGATCGCCCGTTCCGGATCGCTATCCCCCAACGCCGGGATATTTCCCATCACATAAATCTTCTCTCCCTAATCTGTCTTTGCATTGTCGCAGACAAAATTAACCGAAGTTGTCGCTGCCGCCGGTTTCAAATCGAAGACGAATATTTTTTGAGCCTCAACATCCATTTTACCAGACTTGGCGCGGATGTGATTGTTTCCCATCGAAATCCAGCCACTTTCGGCATTTTCAAATTCTTTTAAATCGGAATATTCGGTCAATTCCTGATTGTTGAAAGTGAGCGATCGCGCCCCCATTCCATCTACAATTAAATCCACAACGCTCGATCGCGCGATCGCCACCCCCGCAAACGGCTTGGAACCGTTCACATCGACCGCAGGTTCCACCGTCACCGTGACAATATTGCCCGTTTTTTGCTGTCGAATTAAAGTTTTGAATTCCTGGCCTAACCCGTAAACTTCATTTCGATGATTGGGACAACTGGATTTTTGGGAGGGGCAAAGCTTGCACCCCTACTTATCATCCGTTCTATGGCGGTTAAATGCAATATTTGTTTGTCAAATTGATGCGATCGGTGTCTGTGGGGAAGTAGAAACCCGTTTCTTGGGGATATCGGTGGGAAGTAGAAACCCGGTTTCTTGGGGATAGGATTTTTTTTCAAAATAACCCGCTTTTGACCTAAAATCAGAATCAGGTATCAGTATCCATCCTCCATCATGAGTCAGTGTCTCAACCCCGACTGTCTCCACGGCAACCCCGACGATTCCCAGTTTTGCCAGAAATGCGGCAGTAAGCTGCGACTCCTCGAACGCTACCGGGCCAAACGCATCCTCGGACAGGGTGGCTTCGGACGCACTTTCCTCGCCGTCGATGACTGCAAACCCTCCCAACCCCCCTGCGTCATCAAGCAGTTTCTCCCACAGGCGCAGGGAACCGCTACACTACAAAAAGCCGCCGAACTGTTCGACCAGGAGGCCCGGCGCCTGGAAGAACTCGGCAAACATTCCCAAATCCCCGAACTTTTGGCCTATTTCACCGCCGACAACCGGCAATATTTGGTCCAAGAATTTATCGACGGGGAAACCCTGCAACAAGAATTGGAAAATAATGGCGCGTTCACCGAAAATCAAATCCGGTCACTGTTAAAAGATTTATTGACCGTTTTGGATTTCGTCCACCGTCGCAATGTCATCCACCGAGATATCAAACCGGAAAATATCATCAGACGAAAAAGCGATAAAAAATTGGTTTTGGTCGATTTCGGTGCGGCTAAACAGGTGCCACGCACGTCCCTCAGCGTCACCGGAACCATTATCGGTTCGGCTGAATACTGTGCCCCGGAACAGGCGATGGGAAAACCCAAATATGCCAGCGATTTATATAGTTTGGGGGTTACTTGTTTGCATTTGTTAACCCAAACTAGCCCCAGTGATTTGTATGACCCCCTGGAAACAGAATGGGTGTGGCGAGATTATTTGAACGGAAACCCGGTCAGTGACCCTTTCGGCAAAATATTAGACCGTTTGGTAGAAACATATAAAAAACGCTATCAGTCCGTGGCGGAAGTTTTGGCAGATTTACAGCCCTCGTCGGGCACGGTTCAATCTCAACCTCCAATCAAAGTTCCCGTGCAGATCAAAACCCAGACCTTTAAATTTGAAATTGACACTTTGGAAGAAAAAGGATTTTTAGGATTATTAACCGGCCGGAAAATCAGTCGCCGTCGCGGACAAGCCGAATGTGTTATCGAAGATTTGGGGAATGGAGTCACTCTGGAAATGGTATTAATTCCGGGGGGAACCTTTTTGATGGGTTCACCGAGTAATGAAGGGTATGATTGGGAAAAACCCCAACATCGAGTCACGGTGCAACCTTTCCTGATGGGGAAATATCCCGTCACCCAGGAACAATGGCGACAAGTGGCAGGCTTCCCAAAACTCCGACGGGACCTCAAACCCGACCCGTCAAATTTTAAAGGATTAAATCTTCCCGTTGAAAAAGTTTCATGGTATGATGCCATTGAGTGGTGCGCCCGCCTCTCGAAAAAAATCGGCAAACCCTACCGATTGCCTAGTGAAGCTGAGTGGGAATATGCGGCCCGAGCCGGAACCACCACCCCGTTTCATGTCGGTGAAACCCTAACCACCGACCTCGCCAACTACGATGGCAATTACACTTACGGCTCCGGAGCTAAGGGAGTCTTCCGCAAAAAAACGACCCCCGTCGGTTATTTCCAACACGCCAACGCTTTTGGTTTGTACGACATCCACGGGAATGTTAGGGAGTGGTGCGCCGACCCCTGGCATGAGAATTACAATGGTGCGCCATCGGAGGGTCGAGTTTGGGATGGTAAAAATATCTACGATAACTATGTTGATAATTTAGTTAACTTGTTGAACGCAAAAGAAAGACGAGTGCTTCGCGGCGGTTCGTGGAACAGCAATCCTGTATACTGCCGTTGTGCCTTCCGCGGCAGGTACGTCCCGGACTTCCTCGTCAACGACCTCGGTTTTCGCGTCTCCTGTCGGCCCCCGGAGACTCTTCGCCCTTAGCGCTTTTTCCCTTTTACCCTTTGCCCTGTTTTCATTTTACCCTTTTTGCGATCGCAGCGAGCTTTTTTTATATTTTTTAAAATGATACCACCTGAGCTCAGGTTTGTGCGTAAGGAAATGTTAAATTCTTGTGATTTATAAACCGGGTTTCATCGCATCAAAGCCCCCAGAATTGGAGTCCAGTAATGCGCGCCGACCCATATCCTGGGGGCGAAATGACCTCAGTTTAACCTATCGTTAATTTATTGTTAACCCAATGGCAACCGATCTCCTCAAAGCGGATGTTGCCGAGGCGACCCCATTTCCCCTCACCCTTTCCGACATCAGCCCCCCCCTTGAGCTGTCCCCGCGCTAGAATCTACAATCGCAGAACCTAAAATTTTATCCGCCCATGACCAGCCCAGCGACAATTTGGCAGCAGTTCACCCTCACCCACTTTTCCCCCCACCGATGGCGGGGTGGCAGTTTCCTGTATCGCATCGGCGGCAGTTTGCGATCGTGGCGGCGGGGGAGTTGGCTGCTGGAGTGGGGCGAACCGTTGGGGATGATATTGGTGGCGCTGATTTTTGGCCTGGCGCCCTTCGTGGGGACGGCTTTGATCGGGGTGTTGCTGATCGCCTGCGCCGGATTTTGGGTGATCCTCACCCTCAGCGACGACCCCTCGGAAGTGGCGTTTACCCCCATTCACCTGCTGGTTTTACTCTATTGGGGAATTGCCACCGCCGCCACGGCCCTCTCCCCGGTGAAGGAAGCGGCGTTCGGCGGTTGGGTGAAGTTGACGCTGTATTTGCTGCTATTTTTTTTGATGGCGCGGGTGTTGCGATCGCCCCGTCTGCGATCGCTGTTCATCACGTTTTACCTGCACATCGCCCTAATTGTCAGCGTCTACGGCCTGCGACAGTGGTTTTTCGGGGTGGAGGCCCTGGCGACCTGGGTCGATCCCACTTCCGCCCAGGCGGACTTGACGCGCATTTACAGCTATTTGGGCAATCCCAACCTGTTGGCGGGTTATCTCATTCCGGCGGTGGGCCTGAGTTTGGGGGCGATTTTCGCTTGGCGGGGGCTGATGCCGAAGTTGCTGGCGATTACCATGACGGTTCTCAATTCTGCCTGTCTGGTGCTGACGTTCAGCCGCGGTGGGTGGATCGGATTTGTCGCCCTGATGTTGGCGTTCGCGATTCTGCTGCTGTATTGGATGAGTCAGTATTTTTCCCCGTTTTGGCAGAAATGGGCGGTTCCCGCCGGTGCGGGAGGTTTGGCGGTGTTGCTGGCGGTGGCGGTGATGACGGTCCCGCCGTTGCGCGATCGCGTGGCGAGTATTTTCGCGGGACGGTCCGACAGCAGCAACAATTTCCGCCTCAACGTCTGGGCGGCGGTGATCGAAATGATCCGCGATCGCCCGCTACTCGGCATTGGGCCGGGTAACGATGCCTTCAACAAGGTCTATCCCCTCTATATGCGCCCCCGCTATTCGGCTTTGAGTGCCTATTCCGTTTTGCTGGAAGTGATGGTGGAAACGGGTGTGGTGGGGTTTGCGGCGTTTCTGTGGCTGTTGCTGGTGACGTTCAACCAGGGATGGGTGCAACTGCGATGGTTGCGGGAGTGGAACAACCCCCAGGGTTTCTGGCTGATCGCGGCGATCGCTGTCATGGCGGGAATGTTGGCCCACGGCTTGGTTGATACGGTCTGGTATCGCCCCCAAATCAATACCCTCTGGTGGCTGATGGTGGCGATTATCGCCAGCTATTATAGCGCTGGGAGTCGGGAGTCGGTATTAGGGAGTCGGGAGTAGGGAGTCGGGCGGCAGAGGAGGCAAGTTTATTTCAGATCCGTACAAACTCCCCAATCATCTGAATATGATTTTGGCTGGTAGGGACCCCTGGCTTGCGCCCTCGGGGAATGGATTCCCAAGCGATCCGGATGTTCAACCCGCTTCCGCCGCTTCCGCCACTTCCCCTGCTCCTCCTCACGCCCCAACACCGCTCAAAGACTTCTGGGAAGGGAGTTTGATGGCGGCGAGGCGATCGATCTGGCGGTGGAGGTGCGATCGCCCTTTGGCGGTAAGCTGGAAGTGGGTGGGGAGGTGGTAAGCGATCCAACGGTAGCCGTCGGTGGCGTGGGGTAAGAGCAGCCAGCGGCGGTAGAGTTCGCCCCGGGCGATATCGTTGCACAGCGGCAGCCATTCGGCTGGGGGGAAAGGATCTTCCCGGCGATCGCTCAGTTCCAACCACGCCCGGAGGATGCAGGCTTCGGGGTCGGAGAAGGATTTTCGGTGCAGGAAATCGCCGCGATCGCTGTTGCTGGCGATCCGATAGTTTCCCAAAATTTGATAAATTTTAAATTGATTTTCCCACAAATGGAACGTTTCGATCGGTTGTAACATCGCTTGTTGAGTCCCCAAATCGGCTGTCGTCCTCGTTCCCCACTTTAACGCCACACATCTCAACTTATTCAAATTGAGGGCGATCGCGATCGGTGCGCTTTGCGAATCGGATTCCGAAGTCGGTCAATTTCCCGGAATTTTGAGTGTGTCTGGAACCCGAAGTTCGCCCTTCCGACATTTTTCCCGGGTGGCACAATTTGGCAACACTTATTGCCCATCTTATTGAACAGGATAGCACGTTTTCGGGGGCGGACTGCGAGGTTCGGGTTTCCCCCACTTCGGGAACGGCGGGAAGGGGCCGACACCCGCTTGATGGAAACCGCCAGAACAGTCGGAACCGCCCGAAATCCCTCGAAATCCCCCCCGTGGGAGGTCCGAGCTCGGCTGATTGCCGACCCCTGAGAGCCGATGGTTATAGCGCCTCATCGAGGGGTGTAGGGATGAAAAATTCCCCGGGAATAAGGGTTTTGAGGCTTGTCCTCCGAAGGAAACGGTAAACGGACGATCGCGCAGGGCTATATAGCCGTGTGAAATGATGGGTGAACATTTGATCGGATCAAAGCCCCCAGGATTGGGGGTTTGGGGGCGAGAAGATTTTCAAATGACTCCCCATTGCTATATATTACAAATTATGAATATACTTGACTGAATCGGCACACTTCCGTTTTTTTTGTAAAGTTTTTTAAATTCAAAATATGTAGATTTTCCTAAAATATGCCCCGACTGATTCTCGGGTTTTATACAATTAAAAGTAAGGGCAGGCTTCCGGCTGCATCTTTCCTCGGTGGTTTTCCAACTGGCTCGGGGGAGGGAATCCGGGGGTTTGCGATCGCAGACCTTCTCAATTCTCCCCTTTCCCGTCCGAACTGCGGGTTTCCACGGCTACCAATCTCTCCCATTTCAACATCAAAACGACGGACGTTCGGCGGAGTTGACGGCGGCAATATGGCATCGTCAGAGCTACCCCATTCGCGATCGTCCGGCATCCTCTGAAAAGGGTTATCTGAATCCGAAAAACTTTTCAATTTCTCACCTTTAAACTCCGGCCAATGATTAAAAAGCCATACCAATCATCAAGAACCGATTCCCAGAGCCCGATAAACCACATCAATAAAGATATCGGGAAAGATAACCGACTGTCGCCTCGTCGGGTATCAATTGCTCGGATTTTTTTTTAATTTTCAGACTGAAGTTACCCATCATTGGGGCGAAAGGGGAATCTCGAAAAATTGAGAACCGGAAATTAAAAAAAAAATCAATTCCCTCATTTTGCCAGCTAAATTTCCCGGTTATTTTATCAAAAAAAGTCTTCATAAAATGCCGTTTTTCCTAAATATATTACCCCTAAAAACGGCTATTTTCGCTCCCCAAATCTCATCCTGCGGGCGATCGATCCGCCCGGTTACTGTACTGAACCCGAGAGATTTTAAGCGATGTCATTTCCAACAACGTTACCGAAATCCCCGCCGGCCGAACCCACGCAGACCCGAGCTTGGCACGCCTGTTCGGTCCGGCAAACCGTCGAACTGGTGGGAGTCGATCCCGATCGCGGGCTGCGGAACTCCCAAGTCGAAACACAACAGCAACAGTACGGATTAAACGAACTGCAAGAAACCGGCGGCCGCAGTTCCTTAGAAATTCTTTGGGATCAATTTACCAACGTCATGCTGTTGATGCTGATCGGCGTGGCGGTAGTGTCGGCAATTTTGGACCTGCGGAGCGCCACCTTTCCCAAAGACGCGATCGCCATTTTCGCGATCGTCATCCTCAACGGCATCCTCGGCTACGTCCAAGAAAGTCGGGCGGAACAGGCCCTCGCCGCCCTGAAGCGCCTCTCCTCCCCGAAAGTGCGGGTGCTGCGGGAGGGCAAAATCCTGGAAGTCGCGGCCAAAGAACTCGTCCCCGGCGACGTGATGTTCGTGGAGGCCGGAGTCCAGATCGCCGCCGACGGGCGCCTGATCGAGGTTCAAAACCTCCAGGTGCGGGAGTCGGCCCTCACCGGAGAAGCCGAAAGCGTCAGCAAGCGGACCGACGTCACTCTGCCCGAAGATGCGGCCCTCGGCGATCGCATCAATTTGGTCTTCCAGGGAACCGAAGTCGTCCACGGCCGCGGCCAGGTCATCGTCACCGAAACCGGCATGAACACGGAACTCGGGCGCATCGCCGGGATGTTGCAGTCCGTCCAAACCGAAGACACCCCCCTGCAGCAGCGGATGGGGCAACTGGCCCAGGTGTTGGTGAGCGGGTCCTTAGCCCTGGTGGCAGTCGTCGTAGCCGGTGGCATCTTGCGGGCGGGGTTTGAACAGTTTGAACACCTGCTGGAAGTGTCCCTGAGCATGGCCGTAGCCGTGGTTCCCGAAGGGTTGCCCGCCGTCGTCACCGTCACCCTGGCGATCGGCACCCAGCGCATGGTGCGGCGCGCCGCCCTGATCCGCCGCCTCCCCGCCGTGGAAACCCTCGGGTCTGTGACGACAATTTGCTCCGACAAGACCGGCACCCTCACCCAAAACAAAATGGTCGTGAAGCGGGTGGAAACCCTCAACCACAGCTTCCAAGTCACGGGAGAAGGGTACGCACCCTGGGGGGACTTCCTGTATCGGAAACAGTCGGAGGGCGATCGCGTCTCCTACGCCCCCATCAAGGGGGAACACTGGTCGGAACTCAAACCCCTACTGATCGCCGGAGTCCTCTGCAACGACGCCCGACTCCAGGAGAAAAAAAGCGAGTGGACGATTTTGGGCGACTCCACCGAGGGGGCGCTGCTGTCCCTGGCTGGAAAATTGGAGATTTTCAAAGAGATTTGGGCACAGCGGATGCCGCGGATGGCCGAATTTGCCTTTTCCTCCGAACGCAAGCGCATGAGCGTCATCTGCGAAGCCGGGACGGTGGCGATCGAACTGCCCGCCACCCGCTTTCAGATGTTCGTAAAGGGGTCGCCGGAGACGATTTTGAAGCGCTGCTCCCAGATTTACGTCAACACCGAATCCTACGGGACGTTTTGGGAGCGGACGGGATTTCCGGAACCCAGTCAGGCGATCGCCCTCAAACCCAAACACCGCCAGCACATCCTCGACCAGAGCGATCGCATGGCCGCCGAAGGCCTGCGGGTGATCGCCCTGGCCTACAAACCCCTCAGCGATATTCCCAGCGCCGGCATGGAGAGCGATATCGAACGGGACCTGGTGTGGCTGGGGTTGGTGGCGATGTTGGATGCCCCCCGCCCGGAAGTCCGGGAGGCCGTTGATCGCTGTCGGGAAGCGGGGATTCGCCCCGTGATGATCACCGGCGACCACCAACTCACGGCATTGGCGATCGCCCGAGATCTCGGAATCGCCAATGCTGACGAAATCTCTTTGACGGGCAAAGACATCCAGCGCCTCAGCCAGGGGGAACTCGAAGCGCAAGTGTCCCGGGTGAGCGTCTACGCCCGCGTCACCCCGGAACACAAACTGCGGATCGTCCGCGCCCTGCAAAGTCAAGGGGAATTCGTGGCGATGACGGGGGACGGCGTGAACGACGCCCCGGCCCTCAAACAGGCGGACATCGGCATCGCGATGGGACTCACGGGAACCGATGTCAGCAAGGAGGCCAGCGATATGATCCTCCTCGACGACAACTTCGCCACTATCGTCGCGGCTACGGAGGAAGGGCGGGTCGTCTACGGCAACATCCGCCGGTTTATCAAATATATCCTCGGCAGCAATATCGGGGAAGTGCTGACGGTGGGCTCCGCTCCCCTGATCGGGTTGGGGGCGGTTCCCCTGACGCCCTTGCAAATTCTGTGGATGAATTTGGTCACGGACGGTTTGCCGGCTTTGGCGTTGGCGATGGAACCCGCCCAACCCCAAGTCATGCAGCGATCGCCCTACAATCCCCGCGAGAGCATCTTCGCCCGGGGGCTGGGTTTTTACATGGTGCGGATCGGGCTGATCTTCGCCTTTATCACGATTATTTTGATGGTGTGGGCCCACGGTTTTACCCAGCAATCCGGCGACCCGGAACGGTGGAAAACGATGGTCTTCACCACCCTCTGTCTAGCCCAGATGGGTCACGCCTGGGCGGTGCGATCGAGTACCCGTCTGGCGGTGGAAATGAACCCCTTTTCCAACCCCTATTTGCTGGCGGCGGTGAGCATCACGACTCTATTGCAATTGATGCTAATTTACGTCACGCCGATGCGGGAGTTCTTCGGCACCCAATTGTTGAGTTGGGGAGAGTTGGGCATCTGTTTCGGATTCAGCATCCTGATTTTCGTCTGGATCGAATTTGAAAAGCTGGTGAGACGGTGGTGGAAGAAGAATTAGGCGGTTTTCAGAAACCGGGTTTCTACGGGAATTTTGGGTGGCAACCCGAGATCTCGGCAGAAATCCGGTTTCTTGGCGGCAGTGCGTGCGATCGCCGATCATCCCAATCGAGTGACCGGTCTTCTTAAAACAATCGAGAAATACAATTGATTTTAGCTGGAAACCACGTTAGCCGTGGGGGCGATCGCGTCGGGAACTTCGGTTTCTACCCGGCGCAGGCGGGGGGTGCGGTAGGCGATCAATGCGGCGGTGATATTTAGGATTCCCACCCCACATAATAGCAGGGCACTTCCCCGCCCGGGTCCCGATCCGATCACTTGTCCGATCGTCTCCGCGAGGAACCCGCCCGGCATCATCATCGGTTCAAAGAAGCGATCGACCAGGGGACCGACACTTAACTGCGTGATCACCAATAGAGATTTTTCTAACAACCCCTGTAGCGCAAATACCCGCCCCTGTAAATAGGTGGGAACCTTACACTGCCAAATCGTCTGGTTGCTGCTGACAATGATCGGCTGCGAAAAGAGATAGCCGAATCCCCCGATCGCTGCTAAAAATAGGGTGGGTTGAAATCCCCCCAGACACAAACAGAGTCCCTGCAAACTCACGAAAAAGAGGATGCCGTGAACCTGACGCTTCAAACCGCCCCAGGCGCTCACAAATAAGCTCCCAAACAGCATCCCGCAACCGCTGATAGATAGGACAATTCCCAAATCTGAACTCGACGCAAAATTGAGGATGATCGGCCAGAATAACACCTGGATCATCCCCTCTGTCAGGTAGGTGACTCCGAAAAAGATCATCAACCCCAACAGTCCCGGCCGGGCCGCGACGTAATCCCACCCCGAACTGATTTCATCCCAGATGCGATCAAGGTTGACCGTCTTGCGATCGCGTTGTTCGACGGGTTCGGGGTCGGGGATGCGGACGCTGAGGAGGGCGATCGTGGCCAAAACATAGGTGGCGAAGTCGAACAACAACACCCCCTGCAATTGGACGGCCTCAATCAAAAATCCGGCGATGGTCGGACCCAAAATCCGGGCCATCGCCCGGGAGATCTGCACCATGCCGTTGGCCCGCCCGAGGTGCTGTTTGGGGACGACTTGGGCGATGGCGGAAATGTAGGCGGGGATGTGGAAGGCGTTGGAAACCGAACTGATACTCACCCCCAAATAGATATGCCAAATTTCCAGATTTCCGGTGGATACCAACATCATCATCGCGATCGCCGTCACCCCCGTGACGGAATCGGCCACCAGCATTACCCACCGCCGGTTCCAGCGATCGACCAAAACCCCCGCGAAGGGCGAAATGAGCAAATTGGGCAGGTAAGTCAGCACGAGGATGAGGGCAAACAGGGTCAGCGAACCTGTCGTTTGATAGGCCCACACGCCGAGGGCAAAATCGGTGATGTATGTGCCGACGACGGAGATAATTTGTCCCAACCAAATTCGCAAGAAAGTTTGCATAGTCTGTCGATAATCGTCCCTGAAAATGAGTAAATGGGGGGAAGGTAAACCTGCAAATCGTAATCGCTTTCCCAAATCGCTGTCAATGGATCTGGATTTCGGTTCTGGGGGACTCAGATATAGCAACCGCCCGGACGGTCGGGACGGCGACCGATTCTAAAACCCACACTGTAAAAGGTTTTTCTCCCTATTGCCAGATGAGCTGTTGTCTGTCGCCCGCTATACCAGAACCGATGCTTCCCGTTCCCTGTTTTTCAGCCGGATTCGATATCGTTCCGGACGGAGTACCCCTCCTCCAGTCGTCTGAGGTGGGAGATCCCGCACCCGATTCGCGTGGCCGACCGATCGCGATCGCTCTGGACCAATCAACTATAGGAAACGGGCAAAACAAATAAGCAGGTTTTTCGCGTTTTCGACGGGCCGCAGAACCCGCCAACCGTCACGGTCGGAGAAGCGATCGCCATCGAATCCCTTCCCCCCCCAAACAAGACCCGCGACTCGTTCGAGAAAACTGCCACAATTCCCCCGTTTTTTTGCCGTTTGCCGTTCGTCTTGTCCGGTCGAACGGGCGTCTTGAAAATTAAAGTTTTAAAATTGACACTCCCCGCGAAGACAGCGACGGGGATTCTTGGTTCATCGACCAGACTTAACTGAGCCGGATTGCTCCAACCCAGCCAGAGGCCCAATCTCCCCAAGCGTATACGTTCCCGTGTGCCCCACGGTACGGAGTCCAAAGTGCAGGATGTTGATGGCAGCATTCACATCTCGGTCAGCCTCATAGCCGCAATGCGGGCAGTGATGGGTTCTGACTGAGAGCGCCTTCTTGACTCGTTGGCCACAGTTTGAGCAATCTTGGCTCGTATAGTGGGGAGGAACAGCAACCGTTACCTTCCCGTATTTCCTACCAAAATACTCCAACCAACAGCGAAACGTTGACCACCCCGCGTCACTAATCGACTTAGCCAGATGCCGATGGCGAACCAACCCTTTCACATTCAAGTCTTCATAGGCAACCAAATCGTTAGATTGGATGACGCAGTAGGCGATGCTCTTCGCCCACTCATTACGCTGCCTGCTTACCCTTAAATGCTTTCGGGCGTATCGGTTCCTAGCCTTGTGATAGTTCCTGGACTGTGGTTTTGCCCCCTTACGGTACTTTTTTATTAGCATATCTGACGTAAGGAAGGCGGCTAAAGCCGCTCGTGTCGTCTTTCATCCCCGCAATAAATTGACGGGGCTTTCAGACTCCCGTACTATTTTCGTAATAAGATGATTTGACTTCCCGCTTTCGGGTGAAATTAGTGGCTCCGCGATCCCCCTGGCACTGCCGTTCCCAAACCCGCACCAAATTTCCCACCGCCCGCTCCCAACTGTAGCGCTCCATCGATCGCCGGCCGTTGACCCCCATCTCCCGGCGTCGTTCCCCATCCTCAATTAATAATTTCAATTTTTGGACAAATTCTCCCGTATTCCGGGGCGTAAAAAACAACCCGTTCCACCCGTCCTGAATGTTTTCCGTCACCCCCCCCGCCCGGGGCGCTAAAACGGGAATCCCCGCCGCGAAGGCTTCCAAAACCGTCAGACCCCGAGTTTCCTTTTCGGAGGCGGTGACGTGCAAATCGCTGTTAGCCAGCAGGGCGGGAACCCGTTCAGGGGGGACGCGGCCGAGGAGGTGGGCGTGGGGGGTGAGTTGGCCTAAGCGAGTGGCGATCGTATCCCGCAGCGGCCCGTCTCCGGCTACCAGGATGGCGACGCGATCGCGATCGACCTCCTCGAAGACCCGAGAAAAGCTATCCAACGCGAACTCCCACCCCTTATCGGGGGTGAGGCGGCCCAAAAAAATCAATTTCACTTTCCCGTCGAGATCCGGCAGTCCGTACTGTTGCTCAAAAAAACCGGCCGTCCGCCGGTTGGGATTAAATACTTCTGTGTCGATGCCGACGAGTTCGACGCGGGGCCGGTACAGGTTACGGACACCGAGTTGGACTAGATTTCGATCGGCGACTTGGCTGGTGGTGAGGGTGACATCGTAGGAATTATAAATGTAGCGCAGGAATTTCCCCGCCACCCACTGAACTGACGCGATCGCAAACGGCGGCAACGGCAAATAATCGTCCGCGTAGTCCAAAAAATTGGTTCGGAAAAACCCCACGCAGGGGATACCCTGACGGCGAGCCCAGTCCACCCCCGGCACCCGCAAAAACCCGAAGGCCAGCCGTTCTGGCTCGTCCACATGAATGACATCCGGCCCGAAAGCCTGTAACTCCCGCGTCAGTTCCCCGTGGGCGGCGCGGCTGACGTTGCGCTCGAAGTCCAACCCCAGAAAGGGGGTACTCGGGAGATTGACGACCCGGACACCGGGGAGGATCTCTCCCGTATAATCCCGCCAGTCGGGATACATCGCCTCCAACTCCCGGTAATCGGGACAAAATAGGCGCACTTGATGCCCCCAACGACTCAGCCACCGCAAGCGCTCGAAACCGCTGACTGTTACTCCGTCAACGACCGGGAGAAATCCAGAGGTGATAATGGCAATTTTCATGGGAATTGGGGAGTAGGGAGTAGGGAGCAGGGAATGGGGAATGGGGAATGGGAAGACAGAGACTTGCTCTGCTTACCGAAGCTTCCTCCGCCCCTCCGCCTCCATACTTTAGCCGAACTTGAGCGCGGACTCACCCTAATCGTATGATAGGGTGACAATTCATTCGGAGATGGGTTTATGAAACGTCTGGTCTTGGTTGGATTGGGAACTCTGGCGATCGCGTTTGCCGGGAATTTGATATCCTCCGATCGCCCCACCGTCGCACTCGCCCCAGAATATCAAATTGCTGCGGCGATGCGATCGGGAACTTTCGTGTCCGGGGAACACCCGACCCGGGGTTCGGTTCAGGTCGTCGAGGAGGGCGGGCGGCAATATCTGGAATTTGCCGACAACTTCGGCACCAATGAAGGGCCGGATCTGTTCGTGATTTTGCACCGTTCCGATGACGTCATCGGTACCACCCAGGCCCCGGTTCACAGCATCAATGAGGGGGACTATGTTTTGGTGGAACCCCTGAAAGTGGCGAACGGTGCCCAGCGCTATGCAGTGCCCGCCGGGATCGATGTCGATGATTACGGTTCTGTAGCTATCTGGTGCCGCCAGTTCAACGCCACATTCGGCGCCGCGTCCCTAAAGTGAATGGTGGCGGGATCGGGCAATTTTCCAACTCAGGAAAATTACCGGGATGATGCCCACCGCGACAATTGCCAAGGCGGGTCCGGCAGCTTCCGCCAGCCGTTCGTCGGAGGCGAGGTTGTAGACGCGAACCGCCAAAGTGTCGAAGTTGAAGGGTCGGATCACCAATGTGGCGGGCAATTCTTTCATCACGTCCACGAATGTTAGCATCGCCGCCGTCAGCAGTCCGCCGCCCATCAGGGGGGCGTGAACCCGGATCAGGGTGCGGCTGGGGGAGTCGCCCAAACTGCGGGCCGCGTCGTCCAAGCTGGGTTTGATTTTGCTCAAACTGGACTCTACCGCCCCGAAGGAGACGGCTAAAAATCGCACTAAATAGGCGTAAATCAGGGCTGCGATCGTGCCGCTGAAAATCAACCCGGTGGAAATACCGAATAGCGATCGCATCCCGGCATCGATCGCGTTGTCCAGGGCCCCGACGGGGATCAAAATTCCGACGGCGATCACCGAACCGGGGACGGCGTAACCCATCGCCGCGATGCGGGCGGACAGCCGCATTCCCCGGGCGGGATTCAGGCGCACGCCATAGGCTAAAATCAGCGCGATCGCTACGGCCAAAATGGCGGTTAAAATGGCGAGGGTCAAACTGTGGCGAGCGAAATTCCAGAAGCGATCGTCGAAGACCGTTTCCAGATTTTTGAGGGTCATTTGAAATAGCAAAATTCCGGGGAGTAAAAATCCCAGCGCCAGCGGCAGGCAGCAGGCAAAAAATGCCCCCAGCGATCGCACTCCCCCCAGTTGAAAGGGCTGCGCCCGGGAAGCCGAACCGGACCCTTCGTAATATTGGGCTTGGCGGCGGGACCACAATTCCAGCAAAATTAACCCCAAAATAAATAGCATCAAAACGGCCGCCAACTGCGCCGCCGCCTCCCGTTCCCCCATGCCGAACCAGGTGCGGTAAATCCCGGTCGTAAACGTATCGACGCCGAAATACTGCACCGTGCCGAAATCGTTGAGGGTTTCCATCAGCGCCAACGCCAACCCCGCCATCATGGCGGGACGGGCCAGGGGGAGGGCGACGGTGAAGAAACTGCGCCAGGGGTTACAGCCCAAGGATCGACTGGCTTCCAGGGTGCGCCCGGACTGTTCCAGGAAGGAAACCCGCACCAGCAGGTAAATGTAAGGATACAGGGTCAGGGTTAAAAGGGCGATCGCGCCCCCGACGGAACGGATTTGGGGAAACCAGTAATCCCCGACATTTTGCCACCCCATCAGGTTCCGCAGCCCGGTTTGGACGGGGCCGTAAAATTCCAGCCATTCCGTGTAGACGTAGGCGAGGATGTAGGCGGGGATGGCTAGGGGCAGCAGCAGCGCCCATTCAAAGGTTCGGCTTCCGGGAAACCGGCACGCCGTCACCAGCCAAGCCGTCCCGACACCGATCGCGATCGTGCCGATACTCACACCCACCATCAAAATCAGGGAATTGACGATGTAGCGTGGCAGGACTGTGGATGCTAAATGGACCCACACCGCCCCGGAGTTGGTGAAAATGCTGCTGAGGACGAATAAAATTGGGGTCGCGATCAGGGCGGCGACGGCGATCGCGAATACCGTCCAGGTTCTGCTGGGGCAATTCAGGGTTTGTTTAGCGCGAGATAGGATGGTGGGCGATCGCACGGGCAGGCTTCCTCCGAACAAATTTAACAAAAACTTAGTGAGAATTGATCCCAAAAAGACAGTATGATATTAAAGACTGTCGATTACAACTTTTCGCAATAAATTTGCCCAACTCTCGAACGGGAGGTCAACCGAACCGACGATGGATCAATCTGCAATCTTGCACCTGGAGGGGATCTCCAAGCAATTTCCCCGCACCGACATTCCGGCTGTCGAAGCCGTGACTCTGACCCTGAATCAGGGAGATATTTTGGGACTACTCGGCCCGTCCGGCTGCGGCAAGACCAGCTTGTTGCGAATAATTGCCGGATTTGAACACCCCGATCGCGGTGCGGTGGAGATCGCCGGACGGGTGGTTGCGGGTGCTAGGCAATGGGTTCCCCCCGAACGGCGAGATGTGGGAATGGTTTTCCAAGATTATGCATTATTTCCTCATTTAACCGTAGCAAAAAATGTCGCCTTTGGCTTACAACCGTTGAAGAAAAAGTCCCCAAAAGCGGTGAAGCATCGCGTCGCGGAAGTGCTGGAACTGGTTGGACTCTCGGGATTGAGCGATCGCTACCCCCACGAACTTTCGGGCGGACAGCAGCAGCGGGTTGCCCTAGCCCGAGCTCTGGCACCGAGCCCAGCCCTGGTGTTGTTGGACGAACCCCTGAGCAATTTGGACGTGCAGGTGCGACTGAGGCTGCGCCAGGAGTTGCGGGAGATCCTGGAAGCGGCGGGAACCTCGGCGGTGTTCGTCACCCACGACCAAGAGGAGGCCCTGTCGATCTCAGACCGGGTGGCGGTGATGCGGGGTGGACGGTTGGAACAGTGGGGGACACCGGAGGAAATTTATTTGGAACCGGCTTCCCGGTTCGTGGCGGAGTTCGTCACCCAGGCTAATTTTATCCCCGCCCGACGGCGGGGCGACCTCTGGGAGACGGAGGTGGGATGTTTTGCGATCGCCTCCGAGTGCGAAGATGTTCGCCCGGAGTCGGAACAGGCTGACCTGATGGTGCGGCAGGAAGATTTTATCCTCAAACCTGATGAAGCCGCCTCCGTCGTGATCCGCGATCGCCAATTTTTGGGCCGGGAACTCCACTATTGCCTGCAGGTCCCCTCCGGGCGGGAACTGATCGCCCGGACGCGGGCGGCGGGACGCTCCCTGCCGGTGGGAATGCGAGTGCGGGTGACGGTCCCGGAAGAGGCGGTGCGGGTGTTTCCAGCCCCTTGCGCCTCGGATCGTCGGATGCGGTCGCCTGCGGTTTCTACCTGATGGGGGTGTGAGGCGGACTTCCTATCTGCTTCGCCGTTATTTGACGATCAAGTTAGGAGAAGTGGGATCGGAAACATGAATTGCGGCCCGGGTTTCTGGTAAGATCGGGAGAGCCGGGAGGCTATTCCGTGCCTGGAACGGCAAAAGTGGTGATTCCCGCCCAACCAAATGTTCGACCAACCCAATGTCGGCAGGGGTCGCCCACTATACCGATAGGTTAGTGGGTGGAGAATGCCGACCAACAGACAAGTCGAGCGTAGCGAGTCCTTATTTTAATGAGAGCGCTGAAGGCGGTGGGACTCATCGTCTCTGCCTGTGGAGGTTAAGAGGATGCTCAACCTTTGAAACAGGAAGCTGAGTGTTGGGACTTGTGCAATTAGCCCAGTTTTAACCTTAGAAGTCCCCATTATAGCGTTAGCTTAATGGGGAAGAACGTCACACGGAGATATCAATTCGCAGGGGCGTCAGTATTTGTGAAGGAGGAAATCCAGTCGATCGCCTGATGTTAACTGCCCCTCTCAGGCAGTCAGCGGATCTTTGAAAGATGCTGAAGTTGGCGAATTTGGATCGGCGGGAGTGTCAAACTGCTGAATGTTTAGAATGGCTGAGGATGGCGTAATGTCAAGAAAGAAAAAACGGGGTGTCTCCACCTTGTATTCGGAGAGCAAAGTTAAAGTCGGGGTTTCCCTGACACCGACGGGAGCCAGATTATTGAGTACGACGGCAAAGGAGCTGGGACTGTCGCGATCGGAGTTTGTCGAGCGCATCGCCCGAGGTGATTTTAGGATCTCCGGCGACGGCCAAGCCACAACTATCACCCTCGCCACCAATGCCCCGGCGGCCCCTGCGGAGTCCGATGAGAGCCAATCCGCACCCCCGGTTTCGGAAATGTCAGAGGTGCGATCGGCAACGGCTGAAGGGGAACTACAGCAGGGTTATGAAGCCCTCGAACAACGAGCCAAACAGCAGGCGGATACGATCCGAGATCTCGAACAACAACTCGCGCAGTTAGCCGAACTCGAAACTCGACTGAAAAATAGCGTTGACGCGGATACCCACCGACAGCTTCAGGATGAACTCAAACAACAGAAAAAGCGAGTTTCAGACCTCCAAAATCAACTCGAAATTCAACTTAAAAATAGTGTCGATGCGGACGGATATCGACAACTTCAGGAGCAACTCAAACAACAACAATCGACGGTTGCTGACCTGCAAAAAGAACTGAAACGCATCAAAGAACTCGAAGAAAAACTGGAAAAAACAGTTCCGGTCGAAATTCATCAAAACTTAGAAAAAGACAGCGAGAAGGATCGAGAGACGATCCGAAAACTCCAAAAACAACTCACGCGCCTGGACGAATTGGAAGCTCAATTGCGCGATACCGTTTCGGCGGAAACCCACCGATCGCTCCAGGAAGAGTGGGAACGGCAAACAGCGATGATCGCCAAGTTAGAACGGCAATTAAAGGCGAGTGTCGCCCTCGATGACTATCGGGAATTGGAAAAGCAATTGGAGTGGCACAAAGCGACGGTGGCTCAATTGCAAGCCCAATTGGTAGCCAGCGTTTCGACCGACACCCACCGCCAATTAGAGCAGAAATTGGAACGGCAAAAAACGACTGTTGCCCAGCTACAAAGTCAGTGGGAACAGGGAGAAGCCCAAATCGCCGAACTTCAGGAGAAAATCAAACAGCTTTCGGATTTGGAAGTCAGACTGGCTCACAGCGTCCCAGCTTATCAATATACCGCCCTAGAGGAGCAGTCGGAACAGGATCGACAGGTTCTCGCTGGCATCCGAAAACAGTTGCTGGAATTGGCCGCGACTGAAGATGGACTCGGAAGCGATTCTCCAATCAATCCGAAGCAATTGGGAACGGCGGACACTGTTCTCGACTGCTGCGATCGGGTGAAGCGGAAGTTAAACGCTCAGGTGAGTGCCATTGCTGCATTACAAACTCGGGTTCGAGAATTGCAGGGGTTGGCGATGATGGCTGAATCCCATTTGAGCAAGTGGAGTCACCGCACCTTTTCTAATAATTATCGTTGAGAGTCAGCCGGGGCGGGTTCATGGCATCGCGCCCGAGTTTGGCCCCGGACTCTCACAAATCGAGTCGGACCAATGGGCGATTGATATTAAGTCCGTTTGAATACTTACACAATCCTTCGAGAAAAGGCAATAGGCAAGAGGCAATCGGCAAAAGTTTGAAGCGGTTTCAGGAGGGACAAGGAAAACCTGGAATTATAATGGTTTGAGCGGACATGATATGAACTGGGATTTATCCCGCCGACAACCAAAAATCCGGTTTCTCGGCGAAACCGGGCTTTTGAGTTCCCTCACAACAAACGTATAGCGTTCGTGTCACTGACATTTGGTCTTAAGCTTTCCGACCCTTGCGGAGTTTCTGACCGGCGAAAGCCAAACCGACCACCGCCAAACCACCCAGGGTAGCCGGTTCCGGAACAGTGGTAGCACTCATGCGGAAGTTGACGCCATCGCCTTCCCACCTGGGATGGAAGCCACCGAGTTTCAGGGTAACTGAATCTACATCATAGAGCGTTTTACTGAAAACGCCGTTATTGCCAGTTTTGGGCATCAAATCAAACACTTCCGATCCATTGAGTCCAATGATACTGGTCGATTGTTCGGGGTTTTGAGCATAAACATAGTCAATATCGAAGAAGTCGATATTTAGTTCTTTCAGGGTTTGGGTGAAGGTAAACTTGAACGTCCCCACTTCCAGTTGACCGTCTTCTACAAGCTCACCATTTTTAAGTCTCGTATCGGAGGGGCGGAACCAATAACTGCTGTGGTTTGTACCCGCGTCCTTTTTGTTCAAAATTACGTCGTCACCGTACTCACTCTTAGTGCTGAGGGTGTCAACGAACAGGCGACTTTTTTGACCCGTAAAGCTGTCGTCCAGAGACTCGATGCTTTCGATGAAGGGAAACAGCGACAGTGCCAGACTTTGGCTACTGTCGAGGACGCCGAGACCCACATCGATCTCACCTTCTTGTTCGGGGACGAAATTCGTCTCGGCCTGAGCGGGTGCTACGAAACTCAGGGTAGCTGCGGTAATGGCGATTAAGGATGCGATGGATTTAAATTTCATTTTGCTTTGCCCCTTGTGACTTCTGTTGGAGGTAACTGAACGTGTCTTTCAATTTTTAATCTAACAGACTTTTGGAAAAAAATCATCAAGCGTTTGTAAATTATTAAGTTTCTTTTTGCGGGAACTATAAAGGGTAAAAATGGGAACATTGATGCCAAGTAAATAACCGTAAAATTACTGAGATTAGTCCCGAAAATCGAGGCTTGGAAGCGATCGCGTCAAACTTTCTCCGTAATAATACGGATCAAGTTTGACCCTTCGATTTCTCAACATTTGCCGCTCCTCCAGTGCCGGTGCCGAAATCGGGCTCATTGGAGCTTTGCCAACGGCTGTCCTCGGGTTATATTGGATTTAAACTCCTTGTCAAAGGCGATCGCATGACCTACAGCCTCAGAATTGCCGATCTTCCTAGTACCGAGCGACCCCGCGAACGATTGATCGCCCTCGGTTCCAAAAACCTCGCGACAGCTGAACTGATTGCCATTTTGCTCGGGACGGGTCAGGGAAAAGGGAAACTCTCGGCTGTTGGTCTGGGACAATACATATTGAATCAACTCAGCCAGTCCCAACAAGACCCGCTGTCGGTTCTCCGCAATATCAGCGTCCGGGAACTCACGCAAATTCACGGGGTCGGCCCAGCCAAAGCGACCACCATCCTCGCGGCGATCGAATTGGGAAAGCGAGTGTTTCAGTCTAAACCGCCGGAACTCGCAGCGATCGAAAGTCCCCAAGCCGCCGCCGATGCCCTCAGCCACGATCTGATGTGGCAGACTCAAGAGCGATTTGCGATCCTGCTGATGGACGTTAAAAATCGGTTACTCGGAACCCAAGTGCTCACCATCGGGACGGCTACAGAAACCCTGGCCCATCCCCGCGATATTTTCCGAGAAGTGCTCAAACAGAACGCCACCCGCCTGATTATCGCCCACAATCACCCGTCGGGAAATGTGGAACCGAGCCCGGAGGATATCGAGTTGACCCGCCAACTCCTGCAAGGTGCCCAATTTTTATCGTTGCCGATCTTAGATCACCTGATTTTGGGAAACGGCACCTTCGAGAGTTTGCGCCAAACCACCACCTTGTGGGACGAATACCCCCAGGGTACCTAAATGACTTGCCAACCGCTGCGGTTTGTGTTAATTTAAATAGTGACGGGCGATTAGCACAGGGGTAGCGCGCTTCCTTCACACGGAAGAGGTCATTGGTTCAAATCCAATATCGCCCACTTGACGTACTCCTAGGCGGTATAGGCGTTTTAGACGATAGTGCTACCCGTAAATCACGCCGTTGCACTCAGATTGCACTCTATTCCGTCTTAGCATATTGGGCTATGAGTGTATATCCTGTGCAACAAAACTTGATAATTGATTAAAAAAACAAGACCTCTATCACAAGACTGCCATTCTGTCAAATCGTCTATTCACTCTGTTTTCTGTAGCAAGGGACTCTACCCTATACCCCTACCGGGGCGTTAAACAGCCTACTATCACCGTCACACCCCGACGATAGGAGCTGCAAGGTAGGGTTGACAGAATGAACGGGGGCGTTACTCTTGAGGACTTCAGGGGAGAGGGGTACAAAAATACCCCCCGTGATGGAGGGCAGATTAACTTAAGTTGCAATCTTTACTTAGTTATCAAGTTGGTAAATGATTTTCAGTATCGCCTTGACCTCAGGCAGTTCAGGGTCAATACTGGCGTTATAGAGGGCTTGTTTACCCATATCCAATGGCAGTGGATGTCTTTGATGTCGCGTTAGGATACCTAGCTCAGTTGCTAGGTTTCGCCGTTTTTTGTATTTTCCTTCATTGACTGTGACAGAATGCCCAAAACTCCGAGCGCGTATTTCTTGCGGTATCCCATTCATTTCACCCAATTGATTTCCAAGGTGACGTAAAGCGTACACCTCAGTTATCCCCCAATTATGTCGATCTAACCAATTCCGGTGATTTTGGTTAAATTTACTAGGGTTATCTGACTGAGAGTCTCTAAATACTTTTTGTTCTGGATCGATTTTTTGCATCTGTTCTAACGCTTTTTTGCAGTTAGCTTTTTCGGCTACCGTTCTCAGTTTGTAATACCTGTCTTTGAAGATTTTATGTCCTATAGGTGAACTGCCGTCAGGCAACGGAAAAAACAGTGCCTCTTTAATCCCATCCCAGGTAACATAGCTATCCCAGTCAGAAACTTTTTTAAAATGCGTCAAATGAGTTTCACGGTAACTTTTAACGTCACTCGGGATATCTCTTGAGCGTGGACGTTTTGTGTTGCGGTGTCGTCCCTTGAAATACTCATCCTCCATTTGTTCAAAGACTTGACGATAAGTTGTCAAATCATTTTCTAGGGGTGTAACTTTTCCCTCAATCTCTACCTTGTACCACTCTAGCCACTCCGAGACGGCATCGAACCGCCCTTTAAGGGACTCTGCTACCATATGCGCTTTGTTGACTGCCTCTCGGATACCATCATGGGTAAACTTGCATCCACACCCCCTTTGTTTGCGCCCCCCTGTTTCCGGGTCTTGAGACAACTGCAACAGAACCGTCCCTCTGTTTCTTTTGATAGCCACTCCCTTAGGGCATTGTTTCACCATATAGATAAAAAAACCTAGAATGTCCTCAAAACCTTGATATAAGCCTGTGTGTGTACTCTTATCGTTTGCACTCATTTTGCACTCATCCTTATGTAAAGGGTCTATCGTGAGTGCATCTAAGCAACGGTGGAATAGGGGTTACAGCCTACAACCTTGGTTCAAATCCAATATCGCCCACTTTCATCTGGAACTAAATACACCTTTGGGATAGGCGATGCGCTTGTGGTTGACCTGTTCCCACACGCGGACGAAGATTTCGGCAATTTTTCCCATGTCCTCGCGGGTGAGTCCGGAATCGACGAGTTGGTTGTCCTGCCAGCGAGCGCGGAGGATTTTATTGACCATCTGCAGGGCTTCTTCGTGGGTGGCATCTTTGAGCGATCGCAACGCCGCCTCGCAGGAATCCGCCAGCATGACGATCCCCGTTTCTCGGGACTGAGGCCTGGGGCCATCGTAACGAAAATCATCTTCCTTGACGACCAGATCGCCATTTTCCTTAGCCCGCTGTTGAGCTTGGTAGTAGAAATACGCGATCAACATCTGGCCCTGATGTTCAGGGATAAAAGCCTGAATCGCTTTAGGGAGGCGACATTTACGAGCCATCGCCAGCCCTTCGCTGACGTGTTTTTTGATGATACTCGCGCTCTTCCAGGGATCGTCAATTTCATCGTGTTTGTTCGGCCCCCCCATCTGATTTTCAATAAACCCGAGGGGGTCGTGCATTTTGCCGATATCGTGGTAAAGCGTTCCGGTTCGCACCAGTTCAACATTACAGCCCAACGCCCCCGCCGCGGCTTCCGCCAGCGTCGCCACGAACATCGTATGTTGAAACGTGCCGGGGGCTTCCGTCGCCAACCGTTTCAGCAGGGGACGGTTGGGATTAGCCAGTTCCGCCAATCGGATCGGCGTGATCAGGTCGAAGACGTGCTCCAAATAGGGACTCAACCCCAGAGCCACGATACTCCAGGCCAACCCTTCTAGGGACTGTAAAGCCACACCGCCCAGCAAGACGTACCAAATCGCGCTGGCCGTCGAGCTAACCATGAGGGTGATAACCAGGTAAATGATCCCCTGAGTCAAGCCCACGCCGCCGCCGAGGAGCGCCAATTCTTCCCGCGATCGCAACTGTCCAGCGAGCAAGCTGCCCAAAATCCCCCCCGCAGCGCTGGCTACCAGTGGAATCATCTCAATTTCCATCCCGACGGGCAAGAGTGCCGACAGGAGGCCAACCACCGTCACCCCGACGGCAGACCCGTAAAAACTCCCGGTCAACAGGCCCACGGCTGGCAGGCTGGTGGCCGGCATTTTCAACAGCACCAAAAGCGGCGTGCTCACGGTCAACAACAGCAACAATAAATAATCCCGGCGGCGCAAACCGGGACGAAAGCGCCTTTGCACCAGAAGCACGATGCCGATCGCCCCACTCACCAGGCCCACGAACCCCATCAATCCCCTCCAATTGACCCCCCGTTCGCTCTTGCCGAAATAGTCGAGTACCACAAATTCGCGCTGGGTGATGGTCGCCCCGGCGGTGACGATCACATCCCCCTTTTTGACATTCACAATCACGGGTTCCACTTTTTGCGCGGCGAGTTCGGCGCGGCGGCGCGTCGCCACCGGATCTTTGATCAAATTGGGTTTCAGGAATTCGGTCAAAACGCGGTGGACAAACCCTTGGCTTTCCGGGGGAACTTCATCGACATCTTGGACGTGCAAGCTGGCCGCCTGTCTGAGAATGTCGTCGGGCAGTCCCGGAGCGATACCTTGGGCCAACATTTCTTGCGCCACCTCCATCAAGCCCGATTGAGTCCGCAGCCACACGGTATCAGACCAATTCAAGACAGCGCGATCGTACAGGTCTTTCTCCCCCGCCGTCTGTTGTTCCGATAGAAGGTTCAAGGCTTTCGCATAGTCGCGACGGGCCTCCGAGATGTTCGAGATCAGAGCCGAGAACGCTTCTTCAGAAGCCCGCAACCGGTAGCTGGAGAGTTGCAGATAGGCTTGTCGCCGGAGTCCCTCAGATTCCACGCCGTCAGCAAACTTTTCGGGGGCCAATTTTGGGGGTTCGGGGGCTTCTTGTGGGAAAGGATTGTTGGACGCCGTGGCTTGCTCGACGTGATCGAGCAGTTCTCGCCACTGCCATTCGGCCAAGCTGCGAATGTAGATCTGCGTGTCGGTCGATATGATGCCGGTATTCGCGTAGGGAAAGGGGCCGGCGACTTTTCGCAACTGTCTGACCTGTTCGATCGTCGCCCGAATTTTTTGCAGGATGTCGCGGTCGATGGTCGGGTCGATGACCAGCACCGAGACTTCCCCAATCTGAGCCGCCCGCCGCTTTTCTTCGGTGGTTTTTTCGTCGGGAATGCTGGCGTCGAGGGGGGCGATGAAAGTTTCCGGGGCTTGTCGCCCCACGGACAGTTTGGGTTGGTTGTAAAAGCGAACTCCCATCACGCTGGTGAGGGAAACGATCGCCACCACCAACAGCAGGGGGGAGCCGACCTGGGGCGATCGCTTTGTCGAAATCTGGAGGCTCTCGCCGATGGGCCGACCCTTGGGGTGGGGGGCCTGTGACGATTGCGATCGCCGCGATCGATTTCGAGACGGGCTGCTATTTTTGGCCTCAGCCGTTCGTTCTCGCGATGACGAGTGGCGAGTCTGACTGCGAAGCCGTTCAATCTGTCGCGTGATTGACTGGAACCTATTCATCTATATCGAATTTGAAGCTAGACGGTATTAGTCGAGCAGCCGTATCATAATCAATTCTAAGGTAACGATTGCCGATTTCGGGTTCCCATTTTCCGTGAAGAACGCTCCGGCTCGAGGTTGGAGCGATTTTTGTCGCCCTAGAAAGCTGGGGAGGCTGCCGTCACCACGGGACTCGGGCCATCGGGTGGCGGGCCGATTGACGGTTCGATGCCGGCCCAAGTGTCCGACAATGCCTCCGCGAGCTTGAGAAGTGTCACTTCATCGATGTGAGTGCCTCCATCTCGTCGGGCCAAGCGACCTGCGACGGGAATGCCGGACAGACCGTTGTAAGCCCCCGACAAGATGCCGCCGAGGGTTGCCGTCAGTCTGGGTTGCGACTGGACTCGCGCCGCCCGTCGCAGGGTCAAGTCGGGGTCGAGGGGCGTGCTCAGAAAGCAGTACAATCCCAGAGCGAATGCCGAATCATCGGCGGGTGGGAGGCGGTTTTCCATCTCCGCGAGGCTGACGGATTGACTCAGTCCGATTTGCACCTGTTCGAGTTGTCGCCAGTGGAGGGTTTCCGGGGATAATGTTTCCAACAGGGAGGGCAAGATTCCCTGTGTATCTCTCGGAACCCGCAGGATCTCGGCGATCGCTAAACCGGTTGCCAGCATCGCGGCTTCCCGTTCGGTGTCGCCGTCGGCATCGGGCCAGAGTTCGGCGAGTCGCCCCAACTGCCGCCGGAGTTCGGCTGCATCTTCATGAAATAATAGGATGATCGGGAGGGCGACGATCGCGGCTTCCCCCGGTGTCGGAGCGGGAGCCCCTGCGAGTTGTCGCGTCTCTGTTTGCCAAATGTGACGGCAACGGGCGACGTCGAACCCCCGGTTTTGAATTAAACTTTCGGTCAGGGCGACCATCGACACCTCCCAATCCCGGTGTTCGGATTGAGAGCGATCGCGGGACTCGATGCCCGAAAATTCCGCCCCTGGACTGACTGGGGATGCCGCAGACCGCAACCATCGGTCGGCGAGGTCGCGACCCGAGATCGCTCCGAGCAAGGCTCCCTGAAATCGTTTCAAGAGTGGGTAGTCCATGAAGATTCCGCTTTAACCGTCCGATCGCGATCGCAGGTAGTTGACGAGCGCCCTCAACCCTAAACCATAACTGTCAGCCCCGAACCCGCTGATCTGACCGATCGCGACTGGGGCGATAAATGAGTGGTGCCGGAAGGGTTCGCGGGTGTAAATATTGCTCAGGTGTACCTCGACGGTGGGAATTTGAACGGCACAGATAGCATCCCGCAGGGCGACGCTGGTATGGGTGTAAGCCCCGGCGTTAATCAACAAGCCCTGGTGATGCTCGGATGCGGCGTGGATGGCATCCACCAAGACTCCTTCGTGATTAGATTGCCGAGCGACAACCTCAACTCTGAGCGATACCGCCTCCTGCTCGAGCATTCGGTCGATATCGCCCAAGGTCGCTTTTCCGTAGATACCCGGTTCCCGCTGACCGAGAAGGTTCAGATTCGGGCCGTGCAGCACCAGAATGCTTAACAATGTTCAAAATCCTTAGTGGCTGCTTTGTACTGAATGGCTTACCGCCGCCGTTGGGGATAATCTTTGACGGGAACAGGAATCGGTTCTGCCTCGGGTTGCGCTTCCGGACCGAGTAATGCTTCGATTAGCTCACGCGCCCATTCCCTCAGTTTTTCCAGCACCTTTTCAATGTATTCCATTGCAAAAATGGCTCCTTTTTACAGATCGGCGAGTTGACTTGACTGAACTTTTCTGTTCCTCACGATTCAGGCAAGCCCGACTTTTCTTTTTAGGAACGGGCAAATCTTGCGCTTGCGGTGTCTGCCCTCGGCAGAACGGATATGCCCGACGATGGACTAGCAGACTAGCCATAGGTCAATCATAACGAATCTTCATCAAATTTTGCAAGGGAACGGGGAATCGATCGTCGGCTCTGTCAATTATCAACTATCAATTATCAACTGACGGCGTAGCCAATCGATCGCGTTCCAAATGCTCACCCGCCGCACCCAGGCCCGCTCCCGCTGCACTCCCAGGCGAAATTCCCGGGCTTCTACCGTCCCGTCCGGTCGGGCGAGTCCGATGTAAACCAACCCCACGGGCTTGGTTTCCGTCCCCCCGCCGGGTCCAGCGATGCCGGTGACGCTCAATCCCCAGTCGGTGCCGAGGCGCGATCGCACCCCGGCGGCCATCTGTTCGGCGACGCGATCGCTCACCGCCCCCAATTGTTCCAAATTGGCGGGATTCACCCCCAATAACTCTTGTTTGACGCGATTCTCGTAGGCGATGACCCCGCCCCAAAAATAATCCGAACTGCCGGGAATTTCCGTCATCATCGCCCCCAATCCGCCGCCCGTGCAGGACTCGGCGACACTGAGGGACTGCCCCCGTTCCCGCAGCAGTTGGCCAACCACCGAGGCGGGGGTGTCGTCATCGATGCCGTAACAGTCCAAACCCGCAATGTACCGGATCTCCGCCTCCACCGGGGCAATTAACTCCCGAGCGATCGCTTCCGATGTCGCCCGGGCCGAAATCCGCAATTTGGCTTCCCCATAATTTGCATAGGGTGCCACCGTCGGATTGCCCAACTCCAGGAGGTGAGACACTTTTTCCGCCAAACTCGACTCCGAAATCCCCCAAAACTTCAGCGTGCGACTGTAAATCGTCTGGCCGCACCACCCATTGTCTCGCAGGTAGGGGACGGCAATTTCCGCCCACATCCGCTTCATTTCCGCTGGTACCCCGGGGAATGTCAGTAATGTGAGGCGATCGCCGCGAGGTTGCCAGATGATGCCCGGGGCGCTGCCGATGGGATTGTAGAGGATATCGGCCCCTTCGGGAATCAAAGCCTGTTTGCGGTTGCTCGGCGCCATCTCCCGCCCCCGTTGGGCGAACTTGTGGGCGATATCTTCGAGAATTTCCGGTTTTTCAATCAGGGGAGTCTCGAAAAAATCGGCGATGGTTTCCACCGTCAAATCGTCGGGCGTCGGCCCCAAACCGCCGGTAAAAATCAGCAGTTGGGAGCGTTCCGAGGCGATCGCGATCGCCCGTTTCAGCCGTTCCCGGTTGTCCCCCACGACGGTTTGAAAATAGTGGGGGATACCCAACATCGCCAACTGTCGTCCGAGAAATTGGGCGTTCGTATTGAGAATGTCGCCCAGCAATAATTCCGTCCCGACACAAATAATTTCAGCACTCATGGATTCAGCCATTCAACGCAGGACAACACCGAAATTCAACGATTCTATCTCACCCGTTTGAGCGCCTTCCAACTGGTATAGCCCAACAATCCCGTCGCCCCCAGGGCGTAGGTCACGCCGCTGGGAAAACCGGAGAACGCCAACGCCAAACTGCCCACCCAGAGGGTGAGGGAATAAATAAACAAAACTGTCAGGCGTTGGGACAAACCGGCCTGCAACAGTCGGTGGTGGAGGTGGCGGTTGTCGGCGGTGAAGGGGGACTTTCCGTGTCGCAGCCGTTCAAAGATGACCGCCGACATATCCAAAATCGGAACCGCCAAAATTAGATAGGGGAGCAGGACCGCAGTGACGGCGGTGGTTTTCACCAAACCGATCGCCCCCACCCCCGCCAGGGTGAATCCCATAAAATAGGAGCCGCCGTCCCCCATAAAAATTTGGGCGGGGTTGAAGTTATAGCGCAGGAATCCCAGGGCCCCCCCGGCCAGGGCGGCGGCGATAAGGGCGGCGGCGGGTTGGTTCATGAACAGGGACACGATCAACATCACGACCGCCGCGATGCCGGAAACCCCTGCCGCCAAACCGTCGAGGCCGTCGATCCAGTTGATGGCGTTGGTCATTCCCACCAGCCAGAGGACGGTGACGGGCAAACTCAAGAAACCGATATGGACGAGTCCGCCGAAGTAGGGGATGCCGAGGAATTCGATGCGGACGCCCACGGCCCAGGCCAGACTCGCGATCGCGGTTTGCAACAGCAGGCGAGTCAGGGGGGACAGGCCGAAGAGATCGTCGGCCAACCCGATCAAAAAGAAGGCCATACCGCCGACGGTGACACCCCAAATTTCATATTCTTGCTTCGGGGCGAGGGGTTGGCCGCCGGAGTCGATGAAACCGCCCAACCCCCAGACCAGCAGCAGCGCAACCAGGGTCCCGATGAAGATCGACACTCCCCCCAAACGCACCATCGGACGCTGGTGTACTTTGCGATCGCAGGGCAAGTCCACCCGCCCGCTTTTCAGGCCGATTTTTTTGACGATCGGCGTACTCCAGAGAACGATGACGGCAGAGATCACAAAGGCGAACAGATGATAAAAGGGATAGGGCATCTGAAGTTGTGTTTTGGATGGGAGCTAACAGCAGGTTCAGGCAGAGTCTACTATATTTCGCCCTGATTCTGACACCCGATCCTCGCCAATGGGGAAAGGGCGATCGCACCCCTCCCCGGCGGACTCCGCAACCCGTCACGTCAAAGCCGGGACTTTGATAGTGAGGTGGGGGTAGAGGGGGAAGCGATCGCACAGTTGGGCGACGCGACCGATGCAATCGGCTTTCACGGCGTCGTCTTCCGGGTTTAACAGGCGATCGGCGATGATATTGCCGATTTCGGTAAATTCGGCGCTTCCCATGCCCCGGGTCGTCACGGCCGGGGAGCCGAGCCGCAGGCCGCTGGTGACGAAGGGGGATTCGGGGTCGAAGGGGACGGTATTTTTGTTGGCGGTGATGTTGATTTCGCCCACCAGGCGATCGGCCACTTTCCCGGTCATCCCCACGGAGCGCAAATCCACCAGCATCAGGTGGTTGTCCGTCCCGCCGGAGACGATTTTCAAACCCCGCTCCTGCAATTGGGCGGCCAGGGCTTTGGCATTTTCGATCACCCGGCCGGAATAGGTCTTAAATTCGGGCTTCAGAGCTTCTCCGAACGCCACGGCCTTTCCGGCAATTACGTGTTCCAGCGGTCCCCCCTGAGATCCGGGAAACACCGCTTTATCGAATTTTTTGCCCAGTTCCGGATCGCGGGTCAGGATCAGACCGCCCCGGGGGCCGCGCAGGGTTTTGTGGGTGGTGGTGGTGACGACATCGCAGTGGGGGACAGGGTTCGGATGGTGGCCGGTGGCGACCAACCCGGCGATGTGGGCGATGTCGGCGAGGAGATAAGCGCCCACGGCGTCGGCGATTTCCCGGAATTTGTCGAATTGGATGGTGCGGGGATAGGCGGAGTAGCCGCAGACGATCAGTTTGGGTTTGTGTTCTTTGGCCAGTTCCAGGATGCGATCGTAGTCGAGTTGTTCGGTTTCCGCGCTGACGCCGTACTGGCAGACATTGAACCACTTCCCGGAGACGTTGACGGGGGAACCGTGGGTCAGGTGGCCGCCGTGGGACAGGTCCATGCCCATGATCATGTCCCCGGGTTTCAGCAGGGCCAGGAAGACGGCGAAATTCGCCTGGGCGCCGGAGTGGGGTTGGACGTTGGCGTGGGCGGCGTCGAACAGTTCCCGGGCGCGATCGATCGCCAGTTGTTCGATATGGTCGATAAATTCGCATCCCCCGTAATACCGCTTGTTCGGGAGGCCTTCGGCATATTTATTGGTCAGAACCGACCCCTGAGCCGCTAATACCGCCGGGGAGGTAAAATTTTCGCTGGCGATCAGTTCTAGATGATCCCGCTGACGCCGGAGTTCTTTGCCGATCAATTCGGTCACGGTCGGATCGGTCTGAGCCAGGATGTCCAGGTTGGTATCGCTCACAATCAATTCCCCTTTCTGACAAGTCTTAGGATGTTGCAGTGAACGCGGTCGCGAATATCCGCTTTCGTGTCGGCATTGAGATGTTGCCGTTCCTCTCGGCGAGGAGGGCAAAGCGTCCTACGTCCACAAACTAACGATCATAACTCGCTTTCCTTCAGAGTTCTAGTTCGACCGATCCGCTTGACAGGAATGTTAAGTTGTGAGTCACTTTCTCAGCTTTCTCGGGATCGTGAAATAAAATAAAAGGGCAGGTTAAGAAATCAGCCGGAGGGATGACAATGTTAGTGATGATGATGGAAAATCAAGTGATCGAACCCCACCAAGTTTGTCAGGGCTGTTTGCTGGCCGATCGCAGCGGTCAACCCCGGTGGCGCGGCGGACACCTCACTTGCGGACACCTGATCCGGAAGCCTGGGGACAACAAACCCGGCCAGTACGAGTGCGAGATGGGGTTCCGCATCGCCAATATCGACTGATTTCCTCACTTCGGAGAATAACTTCCGGGCATCGCTGCGCTATCCTGAGTCTAGAGATTAATTTTCGTTAACTGACGCACTCAGGAGAGGTGACTATGAATTGGCGCGGAACCACCACCGTTCGCGATCGCATTTTTGCTTGTCTGCCCTACTTGCTGCCCCTCGTGTATGGGCTACCATTTGGCAAATTCTTGTTGGTACAATTTCCGGTCTTAGGGTTCCTTCTATTGCCCGTAATTTTCATACAACAGATCTTCGCTCAAATCTTCTTTGCCGGTCTGATCGTTTTTTTTGCGCTCTTCATGCTGGTGGTGCGGAATGAAAATATCCCCCATTTCATCCGTTTCAACACGATGCAGGCGATTTTACTCGATATTATCGTGATCGGCTGTAGTTTGATTCTGAACATCATCCCCTTGGAAGGGTTTATCGAACAAACGCTCTACAACATGGTCTTTTTGGGAGTTTTGGCGGCGGTGATTTACGCAGTCGTCCAATCCGCGCGGGGACAGTACGCCGAGATTCCGACGCTCTCCGATGCGGTGTATATGCAGGTTCGGTAAGGAAGCGGGAAAATAGAGTCCGCGATCGCACCCCGGTCTTCCGGGCGAAAATTCTCGGCGCGATCGCATCCCGCCCACTCTTGAACGGTGCGAACGTGCTATTATAAGAGTTTGTCTTGTGAATTTTGAGTAGAATCCTCTCATGGCTGTTCCAAAGAAACGAACCTCCAAGTCCAAACGGAATATGCGAAAGGCGACTTGGAAGCGCAAAGCGAGATTACAAGCTGAAAAAGCTCTCTCCCTGGGGAAATCTGTCCTCACCGGCCGCTCGGCCAGCTTCGTCTATCCTTCCAATGAAGATGAGGAGGACGACGAAGAGTAGGAAATTGGCGATCGCGCGATCGTTAGCCGGATGTCGGTTCGTGCCGATGTCCGGTTTTTGTTTGGGGAGTCGGGAGTCGGGAGTGGGGAGTCGGGAAACGTTGTTGGGCTTTAGCCCCCCACAGATACCGAGGCGCTAAAGCGCAACAACGAGAAGGGTGTTGATTGCTGTTGTTGGGCTTTAGCCCGATTGCAGAACCGCTTCGGGTAGGATCAGCATGGCGTCGCCGAAGGAGTAAAAGCGATATCGATTGCCCAAGTCGTTTTCGGGCTGTTCCAGGGCGTCCTGATAGAGCTCTAATAGTCGCCACCGGCCGATCAGCGCCGACACCAGCATCAGCAAACTCGATCGCGGCAGGTGAAAATTGGTGATCAGTCCGTCCACCATCCGCCAGCGGTAGCCCGGATAGATAAATAAATTCGTCTGGCCGCAATAGGGTTGAATCCGGCCGTTTTCGGAATTTTGCAGCGTCGCTGTCCCCTCTAGAGTCCGCACCACCGTCGTCCCCACGGCGATAACCCGCCCGCCGCGATCGCGGGTTTGAGCAATTTTCTCTGCCGTCTCCGGGGGAACTTCAGCCCATTCGCCGTGCATCTGGTGGGTGGTGATGTCCTCCACTTCCACGGGGCGAAAGGTTCCTACCCCCACATGGAGGGTGACGAAGGCGCGATCGATGCCGTGTTGTTCCAATTGTTCAAATAGGGTATCTGTGAAGTGTAACCCCGCCGTCGGTGCGGCCACCGCCCCCGGGCGATCGGCGTAGATGGTCTGGTACTGTTCCGGCAACGCCTCGGAGTCCGTGACGTAGGGCGGAAAGGGGATCTGGCCGAATTGATCGAGGCGGGAGATGAAAGATTGACCTTCGGGAACCTCGAATTTCAGCAGGCGTCCCCCCGTGGGGGGATCGATGCCCACGACTGTCGCCCTGAGTACCTCATCCCCGGTTCGGGAGTCAAATTCCAATTGAGAACCGAGTTTGAAGCGTTTTCCCGGCTTCACCAACGCCAGCCAACAATCGGGCGATCGCTCTTCCAACAGCAAAATCTCGATTGCAGCCGAGCTACTTTTGCGTCCGTAGAGACGGGCGGGCAGCACTTTGGTATCGTTGAGGATCAGCAGATCTCCGGATTGCAACAGGTCGGGGAGATCCCGAAACAGGCGGTGGCGGTGGGAATGGGGCGAATCCACCACCAGCAGGCGAGAAGCATCCCGGGGTACAACTGGATTTTGGGCGATGCGATCGGGCGGTAATTCGTAATGATACGCTTGCAAACTTGTGTCCGAGTTGTCCACGACTCCAGTCACTCCTAATCCTGAATTTCCCGCCCCCCCGACAGGTTGGGTAGAAACCCCCATGCCAGATCGGGGGCTTTTCCCCTAGTAAAAAGGGCGATATCCCACGAACATATAAGTATAGCCTTGTCACATTGTCCGATCGAGCGACTGCATCCGTATCAATACTCATTGACCCGATGCAGTGACGGTGAGAAGGGAAACGGCGAACTGAAACCCATTCCCGAATCGTTCGAGAACATCGTATCAGTTTGAACCGCCCAGTTTCCTTGACACGCGATCGACACTGACACCAAGGAGCGATCTCGTCCATCTATCGCTCGGTTGCAGACTATCGGAACTAGAGGGTTGCAACCAGATGGCGGGACACACCAAGACGCGGGAGAAGACCTCATGGAATATCTATACTACCTTGCCAACACGAGTCTGACACTCAGAGTTGTGGATTTTCTTCAAACTCAAACTCACCTGCCGGTCAAGTTTCTGACCGTCATCCATCAGATCGATGGCTGGATTATCAAAGTCAAGATGAGTCAGTATCTGACGCCCCACCAACACGGCGATTTTCGCTCGTTCATGAATGAACTCGGAATTCCCTACGAACCGGACATCCGCATTCAGATGGCTCTGTGGGGGTTGGAAACGGGGCAATCTCCCCTGAGTGTCATGCGTCGCTATCAGGTGGCGGTGGTGTCTCACGGAATCCCCAACCGGGAGGACATCGAAGCATTTCGCACCCAGTTTGTCCGGGGTCTGGGTTACTGCCCCGAGGCACTGGCGTAGCGCGTTTTAAATTGACCTTCACCCCGTCTTCTCGCCCTAGCAGAATGCCGATTCGAGATAATTCTGGAGGGTGAGGTGATATCCCTCTATCGGGATGGGTAGGCCGGGTTCGATCGCCGGTGATGGCGTCGATACCCGGTCTTTTTTCGTGGGGCGATCGCACCGAACCAGGGCCACGTCGAACCGGCAGGGCCGGGTACTCAGGTCGGGGCGATCGCTCAAAAAGTGTTCGGCCGTTTGAATCAGTTTCCCCTGTTTGGCGGGGGTGATGGCCAGGGCGCCGTCTTCGTCCCAATTGCCCCGACTCCGGGTTTTGACTTCGACGAAAATGAGGGTGGGGTGGCGATCGGCGATCAGGTCGATTTCTCCCCAGCGACAGCGATATTGGCGGTGAAGGATTTCCCAACCGGTTTGCCGCAGCCACCGGGCCACCAGTTCTTCCCCCAACTCTCCGATTTGGCGCGACATTTTCTGTCCTCCCGATCGCTTCCCCTGTACACTAAATCCTAATTGATAGATTTTCCATACACTCGATAGCATGGGTTTTTCTTCTCGAACTGCTATGAACCGGAGTATTATTTCGCGCATCGGTGCGATCGCGCTGAGTTTGGCGATCGCGATCGGACTGGTTACGACCGTTTTCACCCCCTCACCCGCCCGGGCGGAAAACTACGAAAAGCGGACGCTGATCGATATGGATTTCTCCAACCAGGATCTCAAGGATTCGGAGTTCGACTTCGCCAACCTCCGCCGCAGCGACTTCAGCCACAGCGACTTGCGGGGTGTCAGCCTGTTCGGCGCCAAGCTGCAAGATGCGAATTTGGAGGGGGCTGACCTGCGGTTTGCGACCCTGGAC
This sequence comes from Limnospira sp., assembly GCA_050045915.1. Taxonomy (GTDB): domain Bacteria; phylum Cyanobacteriota; class Cyanobacteriia; order Cyanobacteriales; family Microcoleaceae; genus Limnospira. The sequence goes on from JBNGCR010000002.1 coordinate 41,436, forward strand.
ACGGCCCGATTCATCCGCGCAAACCTCACCGATGCGGTGCTGGAGGGGGCTTTTGCTTATAATACTGATTTTCAGGGCGCGATCGTCACCGGGGCAGATTTCACCGACGTCCTGTTGCGGCGGGACCAGCAGGAAATGCTCTGCGAGGTCGCCGAGGGGACGAATCCGGTGACGGGACGGGAAACCCGCGAAACTCTGTACTGCGATTGATCGGTCAATTGTAGTTCAGTCGGGGGGGTTAGGCGCGGCAGTAATTTTTCGGAAAAATCCACAACTTTTCATCCGCGCCGTAACCCACCAATTTCCCATGAGGTTTAACCACCATAACGGTTAATCATGAATCTTCTATCAGGGCAAAAACGAGGGAATGTTGCCCCTTGTTCGCCCCCAGTCGCCATAATTGGATGCAGATGATTGGGGAGTTTGTGGGATGATAAAAAGCGATCGCATATGGAGATTTTGTTTGAATTACCAGGCCCGCTGAGGAATCAATTCCTCAGCTAATAGCGAAAATCATCTGAAGATGATTGGGGAAATAAAAAGCGATCGCACACCTATTTAAAATTCCCTTGAACTACCATAATGGTTAATACTGATTAAAACATTGGTGTCTATAGCCGAGGGGGGCGACAATGGCGATGTCTGGTTCCGTTTCCGAGTTGTTGGGGAGGGTGATGGGTTTGGCTTGACGGACGAGAGCGCGATCGCCTAAAATGCGGGTCAGATACGCTCCGGCTTCGGAACTAAAAAAGGCATGGGGTTCTCCTTCTGGGGGCATTTTGACAATTTCTCCGGCTAATAATTCTACGGGACGATCCACCAGCAAGCCCGTTTTTATCATCTGATGATAATCGTCTAAACTCCATTTTACGGTTGAGAGTACCATGTTTTTTACCTGAACGATTTGAGAGATTTTGAATGCTCAATAAGCCTTGCTTAGGGCGAGAATTATAATTCTATTTTAACATGATTTTACCGCCATAGCAATGTGAAATGATTGGCGAAAGATAAATCCACTCAAAGCCCCCGGATTCGGGGATTTGGGGCGCGACTATTTGCCGATGATTTCCGGTTGCTATATGGCATCTTTTCGGGTCACATATCAATCATTACAAAGCTGAAATAATCGCGTCAACGGGAATAGTCAGATCGGGAAAAGCCAGGGGGGAAACTTCTCCGGAGGTTAGGGTGATTTTGGAGCCGTATTCGCGTCCCCTGGGGTCGCGGTGGATAATTAATTCTCCGGTTTGTAAATTCACCAGCCAATATTCTGGGATGCCGGCTTCGGCATAAATATGGTATTTAACCGTGGAATCTTTCTCTAGGCTGCTGCTTGCATATTCAATCACCCAAAAGATATTTTCTGGGTAGGGGTGATGGCTCAGATATTCTCGGCCGAGGGGGGCGACAATGGCGATGTCTGGTTCCGTTTCCGAGTTGTTGGGGAGGGTGATGGGTTTGGCTTGACGGACGAGAGCGCGATCGCCTAAAATGCGGGTCAGATACGCTCCGGCTTCGGAACTAAAAAAGGCATGGGGTTCTCCTTCTGGGGGCATTTTGACAATTTCTCCGGCTAATAATTCTACGGGACGATCCACCAGCAAGCCCGTTTTTATCATCTGATGATAATCGTCTAAACTCCATTTTACGGTTGAGAGTACCATGTTTTTTCCCCGAACGATTTGAGCAATTTTAAATGATTGATAGGCTGTATCTGGGGCAGGACTAACTATTTTATTATATCCCAATCATTTTCAATTCACCACTTTTATGATTAAATAGAAACCCGGTTTCTCGGCAATCTTTGCAATGGAGTCCAAGCCCAACAATATCTCGCCGCCCCGGGGCTGTGGCTCCGGGTATGTGGCATCACAAATAAGATTGACTTGCAATAAGTTGCCCCGTCCGTGTTAGGATTCTGAACTGCAACTTATTCTTAATTGCGACCCGAGTTCGGGCCGCGGACTGAGGGCGTGCGATCGCCCTTGACTCCATCAGAAGCAGAACGAGAACGAAATGAGCAAACTGACAAGACGCCTTTTTTTGGCTTACGGGACGGCGATGGCGGCCGTTGTCGCGGGTGAGTTGGGGAAGCCCCGCCGCGGGATGGCGGATGCGGGGGTACTGAATCTTTACTCTTCCCGCCACTACGATACTGACAATCAATTGTATGAAGGGTTCACCCAAAAAACGGGCATCAAGATCAACCTGATCGAGGGGGATGCCGCCCAATTGGTGGAACGGATCAAGAGCGAAGGTGCCAACAGCCCCGCCGATGTGCTGATCACGGTGGATGCGGGGAATTTGTGGCGGGCTCAGACGGAGGGACTGTTTCAACCCGTCTCGTCGGCGACGTTGAATAATGCCATTCCCGCCAACCTGCGCGATCCGGGGGGGCATTGGTTCGGGCTCTCCAAGCGGGCACGGGTGATCATGTACAATCGGGGGAAGGTGAACCCGGCGCAACTGTCCACCTACGAGGCTCTGGGGACTCCGGCGTGGAAGGGAAAGGTGTTAATTCGTTCCTCCAATAATATCTACAACCAGTCCTTGATCGCGGGGATGATCGAAACGAAGGGGGCGGATACTGCCCAAAAATGGGTTCAGGGGTTGGTGGCGAACTTTGCCAGACCGCCGGAGGGAAATGATACGGCCCAGATCAAGGCGGTGGCGGCGGGTGTGGGCGATGTGGCGATCGCGAATAGTTACTACCTCGCCCGCCTAGCCAGTTCCAACGATCCGGCGGATCAGGCTGTCGCCCGCAATGTGGGGATGTTTTTCCCGAACCAGCGCGATCGCGGCACTCACATTAATATCAGCGGCGCGGGAGTTGTCCGCAACGCGCCTAATCAAGCGGGGGCGATCGCATTTTTGGAATATCTGGTCACACCCGAAGCCCAAAAAATCTTTTCTTTGGGAAATAATGAATATCCGGTGGTGTCGGGGGTTCCGGTTTCTCCAGCGTTGGCGCAGTATGGAACCTTCAAAAGCGATCCGGTGAATGTGGCGGCTTACGGTCGCTTAAATTCCCAGGCGATTCAAATTATGGATCGCGCGGGCTGGAAATAAGCCCTTAAATGAGAGGGATAACCCGGGAACATAGGGGTTCTCAGGTTATCCCCCAACTTGGCAGGATTCTATATTATCCGAGTTCGAGGTTCGATTATTCATCATCGGTGAAGAGAAATTTTTCCTCCTAATTGGCTTCCTGTGATAGGAGTTCTCCCGATTCGATCGCGGTGGCCTCGGTTTCCACGTCTCGGGATTCGTGCTTGCGCTGGGTGTAGGCCACCAAGGCGGGAATCGAAATACAAATTGCACCGTTGATCAGTGCCAAGAAAAGTCCGTAAGCGACGGGGTTATTCACGGTCGCATCCTCCTAGTTACATTGTCGAGTTGGCTGTCGAGATTTTTTTAACCATTATTACAGCCCCGAGCCGAAAAAACAACGGATCGGGGTTTTGAATAACTTGTCAATTTGATAAGCTATCTCAATCGATTCAATTGTGAGGAAATCGGTTGAGTATTTCTACTCACGAACTTCGACAAATTTTCCAACTCGACGGGCGGGGGAGAGGGGGCGATTCCGTCAATTTTGTGACTCGATATAACCCTCTTAGAGTATACACCAAACTCGGACTATTTTTTTGATCGCGATGAAATATTTTCCAAAAATCGTGCGATCGTTTCCTGATAGCGATCGCCGCCCACCTCGCGGACGTGGACGTGATCGGCATCGGGAACTATCAAAAGCTGTTTGGGTTCTGGTGAGGCGGCGAAGAGCACCTCGCTCATCCAGGCGGGAACCATACAGTCGGTAGTGCCGTGGGTGAATAAAATCGGCATTTTCAACTGGGGAACTTTGGAGAGGGAATCAAATTTTTGATGCAACAACCAATCCACCGGAAACATCCGGTATTTTTTCTTGACCGTGACCATCTCGCGGATGGAGGTAAAGGAGCTTTCCACGATCAAACCGGCGATTTCGGGATGTCGGGTGGCGAGTTCGATGGCGATCGCGCCGCCGAGGGAGTGGCCGAATAGGATGATATTTTGAGGGGGAATTTGGCGATCGCAGACCAAATACTTCCAAGCCAACTCCGCATCTTCATAGACCCGTTTTTCGCAGGGGAAGCGATCGCAGCTTTGGCCGTATCCGCGATAGTCGATCAAAAAAACCGAATATCCCAAATCGTGAAATTGCTTGGCGTAGCCCACATTGCCGCCGACGTTGCTGCCGTTGCCGTGCAGGTCCAAAATGACGCGATCGGCGCTTCCCGGAATCCACCAGCCGTGAATCCGATCCGGTTTAGATTTCGAGCCGGGGAAGGTCAGCCAAACATTTTCGTAGGGTAAATTGAAGGAATCCGGAGTATTTTGAATGGTGCGGCAGGGGAAAAAGAGTAGCCGAGTTTGCCAGATCCGCAACCCGAGGCAAATCAGAACGTAGGCGAGGATGGCGATGCCGCCCAGGATTAGGATGGCTTGTTGTAAGAATAAAATCATTGCATCAAATCCGATCGCAATTTGTAGAAGAACCCGAGATAGTCAAAAAAACGATGCCAATCATCCGACCTCACATCACCGTTATTTTAGCGATGAGTGCCGACGGCAAGATCGCCGATCGCGAGCGATCGCCCGCCCGGTTTGGGTCTGCCGCCGATCGCGCCCACCTGGAACGACAGGTTGCCCGGGCCGACGGGGTACTGTTCGGGAACGGGACCCTGGCGGCTTACGGAACGACATTCAGGGTTTCTTCCTCCGAATTATGGCGCGATCGGGAAAAAAAGGGAAAGCCCCCCCAACCCGTCCAGATCCTCTGCTCCGCGTCGGGAAATATCGACCCGACGTTAAAATTTTTTAAACAACCGGTCCCCCGGTGGTTGCTGACGACGGCGGCGGGGAGTCAGCGTCGGAAAGACGGTCTGGGCTATTTTGATCGCGCGATCGTCGCGTCGGACTCCGGAGGTGCGATCGTCTGGTCTGACGGGTTGCGACAACTCGCCGAGCTGGGTTTGGAGCGGGTGGCGGTGTTGGGCGGCGGCCAGTTGGTGGGATCTTTGGTGGAAATGGGTGCGATCGATGAATTGTGGCTCACCGTCTGCCCCCTGATTTTGGGGGGAACCGCGTCGCCCTCCCCCGTCGGCGGGACGGGATTTTTGTCCGATCTGGCCCCCCGCCTGGAATTGCTGGATCTCGAACGGGTCGAAGATGAGGTGTTCCTGCACTACCGCGTGAAATCCACCCGGTAAAATCGTTACAATGCTCGGTCAAGGCCGATTCAACTACCCAAGGTTTTCAGAATGCGTCTTTTTAAAAACATGGTGAATCCGACTCCATCCCCCTATTCCGTCGCCTGGATCGAGCAGGTTTCCGAAGTTCCGAAGTCCGAGTGGGAAGCCCTCGCCCAACCCCTGAAAACGCCCTTTTTCGAGTGGGACTGGCTGCACAATTTGGAGGCTTCCGGGAGTGCCACGGCGCGGGCGGGTTGGATGCCGCATCACCTGACGGTCTGGCGGGATTCTCAACTGGTGGCCGCGGCGCCGCTGTACGTCAAAGGTCACAGCCGGGGCGAGTTCGTGTTCGATCACCAGTGGGCGGATTTAGCCTATCAGTTGGGCATCGAATATTATCCGAAACTGTTGGGAATGTCGCCGTTTACCCCTGCCGAGGGATATCGATTTTTGGTATCTCCGGAGGAGGATGAAGATGAATTGACGGCGTTGATGGTGCATGAAATCGATCGCTTCTGCATCGATAATAAAATCTCCGGCTGCAATTTTCTTTACGTTGATCCGGAGTGGCAGGTCCGGATGGAAAAGCAGGGGTTTACGCCCTGGTTGCACCACAGTTATATTTGGCACAATCAGGGCTACGATACCTTCGACGATTATTTGAAAGATTTCAATGCCAACCAGCGGCGAAATATCAAACGGGAGCGGAAGGCATTGGGGAAAGTGGGCTTGGAAATGCGGACGCTGACGGGGGATGAAATTCCCAAGTCGATGTTTTCGCTGATGTACGATTTTTATGCGAGTACCTGCGATAAATTCGGGTGGTGGGGGAGTAAGTATTTGACCCGAAAGTTTTTTGAACAGTTGCACCACGACTACCGCCACCGGGTGGTTTTTGTGGCGGCTTACAGCGAGTCCGACGATCGCGAACCGGTGGGGATGTCGTTCTGTCTGACGAAGGGCGATCGCCTCTACGGCCGCTATTGGGGAAGCGTCCAGGATATCGATTGTTTACATTTCAACACCTGCTATTATTCTCCCATCGAATGGGCGATCGCCAACGGTATCAACAGCTTCGATCCGGGGGCGGGGGGGCGACACAAAAAACGCCGGGGATTCCCCGCTCGCCCCAACTACAGCCTGCACCGTTTTTATGACGGCCGGCTTGCCAAAATTTTGCGGTCTTATATCGATCGCATCAATGATATGGAACGGCAGGAAATTGATTACGTTAATCAGGATTTACCGTTCCGAATTGATACTCAAACTGAGGTTGAAAAATAACCTCAAATTCCCAGGAGGCGCACAATCAAAAGGGGCGCAAGCCTTGCGCCCTTTTTTGATATTTTTTACAGGTAGAAATCGCCGGTATTTTAATTAGTTACCGAAGACATTTTTCAGTTTTTTATCTACCATTTCGGTCACGGTTTCAACATTTTCGGAGTTTTCCGGATTCTTCATTTTTTCCTTGTCCGCACTGCCCTGGACGGCGTTGAGTCCGTCCCCTTCAGTCTTCTGCCGCATGGTATTGAGGGAACGCGGTTCGTCCGATTCGGCCGTTTTCTTGGCTTCTTGCTGAATTTGATTGAGGGATGCTTCGGCTTCAGTCGGGCTGCTGTTCGCCGCCAGTGCCGGGGTTAAACTCGACAGGAATAAGACAATACCGGTACAAAGAACAATACCCAGTTTCAATAATTTCTGGATTGAAATTAGCGATTGTTCTTTCAAGGTAGAAAAGCTCATGTTTTTGAATCAAAGTATTTTACAACATCTCAATTTATACTTGATTCATCGCCGAGCTATCATCTATCCTAGGAGAGAGTTTTAATGGCGAATGGCCACCTCTATTGTAAATTTTTATAAATTGTTCTCCGTCGTGTTTGAACCCATTAACCTTTTGTTTTCTGGCGAATTTGTTCGGCTTCTTCCATTGTCAATTCCGGATCTTGTTCATCGGACTTGTGAACGTAGTTAAGTTTCAAATCCTCCAATAGATCGGACAGCAACCCTTGCAGTTCGGATTGGTTGGATTTGTGTCGGAGTTCCCGTTTTAGGGATTCGCTAAAATTTTGGCTGAGGCGATCGAATAATTCCCGCCCGACTACATCGGAATAGGAGTTGATCAAAACGGTATAAGTGGCGTGGGATAAATAATCGGCTAGATTCTCGATAGTGCTGGACGGCAGGCTTTCTAGTCCCGGGATGTTCTGAAAGGTTTGATAGAAATCGGACTGTTTCAAGGATTCTTTAAGGCTGTAGTGGAGGAGGGTTTCCACGTCGGGTTGAACTTGGGGTAAAACGTTGTAGAGGGAGAGTTGAATGATGCGATCGAGGATGCGATCGATTTTGTTGGCTTCCGAACTGGAATCGGGGGGGGCGAGGAGAGCTCGGGCGAGTTCACCGCTGTTCACCGCATCCTGGGTTTGGTTGAGGAGTCGGACGATCAAAAAAACCGAAACGCGATCGGCTAAATAGGCCGCCGGTTCGTGGGTGACGGCGGCGAGAATATCTTCCAAATCGATAACTTTTGAGCGGTGGAGTCGGACGAAAACGGGGACTACCCGCAACCACCGCCAAAAGGGGAGAAAGAGGGGGATATCATACGATCGCCGCAGCATCGCCCCCCACCAATTCATCCCCGGCCGACGCCGGGACATTCTCAGGGTCTTGACCAGGAAATCGATCGCGAATAAAACCATAAAAACCAGGTCGATTCCCCAAAAGTAATCGATGGGAACGCCGTTTTCGTCGAAATCTCGGTAATAGCTGACCCCCATCAAAGGGCGGATCTTTTCATCGAAAAAGGAGATGGCATCCGTCCACCCGACATCCTGAAGGTATGGCTGGCTCCAAAATCGATAAAAAGCGCTCTGAGTCGAGGACATATCGAGGCGATATTCCATCCGATTTTGCAGTTTTGCGACGGTGGAAAATTGACCGGAAATGCTGAAGGGATTTTCGACCAATAAATCTTCACTTTGATTTCGCAAGGATGCTAAAATGGGATCGACTGAGGGGGAAGAGAGTCCCGATTTTGCCACCTCCATTTTTAAGGCATCGACGGTATTGAGATAGCGGGTGGTGTCGGGGTGGGGTCGGATGGATTTGACGGGATCGTAGAGGCGGACGATCGCGGGAAAATGGCGGAGGTAGATATTTCGGAGGGGAATGTAGCTGAGATTGAAGAAAACTAAGATTAGATTGATCGCAGCAACGATCGCCACAAATTTATTCCACCCCGTCCACCGATCGGAGGGTTGGACGTGAACTTGTGAAGATGTGGAACTTGCTGACATGGTAGATTTTATCGAGAGATCGTCTGCATTTTATATTTTCGTCGGTGCGATCGCCCGTTGATATCCCCCTAAAGAGAGATGATGCTCGGAACGGGAGTTGATAAGCTAAACTGGATGGATATAAATATAGATAGCACAAAGATTGGAAACGATAAATATGGCAAATTCAAAAGCGTTGCGGGGAACCGAATTAATTGATTGCGCCAAATCCAGCGCCCCCCAGGGACTCGAACGGGCGGCGAGTAATTGCGGATACGGAGACGACATCGAAACATTCCAAAACAACTTAAAGCAAGCTTGCCACGACATCGGACTCAAAGATTTTGAAAATCTGAACGATCTGATCACTGATCGCCAGCGGATAGTGCAACAGGGTGGCGTGGAAATTGCTCCCGACAGCCAAACTTCTCTGTAACTCTTCGCGGTAAGTTGGTGACAAGGGAGTAGGGAGAGGGAGTAGGGAGATTGATCATTCCCGGCGTGTAACCACGCCAGGGGTCGTTGCTATAATTATAATTCTCAAGCGGTCTTGATATCCAACCTGTTTTGAACTGAGTCTTTAACTGGATGTGATAAAAACGCGAGTTCAAGGGTATTCAAGCCCGCTGGCTAACTTCCGTCGGATCAACCTGACGGGCTAATTCTTCTTGTTGATAGCGGGCTCGGGCAATGCTGCGAACCAAATGATGGGTGTCGTTAGCCAGGGCGTGGCGGACTTGTCGTGGCGTGTTGCGGTGTCGGGCGATCGCATATCGAACCAGCCAGTCGGAGGCGAAATTTTTCGCCATTTGAGTGAGGAACTGGGGGGGGGTTTTGGAGTGGAGGAGAATCACAACGCCGATAGCAGGCGGTGCCGTTTTAAGATAATGGTTTTGGACGATCGCGAATCCTTCAGTCTGCGACAGTAAAGACCGGGCGGAAGCCAACCGAACTTCAATAATTTTATCCTGCAAGAGTGCGCGTTGAATCTTCACCGGCGTACTGGTATTTTGGGCGAGTTGGTATCGCAGTCCGATGGGAAGCGTCCCCAGCTTCTGCAGCCCTTGCAGACTTTGATGGGGATCTCGGATGGTGTCCAGGATATCCAAAAGTTCGAGGTGGATATCGATCAGATTTAAACGGTTCGCAGACGATCCCTGGCAGTCCGATACCGAACGGGGCAGAAGTCGCGAATTCAATTTTGTAATCTCAAACGGGCCTGGCACATCTTCAGGCAGTAAACCGATGGTGAATAATTCCTCCAAATATTCGTGATTTTGGGGATTGTTATGGTAGAGTTGAACCCGATGAAAGATTGCTTTTTGAGCCAGTTTGTGCCATTTAATTTTCACGGTGACAGTTCACCATCCAGTGAGTTTAGGCCTCTATCATCCCGGAATTTTCGGATCGGCGAAGTGATGGGGGTTGGCACAGGCGGTGAATTAGCCGACCCGATCGCGTGACACAAAGACGGATTGAATGTGACGGCAATCACCAATCAAGTCCGTATCGGCTATCCTCGAATATAGTCGCGGGTTGAACTCAAATCCCCAAACTCGACCGGAACCGCTCTCTGACATCCAATAGGAAATGCATTTAATTTTATGCCACACGACCGCAGATTTCGACGCCCTCGGGGCGGCGGTGGGGTTGACTCGTCTGCATCCGGGGAGTCGGATCGTGCTGACGGGGGGCGCCCATCCGGCGGTTCGGGATTTTCTGGCATTGTACCGGGACGAGTTCCCGCTGATCGAACGGCGATCGGTGAATCCCTCCCAAATTCGGAAATTGTCGGTGGTGGACACCCAAAACCGCGATCGCCTCGGGAAAGCGGCCCAATGGCTGGATTTGCCGAATCTAGAAATAGTCGTCTATGACCACCACCCCCATTTGGAACCGGACATCCCCGCCACCGACAGCCACATCGAGGCGGTGGGGGCGACCACAACTTTAATTGTGGAACGGTTGCGGGAGTCGGAACTTTCGGAACGTCTCACCCCCGCCGAAGCTACGGTGATGGCCCTGGGAGTGCACGTCGATACGGGGTCCCTGACGTTCGACCACTCCACATCCCGAGATGCGCTCGCCCTGGCTTGGCTGATGGAACGGGATGTCAGCCTGTCGGCGATCGCGGAATACGTCGAACCGGGATTATCTCCCACCTTGCAGGATCTGCTGACGGAAGCCCTGGACTGCCTCGAACAAACCGGCGTCGGGGGCCACACGGTGTCCTGGGTGGTGTTGGAAACCGAGGATTACGTCCCCGGACTCTCCAGCTTGGCCTCCGAGTTGTTGGATGTCACCGAAAGCGACGCCCTGCTACTGGGGAACGAATATCGCGTCCGGGCGGGGGGCGAGAAGCGTCTGACGGTCATCGGGCGATCGCGGATCGAAAAAACCGACCTCAACGCCCTATTTGAACCCTGTGGCGGCGGCGGACACCCCCGGGCGGCTTCGGCGATTTTGCGGGATGTCGATCCTCAAGAGGCGATCGCGGATTTGGTGGAACGGTTCAAAGCCCAAATTCCCCAACCTCCCACCGCCCGGGAATTGATGTCCTCCCCGGTGCGGACCATCCGCCCGGAAACCACCGTCGGGGAAGCCCACCGCATCCTCCTCCGCTACGGCCATTCCGGTTTGTCAATTTTGGACGATCATCATCAACTGGTGGGAATTATTTCCCGTCGCGACATCGACATCGCCCTCCACCACGGCTTCCACCACGCCCCCGTCAAGGGCTACATGACCCCCCAACTGCGGACGATTGCCCCGGAAACCACCCTGCCGGAAATCGAATCCCTGATGGTCACTTACGATATCGGCAGACTCCCCGTTTTGGAAGGCGGCAACCTGGTGGGAATCGTCACCCGCACCGACGTCCTGCGCTTACTCTACCAACAGCAACAGCCCAAACAACCTCCCCGCCGGGGCTGCATCCCCGGTTCCACCTGCGGCACCGTCCGGGAATTATTGCAGGACCGCCTCACCCCCCCGCTGTGGGAACTGCTGCACAAAATTGCCGAACTCGCCCAAAAACGGGGCTGGCAAATTTACCTCGTCGGCGGCGGCGTGCGGGACCTGCTGCTGGCGGATGCGGACGAGACGTTGCTGTTGAACGATATCGACCTGGTGGTGGATGGCTGCTACCGGCATTCCACCGGAACCCAGGAGGAAGACGCGGACTCAACCCCCCCGGCGGTGGACTTGGCGCGATCGCTTCAACAAGACTACCCGGAAGCCCGGATGGATGTCCACGGCCAATTTCAGACCGCCGCCCTGCTGTGGCACAATCACCCCGTTTTAGATTCCCTGTGGATCGATATCGCCACCGCCCGCACCGAATTTTACCCCTATCCGGCGGCGAACCCGGAAGTCGAAGCCAGTTCCATCCGCCAGGATCTCTACCGCCGCGATTTTACCATTAATGCCTTAGCCCTGCGATTGACTGAACCTAGGTCAGGGGAATTATTGGACTTTTTTGGTGGTGTTACTGATTTAGAATTGCGCCAAATTCGGGTTCTGCACCCCAACAGTTTTATCGAAGACCCGACCCGCATTTATCGCGCTGTCCGCTTCGCCGTGCGGCTGGGATTTCAACTGGAATCTCAAACGAAAGAATATGTCCGCTACGCGATCAATAGCGGCATCTACGATCGCCAGCGTAAAGGGCGAAAATCAGCCCGGGTTCCAGCCTTGGAAACCCGGTTAAAAAGCGAGTTGAAATCTATTCTCCAAGCGCCCTACTGGAAACCGGCGCTGCGGTTGTTGGGGGAATTGAAAGCCCTGCGCTGCATCCATCCGACCTTGGAATTGAATCCGCAATTGTGGCGGCAAATTCGCACGGTCGATCGCTGTCTGCAACGGTTCGATCCGGAACGGACGCTGACCCACTGGCAAATCCGCCTGGAAGTTTTAATCGCTTATTTAAAGCCCGAATATCGCCGGGAAGTTGCGGAGATATTGCAACTGTCATCTGACGAAATCGAGCGCTTGGATGATTTGGAATCCGCCAAAAATAAAGTTTCCGAATCTTTGCCAAATTGCGAAAAACCGAGCCAATTTTACCGGCTGTTTGAACCCTACAGCTTGCCCATGCTGATTCTGATCGCCGCCCAATCTTCCCGTCCAGCCAGGAAACAGATCTGGCAATATTTGAATCGTTGGTGGAACGCCAAACCGATTTTAAATGGGAATGATTTAAAAGAGTTGGGATACAAACCCGGGCGTCAATTTAAAGTGATGTTGGACGACTTGTTGGAGGCGACATTGGACGGGGTTGTGTGCGATCGCGCCGAGGCGGAAAAGTTGATTCGCGATCGCTATCCGAATACTTAGAGGCTTGCCCCCACCGATGATGAATTCAAATTGCATTAAATTCTCAGTCCTATAATTTTAAATATGATTCGCCAACCGCTTCCCGTGGCAATATCCGCTACAATCAAGAAACGGTAAAAACGAGGAGCGATCGCCATGCAATCCATCTCCACCTCCGGCCAACCCACCCTCGCCCCTGGAATGCTGCGCCGCGTCCACCACGTCGCGCTAAACGTCGCCGATATCCGCACTTCCCGCAAATTCTACGGGGAAATTCTCGGACTCCACGAACTGAGGGGAGAAGAAGTCCCCAGCACCCTAAAATCCTTGGTGGAAGCCGGGAAAGTCGCCAACTTCGTCACCCCGGACGGGACGGTGATCGACCTGTTTTCCGAACCCGACCTGGAACCGCCGCACCCCGACCCGACGCACCAATTCACCCGCGCCAACCACCTCGCCTTCGATATCGCCCCCGAACAATTCGATGCTGCGGTGGAGGTGTTGCGGAATCGACAGGTCGCGATCGCCCAAGGCCCGGTCAGCCGCCCCACGGGTCGCGGGATCTACTTCTACGACCCCGACGGATTCCTGATCGAGATCCGCTGCGATCGCCTCCCGGATCGTTGACAAGACGGGTACAGATATTTTAATCGCTGAAAACCATTAGTTGGCTTAAACCAGTTGTCATATCAAATCCGGTTGAATGTTCGGAACAAAACGGGTTGGACATCAAAACCGCTTGGGAATTAATTCCCAAGCTAATAGCGAAAATCATCTAAAGATGATTGGGGAGATTGAGGAGGGGATAACCGGATCTGATATTACCAAGGTCGTGGCGACTGGCTTAATCATTCTTTTTTCGTAAATCCAGACTGATTGATAAGGGTGATTTCCGAATGAACCCAAATTTCTTATACCATGTAACTAACTTCGGATTGTTTTGCAGATCGTCTGGGCTTAAATCTCCGTATATTATCTCAATATTTCGTGACTTCGCATAATCGATCACACAATTCAATAGCAATGTCCCCAACCCCTGCTTTTGATAATTGGTGGGTTCAAACCAGTGAGTGAGCTTAAACCACTTATCGTACCCGCTGGAAAATTCCACATTTTCTTTGATATGAATATCACCCAACTTCATCACTTTTGATGACTCAATTAAACATTTAGCATCACCAACTTCGGCATCTCGTTGAAGGCGAGTAATTTTAAAGATGACTAAATAGGATTCCAACTCATCATTGAGAAAATCAATCACCTTGATTTCATATGTTCTGCCTTTGTTATCTCGGACAATGCCCATTTTCTGAATCCGAGTTCCATCATCTTCGATCATCATTTCTCGTCGCTGATAGTGGTGCTTTTAAATTGACAATTTTCATTGTAAAAGCACGATTTGAGGTATGGGCGATCTGTGTTGCAGATATTAAGTTTTGTTAAGAGCATGAACTGATCATGCAGGCCAGTTGATGAGTCTGTACCTGAAGTGACTATCGTTTTGGGGGTGTCGTCCCTGGGGACTGACCTTTAGCCGGACTGCATCACCGCCTCCAGGCAGACATACAAAAATGGCCGACCCCGCGAGGGAGTCCGGCCAGATGCAAAAGGATACCGTTGTTGTTGCGATTTGAGGACACCCGAGTTTTGGCGTTCCGCGTCTGCCTGCGGGTATAAATTCTCAAACCTCTCGATCGCATTGTAACAAGTATCACACCTCTTTCATTCATAAAAGTTTACTTTTTTAGATCGGGCGGTTTGCGATCGCCTACACTTCCAGTCCCAAAACCTGGATAGCCTGCTGCGGTGCCCCCCACAACACCCGTTCATGCTTGTAAATCACCATCCCGGGTTTGGCCCCCTTGGGTTTGTAGACGTGTTTGGGTTGCGTGTAAATCACCGGAACCTGTTCGCTTTGGCGGGCACGGCTGTAGTAGGCGGTGACGTTGGCGACAAACTGCAAATCCGCGTCGTCGGGCACTTCCCCCGGCGGGAGACGCAGCAAAACGTGACTGCCGGGGATCTCCTGGGTGTGGAACCAGAGGTCGTAATCCGTGGCTACCTGGGACGTGAGGCGATCGTTTTGTTGGTTGTTGCGGCCCACCAATAATTCAAATCCCCCCGGCGTCCGGTAGCGATAAAATTCGGTTTCCGTGCCCGCCGCCGGTTTGCGATAATCGGGGACGCTGAGATAACCTTCCTCGATCAATTCGCCCCGAATTTCTTTTAATGTTTGCAGGTCGGCGGGTTTTTGGTAGGTCGGCGTCTGGGCGATCGCGGCTTCCACCTGTTCCAAATAGTCTATCTCATCTTTGACTGCTTTCATCAAGGGTTCGATCGCCACCCGTGCCCGCTTGAGTTTCTGATGTCGCTTGTAGAGGGATTGGGCGTTTTGGACGGCGTTTTTTTCCGGGTCGAGGGGGATTTTCACCGGTTCCCCCGTCTCGAAATCAGCTAACTTAATTGCCTTCATCCCCGGTTCCCACTCGTGGGGATAAGCCATCAACAAATCCGCTTGCCCCCGATACAGATCCGCATCGTCCGACTGTTGCAGGCGATCGCAAAAACCCTGCAATTTTACCCCCAATTTTTTCAACAGAGTATTGAGTTTTTGACTGATTTGATGCCGGAGTTGTTTGAACTCCTGGCGGTTCAGTTCTTCGGTATAATATTCGTCGATCAGTTCCTGAACCGTCGCCGGACTTTCCCCGATCTTTCCCCAACCCGTGACGGTGTAACCCGTCTGAGTCCGACCCGGTTTAAATTCCTCTGTTTCCAAGGTTTGCAACCACTCCCGCCACCGTTGAAACAGCCGTTCCCATTCCGCATTATTTAGACTTTCCGTAGTGCAATTTTGATCCAAACCCGCCACTTCGATCATGGAAATTGCCAAAGACGAACTCAAGCCGCGATAACTTTTGAGCAATTGTTTCTTCACAGAACCCGGAATCAAACTCACCCGTTCCCGCCAGCGTTCCAGGGGTTCTTCCAACTTGGGAATCGGATCGGTGAGACTGGGCGGCAATTCGTAGCGATCGCCGGTTTGGATGGGGCGGACGCTGGACTGTTGGCTGCTGACTTGGTGGGCGGCGGTGACGATCGCGTTATCTTTTCCAGCGAGAATCACGTTGCTATATTTACTCATAATTTCGACGTACAAATGCCAGAGGACGGGATCTCCAGGACGTTTGGCAAATTGGAAATCCAACACCCGTTCCCACGGGGAAACCTCGGCGATAGCCACCAACGCCAACCCCCCCAGTTGGTGCCGCAATTGATCGCTGAATGTGAATGTGTCGGGGACCCGCGGCGGCGGGGAAGAGACGCAGAGGCGGGCGGCTTGGGGATGCCAAGAAATGTCCAGCCAACCCCGGCGGTTGAGGGTTCGCAGGGCGAGGGAAACGGTGAAGCGATCGCGCTGATACACCTGTTCGAGTCGGGCGGGTAGCCAGTCCGTCCGCAATTCGGAACGGGATGCCATCAGGGTGGTATAGTCTACGGGTTGCATGGGGGAAGTCTCGTCAGGGGTTGCCTTTCGAGATCAATTTTAGGCGATCGCGCCCGGTGTCGGAGGTGAAGTTTTGCCAAAACCGATCCGATCCCCCTAAATCCCCCTTAACAAGGGGGACTTTAAATATCCACTGTACCTCGGACTAATGAGATCCGGTATACTGATTTAGTTTACCCATTTTTCATGTTATCAAAGATCATCAAAATTTTCAACATTGGAGCCGAAATCGATGCAGAAATGGATGTTGCTGATCATTTTGGCGATGTCGATGTTTATTATCGTCATTGATACCACGATCATGAATGTTTCAATTTCCGCCTTGGTGGTGGATCTAAATACGACGGTCGCCGGCATTCAATCCGCGATCGCCCTATTTGCCCTGGTGATGGCATCATTCATGCTGATCGGCGGCAAACTCTCCGTTATTTTTGGTAAAAAACGCACGTTTTTGGTCGGACTGATAATTTTTGGCATCGGGACGGCGACGGCTTCCTTCAGTCAGACTTTGGGAGTTTTACTGATCGGCTGGTCGGTTTTAGAAGGGTTGGGGTCTGCCCTGATGATACCCAACATTCAGACGTTATTACGCGGTCAATATCAAGGTAAAGAT
This sequence comes from Limnospira sp., assembly GCA_050045915.1. GTDB lineage: Bacteria > Cyanobacteriota > Cyanobacteriia > Cyanobacteriales > Microcoleaceae > Limnospira. The sequence goes on from JBNGCR010000002.1 coordinate 58,380, forward strand.
CTCGCCTTTGCCTACGGAATTATCAGCGCGGTGGGGGCGGTGGGGGCGGCGCTCGGCCCCATCGTCGGGGGGTATTTGACCACGTTCCACAGTTGGCGGTGGGCGTTCAGGCTCGAAGTCGCGATCGTGATTTTGGTCTTAATTCTCAGCCCGAAAATTCCCTCAGAATTGCCACCCGAACGTCGTCCCAAATTTGATTTTTTGGGGGGTTTACTGGCGATTATCGGATTTTCCAGCATCGTGACGGGAATCTTACTCGCCCAAACCTACGGACTTTGGTTGGCGAAAAAACCGCTGGCGATCGCCGGTTTAGAACTCGCCCCCTTCGGACTGTCTATCACGCCCTTTTTGGTCGGGATCGGCTTCCTATTTTTGATGGGATTAATTATTTGGGAATGGCATTTAGAAACGATCGCCGCCGACGGATTGTTCAAACCTTCCCTTTTCAAAACGCCGGGATTGCTCCCCGGTTTTGGTGTCCGGTTCATCCACATGGCAATTCTGGCATCGTTCCTATTTATCGCCCCCTTACTGCTGCAATTGACGTTTGAATTTACCGCCATGCAGACGGGAATCGCCCTGTTGCCCATGTCCCTGGCGATCCTCGTTTTCGCGATTCTGGGGGCGAAACTGTCCGCCCGTTTTTCCGCTAAACGAATTATTCAAGTCGGGTTTATTTGTGGTATATTAGGCTTAATCCAACTGATTGTCACTATTCAACCTGATGCCCGACCGAGGGAACTCGCCACCGGCGTTTTATTCGGTTTAGGAATGGGTTTAATCGCCTCGCAAATTCTGAATTTAATTCTATCATCCGTCAACCCGGAAGATACCCCGGAAACGTCGGGATTGAATTCCACCTTTGAACAGTTGGGAAATTCCATTGGCGTGGCTTTGGTGGGGGTGATGATGCTGGCAACATTGACCATTGGCGCTCAAAATTTTGTGGAAAATAGCCCTTCAATTCCGGAGGATAAAAAACCGGAACTGATCGCGGCGGTGCAAACGAGTATCGAGTTGGTTTCCAATATGCAATTGGAAGGGATTTTGAGTCAAGGTGAGTTTACGCCGGAACTGACCGAACAAATTTTAGAAAGTTATGCGATCGCCCGCATCAACGCCTTTCGGGCGGGGATGACATTTCTGGTTTTCGTGACTTCAGTGGGGTTAATTTTAACCACGGGATTACCCGATCGCAAACTCGTCAGTCAAGCCCCGGAAGACTGATTTTTATGTCAATCCTATTTTTTGAAAAATCGTTTATCATGAATTTAGATTGACGAAGCTGTAAAATATGACCGAACAAACAAAATCACCCCAATTACTCAGTCCCGTCAAAATCGGGAACGTATCGTTAAAAAATCGCGTCGTGATGGCTCCCCTGACGCGATCGCGGGCCGGAGAAGACCGCATTCCCAACGCTTTAATGGCGGAATATTACGCCCAACGCGCCTCGGCGGGGTTGATTATTACCGAAGCGACGGTCGTTTCCACCCAGGCGAACGGCTGGTTACATTCCCCCGGAATATACACCGACGAACAGGGGGAGGCTTGGCGACCAATTGTCGATGCCGTCCACAATAAAAATGGCAAAATTTTTCTGCAATTGTGGCACACCGGCAGGGCTTCCCATTCCAGCTTCCACGGCGGAAAACTGCCCGTCGCCCCCTCGGCGATCAAATTGAATGAGGATTACATCCATACCCCCACCGGAAAGCAGCCCTACGAAACCCCCAGGGCGCTGGAAACGGAGGAAATACCGGATGTGGTGGAAGACTATCGGAAAGCCTCGGAACGGGCGAAATTAGCCGGATTTGACGGGGTAGAAATTCACGGCGCGAATGGCTATCTGATCGACGAATTTTTGCAATCCAAAACCAACCACAGAAGCGATCGCTACGGGGGCAGCATCGAAAAAAGGTTTCAGTTTTTAAAAGAGGTGACGGAAGCGATTCTCACGGTTTGGGAGTGCGATCGCGTCGGAGTTCGCCTCTCTCCCAACGGCGGATTTAACGACATGGGTTCCCCCGACTACCGGGAAACCTTCCTCTACGTTGCCGAACAGCTAAATACCTATCATTTGGCTTACCTCCATATCATGGACGGTTTGGAATTTGGATTCCACGAACTCGGAGAACCGATGAAATTGTCGGAATTTCGCCCCCTATTTTCCGGGGCTTTGATCGGCAATTGTGGCTACACCCAGGAAAAAGGGGAAGCGGCAATTCAAGCGGGGGAGGCGGACGCGATCGCCTTCGGCCGTCCCTTCATCAGCAACCCGGATTTAGTGGAACGATTCGCCCACAATTGGCCCCTCAATCCTGAAGCGGATATGTCGGTTTGGTATTCTTTCGACGCGGAAGGATACACGGATTTTCCCACCTATCCCGAAACAAAAACGGCGTGAAAAATTAATTGATAATTGATAATTTTCGATTGTCAATTTTCTCGAAAATTTGGGCGCAAGCCAGGGGCCCCTACAATAGCAGTGTGAAATGATTCGTCAAAATCTCGCTCATTCAAAGCCCCCAGAATTGGGGGTTTGGGGGCTCGACAATTTTCCAATGATTTCCGACTGCTAAATCTAATCCCGAGTTGCCAGTTGTGGGGATTCTTCCGATACTTCTTCAGGCGTTATATGGGCTTTTTGACGGACCGATCGCACCGCGTCGATCGCCTCCCGAATCACCACCGCCGTCGGCACCGCCACCACAATTCCCAACAGTCCCCCCACTCTTGCCCCCGCCAACAGGGCGATCAGCACCCAAAATGGATTCAACCCCGTCACGCTTCCCAACACCCGCGGCGCGAGGCCATTTTCAATGATCTGCTGCACCACCACGGAAGCTAAAATCACCTGGACGGCGATGCCGATATCCCGCAAAGCGACCAAAAATGTCACCAAAATAATTCCCACCGTCCCTCCCAAGGGCACCAACGCCATCAAACCGATGGTGAAACCGAATAACAAACCGAAGGGCACTTTCAAGACCGCAAAAATCGACATCAATGAAGCCGCCATGCAGGTGGCGACGATCAATTGTCCGATAAAATAGTTTTGGAAACTGCGGCGCAGGGTGGCGGAAAACGGAGTTTGAATGCGGGTGGGAAGCCAACTGACCAAACTCTCCCAAACTTCCCGGCTGTGCTGCATCAAATATAACGTTAAAATGACCGTCAATAAGATATCGACCAGGGTGCTGGCGGTGAAGACGGCGACGCCCAAAGTGAGATTTAAAACCTTGCCCGCGATCAGTTGTAACTGCATTTTGAGGCGATCGCCAATTTGAGAGGCAACCCCGTCAAAACTAATGGGCAAACCCCATTCCTCGATGCGTTCATCTAAGATCAGAAGTTGATGTCTTCCCGAGTCGAACCATTCCGGCAAACGGGCCAATAATTGCTGGGCTTGGGTGATGACGGGGGGCAACAGGGTGACACCCAGGACGAGAACAGCCAGGACGGCGATCAAAAATACCAAAATCGAAGCCGGCGCCCGGGGCAGTCCCCGCCGTTCCAGCCAATTGACGGGGTAGCTGAGTAAAAATGCCAGCAGCGACGCGATGACAATGGTGACGAGGAGCGATCGAAAGTAACTGAAAATTGTCGAGAACGCCCAAAAATTCAAGACCAACAGGGGGGCGGCGAGGCCGATCAAAAGTGTTTTGGAGGTGGTGCTGAAGCCGTCCCACCAACTGGCCCATCGGTTTTTTGATGTCGATTCACCCGAACGATTCATAGAATGGCTACGATGAACGCCTTTAATTTGTTAGTCTACTATCAATTTTGACGCTGGATTGATTTTTGCCTGCGCCGGTGAATCTCGATTGAAAGCAGTGGGGGCGATTCGCTTTCTCGCCCCCACATCCGATCGGCCCAGTTCGGCGGCGCCGGCGAGTCATGGCCAGGACGCCGATCCCCAAACCGATCGCCAGGGTGAGTTCGGGGACGGGTTGCGTTTCCAAAAAAAAGCCGTCAAAGCGTTGGAAACGGAGGTTAACGGATTATTGTCGAGGTCGAATCGGCTGTAGGTCCAGTTATTGCCGTCATTTTCCAATTGAAAATTGTAAGATTTTCCATTTTCCCAGGCGAAGTGGGCCTGATTTTGACCAGAAAAGTGGCGTGATGCCGATCGCAACGATCGCGATGTCGGGAGTGGAAATTGAGGATCGCCCCCAACCCGCACCCGACACCCAAATCCCTATATCCGTCCGAAGATAGAGATTTTTGAGGAAAAAATCAATTAAAATGAGCAAACTAGCCTTGAAAACTTTGCTTTTTGAGACTTGGGATGTTGTAACTCCTCCAGATTCTTCCTATCATACAATCAAGGTGATCGAACCCGATTTAATCTAATCTGTCAAACTTTTTATGGATATTCAGCTCATTAACATTGGTTTTGGTAATATTGTCTCTGCAAACCGCGTTGTCGCGATCGTGAGTCCAGAATCGGCGCCCATCAAGCGTATCATTACAGATGCGCGGGACCGGGGACAACTCATTGATGCGACCTACGGACGTCGCACCCGGGCCGTGATCGTCACGGATTCGAGCCATATCATCCTCTCGGCCATCCAGCCCGAGACGGTGGCTCACCGATTCGTACTCCACAAAAATGGTGCCACTCGCGAACCTTGAGAGTCCCAGAGAGTCCCCGGAGCCGTCCGAACTGAATCGATGGATGTATTAATTTGAGATGACCGACCACAACAATGGCAAACTGATCGTAATTACGGGGCCCAGTGGAGTCGGAAAGGGGACGTTGGTGCGATCGCTCCTAGAAAAACACCCGGAACTTCACCTTTCCATCTCCATGACAACTCGCCCCCCCCGCCCCGGCGAGGTGGACGGGAAAGACTATTTTTTTGTCAGCCGCAAGCGCTTTCAACAGATGCTTGAGGGCGGGGAGTTACTCGAGTGGGCGGAATTTGCCGGTAATTATTACGGAACCCCGCGACGGGCGGTTACAGAGCCCATCGAAGCAGGAGAATCCGTGCTGCTCGAAATCGAACTCGAAGGAGCCCGACAGATTTCGCGCACGTTTCCCGAAGCGGTGCGGGTGTTCATCCTCCCCCCGTCGATGGAAGAATTGGAGCGGCGGTTGCGGAGTCGGGGCCAGGACTCAGAAGAAGCGATCGCCCGCCGCCTGAACCGGGCCAAAATTGAGATGGAAGCGACGGCGGAATTCAACTTTACCCTCGTCAACGACGATCTCGATCGCGCTTTGGATAAATTGGAAGCGTTGTTATTCGTCCCGGTGTGATGGAAAACAGGTGGGGGATGGAAAAATCCGATCGCTCGAAACGGGCTTGGCAGGAGGCCAAACAGGGTCAAATTCACCTGCAACGGCGGGACTGGCCAGCCGCGATCGCCTCATTTCGGCGGGCGGTGGAACTGGACCCGGAGAGTTCCTGGTTTCACCACCACCTGGGGGAGGCCCTCTGCCAACAAGACCGCTGGGAAGAGGCGGTGGTAGCCTTCACCCGAGCCGTCGCCCTCAACCCTGACTTTTCCTGGTCCCACTACAACCTCGGCCGGGGGTGGGCGAACCTGAAGCGGTGGCAGAACGCCGCGGACGCCTACCGTCGGGCCGTGGAATTGGAACCGAATTTCCACTGGTCCCACTACGGCCTGGGGGAAGCCCTGATTCACCTGCGGCGGTGGGACGAGGCGATCGCGGCCCTCCTGAAAGCAGCCGAATGCCTGCCGACACCGCCGGAAACCGACGACTGGACGACCGTCGCCCGCCGGTTGGGGGAAGCCTTCCAAGGGCGCTCCGAACCGGGTTGGGAGCAAACCCGTGCGGATTATTGTCGGGCGGTGGCGGATTCAAATTGTTCGGAATTGTCGGTTTTGCGCGAAAACCCCGAACTGTGCCGACAACTGGCCCGGGAGCTGGCCGGCCGCCGTCAAATTCCCGGGGCGATTATTTTGTACGCGATCGCCCAAAAACTGCGGCCCGACGACCCCGACATTGCCCGGGAACTCGAGGGCTTGGTGGACAAAAAATTGCGCCTGGAGGCGGACGTGACCCGGCGCCACCGGGAGATCCGGGAACATCCGGAGCGGTGGTCGCACTTCGAGCCGGCGGGTGCGGAACCCCGGCGACTCCCGTCCCCGGGGCGATCGCCCCTCAATTCGGGTCAAATTCAGTTCGACGACGACCGCCACATCGACCCCCGAGACATCCTCGACCTCTGGAGGACCGTCGGATGGCGACCCCAACCCCGCGATCGCCTGCAAAAGGCCCTGGAAAATAGCTTTCTAGTGATCTCCGTCTGGGAGGTGCGATCGGACGGAAAACGCCTCGTCGGCTTCGCCCGGGTCATTTCCGACGGCGCCCTCTACGCCACCATCTGGGACGTGGCGATCCGGCCTGAGTTTCAGAGCCTCGGCCTCGGCCGGGTACTCATACGCCACCTGATCGACCAACTGCAGCGGGAAAACATCGCCGACATCACCCTATTCGCCGGCAGCGGGGCCGTCGATTTTTACCACACCCTCGGATTTGTCGCCGACCCCAACGGCATCAAAGGAATGTTTTGGTTTTGCCCCTGATCCCCCGCCCAGTCCGCCACAAATGTGCAATTATATCTAAAGTCGAAACGGTAACGTGGAACTGCCGGCTACGCACCTTGAAAATCTCGTTTGAAAGGTGAACGTCACCCGTTCAAAGGTGTCGAGGCGGGCGTCCGTTTCGCGTTGGGTCGCCAACAGGGCTCGGGGACAGTCTCCCCGGTCGTTTCAGTCCACATTCACAAGGTCTATGGTTCGCCAACTGTTTTATTCCTCTGGAGTTTCTTCCGCCAACGGCGACAAGCCAGCAACGGTCTACCGCGATCGCCGCCGGAGTGCCGCCAAAGGAGAGCGACATCCCCTCTACCGGGCGGTTTTATTCATGTTGCTGGCCACTGGACTGATGGGGTCGCACGTCTACCGCCTCGTGCAACTGCAACTGATCGACGGGGCACAAAATCGCCTCCGGGCTGAGGAAAACCGCATCCGCCTCATTCCCATGCCCTCGAACCGAGGCCGCATCCTCGATCGCAACGGCAAACCCTTGGCCGACAACCACCAAGTACGCGGGGTGTATTTGTGGCCGAAGGAACAGACCCCCGAACAGTGGAAGGTAAAGGCGGCCCAACTCGGCAACGTCCTCGACCTCCCCGCCGAGAAGATTTTGGAGGCCCTCGAACGGGTCGGCTACCGCTCCGCCTCCCCCGTTCGCATTGCCCGCCACCTCACCCCGGAAGCCTTTATCTGGCTGGCCGAACATTCCCAGGAGTTGCCGGGGGTGGAAGTGCGGGTGGAATCGAGCCGCTACTATCCCCACGGCGACCTGGCTGCCCAGGTGGTGGGCTACATCGGAGAGGCGACTTTGGAAGAATTGAAAGCCCATCCCGAGTGGCCGATGGGCATGATCGTGGGACAGTTGGGCGTCGAAGCCTCGGCCAACGACCAGTTGGCGGGGAAGTGGGGGGCGCGTCTGGTGGAGGTTAACGCCCAAAATGAGGAGCTGCGACTCTTCGGCGAACGGCCGTCCGAAGGGGGCAAACCGGTGAAACTGACCTTGGATTTGAACGTTCAAAAGGCTGCGGAGGCGGCTCTGGGCAACCGTCGGGGGGCGGCGGTGGCCCTCAACGTCAAGACGGGGGAAGTGTTGGCGATGGCGAGCTCTCCCCGGTTCGACCCCAATTTGTTTACCCGGCAAATCACGTCGCGGCAGTGGGAGGAATTGCAAGAACTCGAACATCCGTTTCTGAACCGCGCTCTGCAGGGATATCCCCCCGGAAGTACCTTCAAGATCGCCTCTTCAGCGGCGGGGATGGGTTCGGGGGAATTTTCTCCCGGATCGGTGATCGCCACTTCGGCTTCAATTACGGTGGGGGGGATCACGTTCCACGAACACAGCGGCGGTTACGGCGTGATCGGGTTCCGGGATGCCCTGGCCTTTAGCAGCAATACCTTTTTCTACCGCCTGGGAATGGCAATTGGTCCGGAAGCGATCGCCAAGTGGACCGAACGTCTGGGCATCGGCACGACGGATTTGAACCTGCTGGGTTTGACGGAAGGCTCCACCGGGTTCATTCCCACCCCGGCGAATAAAGAGGAAATCTACGGAGAACCCTGGTATTTGGGGGATACTGTCACCATGTCCATCGGTCAGGGATCGGTGCTGGCGACTCCCCTGGAATTGGCGGTGATGGTGTCGGCGATGGCCAACGGCGGCAACCGGGTCAAACCTCACCTGCTGGCCGACCTGACCGGGACTCCCCAAACCAAACCCGAGCCGACGGGATTATCGCCGGAAATCATTTCTACCATCCGCGATGGCTTGATCGCAACGGTGCAGTACGGGACGGCCCAGGGGATGAACGACGGCACCATCCCCCTCACCGGCGGCAAAACTGGGACGGCGGAGGTCTGGGGTCAGGAATCCCACTCGGTTTATGTGGGGTTCGGCGCAGCCGACAAGGCGGAAATTGGCGTGGCGGTGGTCGTGGAAAATGGCGGCTTTGGCTCCAAGGCGGCGGCACCGGTGGCGAAGGAGATGTTCCGGGCTTATTTTAATGGGAAAAAGTAGGGAAAATCGGAGGAAAAAGGCGAGATAAAAGGGGCGATCGCTCGATTTTTCATTAATTTTAATTGGAGTCGCGCCGATGATTGAAAGGATCAAATTCTGCTGTCAATCAACGCCGGGATGTTTGATGGTGGGATCGGTTTTGCTGGCGGCGATCGCGACGATCGATTTTGTCACCACCCCGGAACTCTCCCTCTCCATCCTCTATTTGCTCCCGATCCTGTGGGTGGCTTGGTCGGGGGAGCAATCCTACGGCTTTCTATTTTCCTTCCTTGGCGCGATCATCTGGGGAATTAATGACATCACCAGGCAGTCCTATTCCAATTCCCTGTTTCCCATTTGGAATGCCCTAGTCCGCCTGGGTTTTTTCCTGATTATCAGCTATTTGCTTTCGGCACAAAAACTCGCCTACGAACGGGAAAAGCAATTCGCCCGCACGGACGGACTGACGGGAGTTTTGAACCGGCGTTTTTTTTTGGAAATTTTGGAAATAGAAATCCACCGATCCGCACGATTCAAGCATCCTTTCACCCTGGCAATTTTCGACGTGGACAATTTCAAACAGGTCAATGATCGCCAGGGCCACGCCAGCGGCGATCGCCTGTTAGAATTGATCGCCAAAACCGTCGAGTGTGAAATCCGGACTTCCGACGCGATCGCCCGGTTGGGGGGCGATGAATTCGTCCTCCTGCTGCCAGAAACGGACGCCAACCCGGCACAAGCGACCCTGCAACGCATCCGACAGCAACTTCTGGAAATGGTCCGCCACCACGATTGGCCGGTGAGTTTCAGCATCGGTGCCGTCACCTTTTCCACCCCCCCCGATTCTGTGTCCGATGCCATCGCCGCCTGCGATCGCCTCCTTTACCAAGTCAAAAATCAGGGCAAAAACGCCATCCGACACTCGACAATTAACAATTAACAATTAATAATTAACAATTAATAATTAATAATTAATAAAGCCCGGAGTGGGGGAGCGGACAGGGCCAAAAGGATGGCGAATTTGAGGGGGACACAATTGAAAATTACCAATCCAATAACTCGCCGCCGGCAGGTGGGTTCCGTCGCGGGCGATCGCATCCGCCTTCGAGTCGTTTACAATAGCTTTCAAACTGGGCGATACACCGCCCGGTAAAAGCCCGCCTCACAGCAATTCGCCCCGACGGACGGGACTTTTACCCTTTCCCCCACCCGATAACCCATGATCCCACAACTGTTTCAATGGCTGCCCGACACCCCGATCGTCGAGTTTACCATCTTACTGCTCGTTTCCCTCACCATTCCCCCCTGGTTTGAACGCCTGAAACTGCCCGGACTGGTGGGGCTGTTGGTCGCCGGCATCGTCCTCGGTTCCCACGGCTTGCAACTCCTCGACCCCGACTCCGTAACCCTGAAATTATTTTCGGATATCGGGAAAATTTATTTGATGTTCGTCGCCGGTTTAGAAATCGATCTCGTCCAATTCCAACACCAAAAAAATCGCTCCCTCGGCTTCGGTTTCGCCACCTTCGCTGTCCCTCTAATCACGGGAACCTTAATCGGCTTCGCCTTCGATTTCGGCCCCAACGCCGCCATTTTGATCGGGTCCTTGCTGGCCTCCCACACCCTCCTCGGCTACCCGATTATTCAGCGGTTGGGATTGGTGGATGTCGAGTCCGTCATCGTCACCATCGGCGCCACCATTTTCACCGATATCAGCGCCCTATTCGTCCTGGCGATTTGCGTCTCTATCCACGCTGGGGAATTTTCTGGATTGAGTTTTGTCATCCAATTGGGAACCTTGGCGGCTTACTCGGCTTTCGTTTTATTGGGTTTCGATCGCCTCGGAAAAATCTACTTCCGTCGCACCGGAAATAATGAAGGAAACCAATTTCTATTTGTCTTATTAGTCCTGTTTGTCGCCTCCGTCGGTGCTAAATTGATCGAGGTCGATATGATCGTCGGTGCCTTCTTGGCGGGTTTGGCAATCAATGACGTGGTGGGAACCAGTCCCGTCAAAGAAAAAGTGGAGTTTTTGGGGAGCGTTTTATTTATCCCCTTCTTTTTCGTGGCGATGGGACTACTGTTAAATGTCCCGGCTTTTATCTCTACCCTCAGCACCAGTTTCGGACTGACGATCGCGATCGTTTTGGGACTGATCGGCAGCAAATTAATCGCCGCCTGGGTCGCCCAATTTTTGTACGGCTACAGTTGGGCGGAAACCGCTATGATGTGGTCTTTATCTATCCCCCAGGTGGCGGCGACGTTGGCGGCGGCGTTGGTGGGTTTCGAGGTGGGATTACTCAGCGAAGCGGTATTTAATAGCGTCATCGTCCTGATGTTGGTGACGTCGATCGTGGGGCCGATGATGACCCAGAGAATCGCCCCTAAATTGCTCGCGATGCGATCGCTCCCCGCCGTTTCCGAGTCCCTGTGGTGGGAAAATCGCCGGGAAAATTTGGCCGAAGAACTCCCACCTTTTACCGTGGTGGTTCCCGTTTCTAACCCCCACACGGAGCGGTATTTGATGGCGATGGCGGTGCTGTTTGCGAAACACGAAAAGGGCGCGATCGTAGCCCTGTCCGTGGCGACCCACGCCCAAATTCACATGGACGAACCGGAGTTGCAGCAGGCCCTCAAACACGGCCGGATGTTGCTGCAACAGGCGGTCCGCGTCGGGGAAGCCGCCAAAGTGCAGACGACCCCCGCCCTCCGCATCGATGCTGATGTGGCGACGGGGATTATCCGCACCGCCTGCGAACGGGACGCCAGTTTGATCGTCATGGGTTGGAGCGAGGAAACGGGGCTGAGGACGCGGTTATTCGGCAATTTGATCGACAGCGTGTTTTGGTCCTCCCACTGTCCGGTTGCGGTGATGCGGTTGCTGGCGGACCCGGTGGCAATGCAGCAGATTTTGGTCCCGGTGAAAAATCTCACCCCCCAGACGATGCGGACGGTGCGGTTCGCCCAATTGCTGGCGGATACGAACGGCGCCCGGGTGATTTTACTGCACGTCTGCGAGGAGTCCGCGCCGCCGGAACATCTGGAGATGCTGAAATCGGAATTGGTGAACATGGGTGCGGGCGATCGCTCTATTGTCCAGTTGGATATTCAGATTGTGCCCTCCGACGACGTGGCCACGACGATCCTCTCGGAAGCGGAGACGGCAGACTTGGTGGTGCTGCGATCGCAGCGACGGCGGACGGTTGGCGGTTTGGAAGTCAGCAACATCACCAGCCAGATTATCGGCGAACTGCGCGGCTCGATCGTTCTGTTCGGCGAACCTCAAACCTAGGCTGGGAGGGAGATGGGGGGTTCGGCTCCCCGAAAGATATAAATTTTTATAATCGCAATCAAGTTTTTATATAAGTCAACCCTTGATCTGTCGGGGTGCGCTTGCTAAATTAGACCTATAGACAAAACAAGCACTGATTTCCGCGCCGAGGAAACAGTGAAATCGGAGTTAAAACAGGAGAAACAATCATGACCGCCGCCAACTTCAACAACCGCCAAAATTTGCCCTTCCAAGCCATCCGCACTAAGCTCGATAACTTCAAAATCCAAAATCCAAAAACCGCCCGATTCATCTGTGAATTTATCCCCGCCCAATGCCCGTTCGCCCGCGATATCAGCCTCTTAGGCCGCACAATCTTGCACATTCCCCCGCTTTGCAAATTGAATCCCTTCTACGAAGAAGTTGTGGGGATGCGGTTTCGGGCACTCTGCTATCTGGCGGACGAGTGCGGCGAAGATGTCTCCCAGTTTTTGGTCTAATTTTGACATGAAATATTCTCAAAATAGACCGGGTGCAGCTTTATCAAAACACCGCTTGGGAATGAATTCCCAAGCTCACAGCGAAAATCCTCTGAAGAGGATTGGGGAGAATTTCGATCCCCCTAATATATTTTGAATCCGAGACAATTTTTACAATTTATTGGAGGAGTCCAGCCGTGAACTTCGCGTTTTTTATGCGACAATCAAAACGATGTTGTTTTATCAGATTTTTTCTTGCCTTAACAAATCACCTAAAACGCGATCGCCCCTTCTTGAGAAACCGGGTTTCTTCCCAAAACTTAGGTGAGGATAAGGACATTCTCATAGAAACCCGGTTTCTTGCCACTTCCCAAAACGCGATCGCACCCCACTTTCCTAATCGTCGGGATGCTGGACGATCAACACCGAACACTTGAGATGGTGGACCACATGATTGCTGACGCTACCCAAAAACAATTCCGCCAACTCCGATCGCCCCCGCCGCCCGAGAACCACCAAATCCGCATCCCAACCCAACGCAATTTCCCGAATCCAATATCCGGCTTCGCCGATCTCATACTCAGATTCCGCCTCGATGTCCTCTTGTTCGCACTGGTTCACAAGCCCCTGCAACCACCTTTTCACCTCGGTCACTTCTTTCTGAACCAATTCTTGCTGAACTTGAGCCGCCCGTCCCAATCCTTGCCCGTACAGGTCGCCGGACGTTCCGAAGGCAAGGGGAGACACGGCCACACAGTGAAAAATCTTCAGTCGCGCCCCTTCAACTTTCGCCAGGTGGAGGGCTTTGTCAAAGACGGCTTCGCTTTGAGACGAGCGATCGACAGCCACCAAAATTCTACGATATTCCATTGTCCGAACCAAACGCGCCTTGGCTCAATCATACTCCTTTATTTTAAGTTCGGATTGTCGCGTATCCGATCGCTTGTGCGGCTGGAAAATTTGCCACTCCCCTTTTAAAACGATTCTAACCAACGTTATTGAGAGCGACCCCCCATCTGGTATGATTGGATGTTGCAATCAAGAGCGACAGACCCAACCGTACCATGACCCAGCATCACCGCATCACCCTCCTTTCCGGCGACGGCATCGGCCCCGAAATTATGGCGGTGGCGGTAGATGTCCTCAAAGCCGTCGGCCAACAATTAGACTTGACTTTTGACTTCCGAGAAGCCTTGATGGGCGGCGCAGCCATCGACGCCACGGGGGAACCTCTGCCAGAAGCCACCTTAACCGCCTGCCGCGACAGCGATGCAGTCCTGCTGGCCGCGATTGGGGGTTACAAATGGGACGATTTGCCCCGCCGCCAGCGGCCCGAAACGGGGCTGTTGGGATTGCGGGCGGGACTGGGTTTGTTCGCCAACCTGCGTCCGGCGACGATTCTGCCCCACCTGGTTGACGCCTCCTCCCTGAAGCGGGAGATCGTCGAAGGTGTGGATATCATGGTGGTGCGGGAACTCACCGGGGGCGTTTATTTCGGCCAACCCAAAGGAATTTTTGAGACAGAGACGGGGGAAAAGCGTGGCGTTAATACGATGGCTTACACCGAATCGGAAATCGATCGCATCGGACGGGTCGGGTTTGAAACCGCGCAAAAACGGGGCGGAAAACTCTGTTCCGTCGATAAAGCCAACGTCCTGGACGTCTCCCAACTGTGGCGCGATCGCATCACCGAGCTATCTACAGACTACCCCGACGTGGAACTCTCCCATCTGTACGTCGATAACGCCGCCATGCAACTGGTGCGCCAGCCCAAACAATTCGATACCATCGTCACGGGTAATCTCTTCGGCGACATCCTCTCCGACGCCGCCGCCATGCTGACGGGGAGTATCGGGATGTTGCCCTCGGCGAGTTTGGGGGCATCCGGTCCCGGGCTGTTTGAACCCGTCCACGGTTCCGCCCCGGATATCGCCGGACAGGATAAGGCGAACCCCCTCGCCCAGGTGTTGAGTGCGGCGATGATGTTGCGCTACGGTTTGGACGCGCCGGAAGCGAGCGATCGCATCGAAAAAGCGGTGTTGAAGGTGCTCGACTGGGGCTATCGCACGGGGGATATCATGTCGGAAGGCATGAAACCCGTCGGCTGCCGGGAAATGGGAGAAATGCTGCTGAAAGCATTGGAAACCGACTAGGCGTTAAACCGGAGGTTCAGAAATGGGAAATACACCCAATTCTTTGAACCCGGTCCGTTCATCCCACACCCGTTTGAATTGCACCTCCGGTATCAATCCGATCGCCAATTCTAGCGTCGTATAAACCTCGCACCCGTACACCACATGACCTCCCCTGCACTCCCCCCGGGAATTAGCGACGGTCATGTGTAGATGAACGGCATCTTCCCCCAAAGTTCCAGAAAGCGTCAAAATTTCGTGCTTCCCCGGCAATTCTGCCGGGGTTTCTTCCCCGGCAAATCTCAGGCAAACTTTCGACAAACTCCCCACCGCACCCAGGATAAAACCGGCGTCGATCGCTTCTTTTTTCGCGATCTGTTCGAGCGATCGGCGGACATCCGCCCCCGGTGAAAGTCTCAATGCTACTGTTTCCAACCTTCCTCGCACAATCATTGTCGCTCCGAACCCACAAAATTAGACAGCAGTTTGATATAACTACTTTGATAATAAATTCCAGGTTCGGTGATTTCCCAGGCTCTTTGCTTCGGATCGTTCTCATCAAAATAAGCCTTCATCGGCGGTTCGCCAACGGGCGGTTTTGCCTCTCCGGTATAATTTTGATTCGGTCCCCCCGCCAAATAGCCTGGCGCCGGTCCGTTGGGAGAGGTCAAAGCATTGTCGTAGATTCCACCTCCAAACCATTCGTGATAAATTTCATTCGCCGATTTTTCCGCACCATATTCGTACATATTGCTCAAATAAACCATATTGAGCGGATTGACACCATGCAGGTAATGAAGGTGATCTAAAGCGCGAGATTTGTAACTCTCTCGGTGATTCGGGTCGATATCATACAGCAGGGCATCATAATTCGTATTGCCATAATTGGACTGAACTTGGTTGCTTCCCCAGTGATATTGCGGATCGGTCATGTAGGCCCGGTAAGGGTCGAGACTGGGATTCAATCCGTAGGATTGTTTGTTGTTGACGACCATTCCTTGAAAGCGATCGCGGATCTGTTGTTTTAGCGTTTCATCCCCCTTTGGAAGTCGGGTATAAAACAGCATGGCATCCCCTTCTAATGGGTCATATCTCGACCAAGTATCGTCATTAAACGCTCGGGTTTGGCTTATATGTTCGCGGATGCGATCTTCATATTTTCCCTCTCCGGTCAGGGTAAATAAGTAAATCCCGGCAACCACCGATCGCCCTTTCTGCTCCTCAAGAGTTCTATCCGCATCTCCCGATTTAATGGTCTGGGAATCACATTCGCCGCTTTTGGGGTTGTTTTCATACCAATTCCAAGCCGCGATCGCCCGCTCTTGCAAGTCTTCCGCGTCAGATTTTAAAGCGGGAATTTCCCGAAAAACCAGGGCGGCGTGGGCAAACATTCCCGCCGTCGCGATGCTGGCGGAGGAACATTTGGGCGCATAGAATCGGGGGCGTTTGTCGAGGCTCGGGCGTGGGGCGGAATTGTGGTCGATGGTTCCCAGCTTAATGAAAACTCCCCCATCGTCATCCTGCATTCGCTTCAGCCAATCCAGTTCAAATTTGAGCTCGTCGATGAGATCGGGGATGTTATTTCCCGATTCCGGGATGTTAAAATCATCCGTCCAAATTTCCGGGTTTTGAGAGTAAGCTCTCAAGAGTTGATGGATCGGCTGGCTGGCAAATGTGACGTACTTGTTGGTATCCCCCGCATCGAACCAACCCCCACGCATATCCCGGGCCAGCTCGGGGTTATCTTGATCGTAGACAAATCGAGCTTCCGTATCCTGTCCGGGTCCGAGAAACGCCGCCCCGTCCGTCCACCTCGGATCGGCGTAGGGTTCTTGTTTGGGAAAGCCGCTGCGTTGATAAAAATAGGTGCGGGTGGCGGTGATCAAAACCTCCCGGTAAACGTCCTCGGCAATGTCAAACTCAAACGATCGCTCCCCCGTTTCCCCGTCCCGGACGTAGTAGGAACCCGGCGTCGTCACCTCCGAAAAGTCGAACCACCAGGCGCGATCGCCCGATTGGGAATGTACTTGACCCTCCATCCACGGCGCGATCGTCCCGGAATAAACCTTCCGCTCAGAATCTGCATCCCAAACTTCGTAAATCGTTCCGGGGGAGACAACTTCTTCAGAATTAAACCCCACTTCCAGATCGACGATCACCGCCACTTTCGGATCTTGGGGACGGTAACCGAACTGATCGACCCGGATGTAGCTTTCTTCGGGTTGAACGTCTGCCTGACTCCGACCGTTGCAGTTGGTGACGGCAAACAGCAGGGCGATCGTCAAGAAAAAACAAGCGAAAAATTTGAGCATGGTTTCAATCACGGCGATTCAAGTTGACCGGCTACGCGCCCACCCTATTCAGTTTTGCACACTCTCGGGCCGATCGCCACGCCATCCGACGGAGAAATCCCCATTCCCCCCAAACCCTGCCGATGATTGCCGATCGCATCGGTTTGGGGAGTCTATTCGGCAAAAATTGAAACCCACCCCGGATATCGACCTCGATGAAATCGCCGGGATGGGAAAATTCGGTTGTATTCAAGTGGCTTCAATCTTTGCGGACGAGTTCCGCCCTCAAACAAAATTTATCAAATTGAAAAAAATTAGCCAATCAATTAAATGTCGGATCAATGTTGGATCTTTCAAAAGCGGTCTGCTTTGGAGGACGAGACTAGGCCCCGATCGCCTCTTCCACGGGGGCGAGTCGCTGGGACGAATAGCCGATGCCTCGCACGGTGAGAATGTATTCGGGGTTGCGCTGGTCCGTTTCGATTTTAGCCCGCAACCGCGCCACATGGACGTCAACCACCCGCATATCGGCGATGCGACGGGGGGCGTATCCCCACAGTTGTTGCAGGATTTCGGAACGAGAAACCGCTTCTCCGGAATGCTTGAACAGCAGTTCTAGCAAATTGAACTCGATGTAGGTGAGCGGAATCAGTTTGTCACCTTTATAAACCCGCCGTTTCACCGTATCAATCCGCAGGGTGTCCACTTGGATCACTTCGGGACTGAGTTCTTGGGGGAGCGTCGTATCTTTGAAGCGGCGGAGGATGGCGTGGATGCGAGCTTCCAACTCTTTAGGAGAAAAGGGCTTCGTCAGGTAATCATCCGCTCCGAGTTCCAATCCCGTGATGCGATCGGCCACATCTCCCAAGGCCGTCAACATGATGATGGGAACATCTGAAATAGCCCGGATTTTTTGACACACCCCGTATCCGTTGAGTTTGGGCATCATGACATCCAAAACCACCAGATCCGGATTTTCTCGCTCGAACAGGTCGATCGCCTGCTGGCCGTCGGCGGCGGCGACCACACCGTAACCCACCATCGACAGGCGGGTAGTCAGGATGCGACGGATGGCCGCTTCATCGTCGGCGATGAGAATTTTGTCGGGATTGCGCCGTTCGTCGAGTCGTGCTTGTACGGTCATGTTTGCTCCCACTTCTAGTGTTTGATGGATCGGCTCTGACCAAGGCGGGCGAGGGTTATTTGGCCCACCGGCCGCCTGTCGAACAGGACATTGACGGCTATGATAACATACGTTTTCGTAATGTTATCAACTTTTGTTCAAACTTCTTTACATTCCTTCTTGTTTTGAAAAAAAAGTTTACAAAAATATGAGTATTGACTATCATCTTTACAAATTAATATAAGATATGGACGGCGCTTTTACAAGCGACTGCTATTATCGATGAACTATCGGCATTGATTGTCAAAAATGCGATCTAATTGAAACCATGCCCAATCCATTCCTAGGGGTCAGGATTCCTTCTGAGGTACACAAAGCACTCATGGCACGGGTAACAATAACGGGACAATCAAAGTCAGATCTGGTCATTGATGCTTTGAGAACCTACCTGGGAATGTCCCCTCAGCAGGAAAAGATTGACGAATTGGAAGTGAGACTTTCAGCTTTAGAACTCAAGCTGGAACAGTTGACCCGAGAATCTCACGCCCACCATCACAACCCCCGTCCCGACATTCACTATCAGCACCCTCAGAAATCTGAGGAATAAAGGTCGATGATTTATTGGGGGGAGAGTCCATAAAACACGGTAATCAACAGGGGAATAGCAATGGCCATCAACAGGGTCAAGAAAACGCCGACCCGGGTAAAATCGTAGAACTTATATCCTCCGGGGCTGTAAACCATCGTATTGGTTTGGTAGCCGATGGGGGTCATGAAACTGCACGAAGCGGCTAGGGTGACGGCGAACATGAAGGCGTAGGGGTTGAGTTGTAGGGTTTCGGCCACTTTGACGGCGATGGGAATCATCAACAGCACCGCCGCATTGTTCGACAAAATTTCCGTCAGCAAGACGGTGATGATGAAGAAAAATGTCAACACCCAGTAACCCGAAAGGTTCCCCCCGATCGCCACCAGGTTGTCAGCCAGCCATCGGGTGGCGCCGGAATTTTCCATCGCAATTCCCAGCGGGATCAATCCGGCCAACAGAAAAATCACGTCCCAGCGGACGGCGCCGTAAATTTCCCCAGGTTTGAGACAGCCGGTGGCCACCATCACGATCACCCCCGCCAGGGCGCCGACCAAAATCGGGAGGATATTGAAAGCGGCCAGTCCGACGACACCCACCGTAATGGCGATCGCGATGCCAGCTTTATTCTGTCGCAGATTTTCCACATTTCGCTGTTCGAGAACCAACAGTTCCCGGGTGGTTTGCAAACCGATAAAACTCTGTTTCGGGCCTTGAACCAACAGCAAATCCCCGAACCGGAGGGGGATTTTCCCCAGCCGTCCCTGCACCAATTCCGCCCCGCGGCGGATCGCCAAAACGGTGGCGTTGTAGCGCTGTCGGAACCGCAGATCTTTCAGAGTCGTCCCGATCAGGCGGGAGTTGGAAAGAATCAACACTTCCGCAATTTTTTCCTCCCCGGAACTGAGGACTTCCTGCAAAGAATCTTCCCGAAATTTGACATCAGGCAAAATATCCAAACCCCGTTCCTCGCGAATTTTCAGCAGGTCTTCGCGGGTGCTGCGGATAATTAAAATATCCCCCGGTTTCAAAATCTTGTCGCCCAGGGGTTGGGGCAGGTGAATTTTATTGCGGACCAACTCCAAAACGTCGAGGTCGAACTTGCGCTGAATCTCACTCTGTCGCAGGGTTTGCCCCACCAAACTCGATCGCTCCGTGACCACCACCTCGCTGAGATATTCCTGTAACTTATAACCCTCTCCCATGAGATCCTGAGTGTTTGACTGCCGTTTTGGCAGGAGGCGGGGGGCGATAAAAGTAATGTAAAATAATCCCAAAACAAAACTCAACAGCCCGACCCGGGTAAACTGAAAAATGTGAAAGGCTCCGTAACCGAGTTGTTCGGACAAACCGCTGGCCAAGATATTGGTAGAAGTGCCGATGACGGTGATCATCCCGCCCAAAATCGAGGCGTAGGACAGGGGAATCAATAATTTAGACGGGGAGGTTTTTTGTTGGTTGCACCAATCTTCGATGATGGGCAGAAAAATGGCGACAACCGCCGTGTTATTGATGAAAGCGGAAATCGGCCCGACCAACATTCCCATCACGAACAACTGCTGGCCGGTATTGTATCCCCCCCATTTCATCAGGCGATCGCGGACGATTTGAATCACCCCGGTGCGGGTGATGCCGGCGCTGAGGATGAACATGGCCATCACGGTGATGGTGGCGGGGTTGCCGAAACCGGAAATCCCCTCGGACGGCGTCACCAACCCCAGCATCATCAGCAAGACAGTGACGGCGATCGCGGTCAGATCGACGGGCAGCCATTCCACAACAAAACTGACCAGGGCGAGAACGAGGATCGAAAGGGTAAGGACAATTTCCATCTGGGGGCTTTGAATCGGAGGACGGGATTGAGTATCTCGCCGAACTTTGCGATCGGCTTAGACCATCATACTGACATCCAAAGCCGACATCAGAGATGTCCGGCAGACCCAATTTTAGACAATGTCCCCCTCCCAACCCATGGGAAAGCAGAATTAATTTTGTAGGGGCGCAAGGCACAGCGCCCCTGTGCCATCTCAGACTATTTCGACTTGCCGTTACTGCTATCGGCGGTTTCGGCAACAGTCGCCAGCACCCGTTCGGCCAGCTTGTCGGGTACTTCCTGGAGGTGGTCGAATTTCCAGTTGAAGTAGCCGACGCCCATCGTCAGCGATCGCAACTCCACGATCAGATCCTGCATTTCCGCCTGGGGCAGATAGGCCGACACCCGGTCCCAACCTTTCCAGTCCGCGATCGGTTCGTAGCCCAAAATCTGGCCGCGGCGAGTCGTGATCAACTGGAACAGTTGTGAAGTGAACTCGTTAGGCGCACACACCTCCACCGAGGCGATGGGTTCGAGTAGGGTGGGGTGACACTCGGCCATCCCCGTCTGCATGGCCAGCCGCGCCGCCTGCTTGAACGCCTGTTCGGAACTGTCAACGGAGTGGTAGGAGCCGTTGGTGAGCGTCACCGACACGTCCACCACCGGGAATCCCAGGGGGCCCCGTTCCAAATATTCCCGCACGCCGATTTCCACGCCGGGAATGTACTGTTTCGGCACCACGCCTCCGACGATGGTTTCGTTGAAGTTGAACCCTTCGCCCCGGGGCAGGGGGGTGATATCCAGATAGACATCCCCAAACTGCCCGTGTCCGCCGCTTTGGTGCTTGTAGCGCCCGTGGGAGCTGGTGTTGCCGCGGATGGTTTCCTTGTAGGGAATCCGGGGCGCGTGGGTGGTCATGGGCAGATTGTACTTGCGGCGCAGGCGATCGAGGGTGACTTGCAGGTGAATTTCCCCCTGTCCCCAGAGGATGACTTCGTGGGTGTCGCCGTGCTGTTCCCAGCCCAGGGAGGGATCTTCCTCCATCATCTTACTGAGGGCAGCGCTGAGTTTCACCTCGTCCTTGCGGTTTTCGGGGGCGATCGCCAACGCGAAGACGGGGGGCAGAACGTGGGCTTTCGGCAATGGCTTTTTCAGGCGATCGGGTTCCGTCGTCAGGGTATCCCCGGTTTGGATGCCTTCCATGCGGGCGAGGGCGACGATTTCCCCGGTTTTTGCCGTCTGGACGCTCTGGGTTTGCTGTCCCATCAGGCGGTACATTCCCGCTGCCCGGATGCCGTTGAGGACAATGCCTTCGGCGAGTTCCCCCTGCCACACTCGCACCAGGGAGAGTTTGCCGCCCTGGGGGGTGTAGAAGGTTTTCAGGACTTGGGCGATGGGGAAGTCCTCCTTCGCCTTCAGTCCCCGCCGTTCGGCTGTCAAGCCCGGTTCGGGGGCCTCCCGCACCAGGGCATCGAGGAGCGATCGCACCCCGTATTCCAATTCCGCCGCCCCTAAAAAGACGGGGACGATCAGATCCGAACCCAACTCCATTTTCAAATCTTTGACGATTTCTTCCTGGGGCGGTTCGATCTCTTCGAGGAGTTCTTCTAATAAGTGGTCGTCGAAGTTGGAGAGTTCCTCCAACATTTCCTGACGGGCCGAGTGTTCCAACGCTTGGAGTTCCTCGGGCATCGGCACGGGATCGGAGGGGGCGCCGGGGTGGTAGTGGTAGGCTTGCTCTGTCACCAGATCGATAAAACCGATCAATTCCGACCCCTTGGCGATCGGATATTGTTGGGGCACGATCGGGCGTGTCGAAACCGTTTTTAGAGCGTTCAACAACTCTAAAAAGTTAATCGTGCAGCCCTCTTCGTCGTCGAAGGCGCGATCCATTTTATTGATGAAGACGATGTGGGGAATTTCCCAGTCATCGAGAAACTTAAATATAGGGGATAATGTGAGGATGCGGCTGGGCTCGGGTTCGCAAACGATGACGGCGAGTCCGGCTCCGATCAAAGCATTGTAGGTTTCTTGAGCAAATTCCACTGAACCCGGACAGTCGAGGAAAGTAAAGCGAATGCCGCCGTACTCGGTACTGGCGGCATTGACTTCGACGCTCATATCGCGATCGCGAGCCTCGGCAACCCCATCCCCCAGGCGGTTGCTTTCTTTGACCGTTCCTTTGCGGGTGATCGCCCCCGTCGCGAACAACAGGCTCTCTAGCAGGGCAGTTTTGCCACTCAAATAGGGGCCGACAATGGCGACATTACGATTTTCTGAAGTGACATTATTTTTCATCGGAAGATCTCCTCAAGCAAGAACATCATGTGAGATTTAATATGGTTCCGAAATTGAACACGGCGATCGCGAAACTTGCCCCCCAAACATTAAGATTTGCTTAAAATTAAAAATCGGTCAGATTGGGGATTGACGGATACAGCAAATGATGATAAACAATGCCGGTTATGCTCTGCGATTCGCGTTCCTCGGTTCGGAATTAAATCCACACTCAATGCTCTTTCAACAATGGTTATACAGTGTAAGATAGCTTCTCTCCCTCCCAACGCCGATGAAGTTAATCCAGTCTCAATGCAAATGTCGGAGATCGAGATTAGCCTATCTCTTAATTTAGAATGTTTTGCCCCCAAGTTAACGTCCCGTTAATCAAAAAAAACATTATTAACTTTTTCGGCGTTTTGTAAAGTAATGTTGCCCGCTCCCCGATCTGGCAACCGGCAGAACGGCTAAAACCACCTCACTCCATCCGCAAATTGAACGGCAACCGGGTATAAATTCCCCGAGGATCGTTGAGATATTGCAGAACCGTCAGTTCTTGATAAAGTTGCACCAGTTCGGCTTTCAGGGAGTTCGAGCCTCCAGCTTCGCTGACGAGCAGACTTTCCAAAAGCCGCTCCTCGAAGCTGCGGGTTTTCGGGTACTCTTCGATTCTCCAATCATCCCCGAGTTCCGCCGTTTCGGCGACAGCGACGATCGCATCTTCCAAACCGCCGATCTCGTCCACCAACCCCAACTCCCGAGCCTGTACCCCCGACCAGATGCGCCCCCGAGCAATTTCCGCCACCGTCGTTTCCGGCAACTTGCGGAACTCCGCCACCCCGGCGATAAAGCGATCATAAATCAGATCCACGATCGCCTGAATCCGTTCAAGTTCTTCGGGAGTTTTCGGGCGACTGATAGAATTCAACTCAGCAAAGGGTCCCGTTTTCACCCCGTCCCAGGTGATCCCGTTTTCGTTAGCGATTTCCTGGACATTGAAATGCAATCCGAACACACCGATCGAGCCGGTGATCGTGTTCGGTTCGGCCAAAATGCGATCGGCCCCCATCGAAATCCAATAGCCCCCCGACGCCGCATAATTGCCCATCGAGACAACAATCGGTTTTTCCCCCCGAAGCAACTTCACCTCCCGTCCGATCACCTCAGAAGCGGTGGCGCTGCCCCCCGGACTATTGACCCGCAACACGACACCCTTCACCTGATCGTCCCGCCGCAACTTTCGCAACACCGACGCCAGACGATCGCCCCCAATTTGATTAGGCAGGCCCCGGCCATCCACAATGTCCCCGTTGGCGTAAACCACCGCAATTTGGTTTCGGCTCGTCGAGTCCCCCGCCGCCGTTCTGACCACCTGCGGCGTCCGGGAATAGGCCCGGATGCCGATCTGCTCGAAAGGTTTTTCTTCGTCCTCCTGGCCCGTGAGTTCCCGCAGGTCGGCGGCCACTTCATCGTCGTAGGCGATGCGATCGACCACTTGGCGATCGACGGCATCCTCGGCCAACAAAATCCCATTCTGCTCGACAATTTCGACCAACTGCTCGGCGGTCAAATTGCGGCTCTCACCGATCGGAAGGGCGAATTCCCGCCACAAATCCTCGAGCAGCCGCCGGGTTTGCTCCCGATTTTCCGGACTCATCTGTTGTTGCAGGAACGGCTCGACGGCAGATTTGTACTCTCCGACCCGCGTCACCTGCACTCCGATGCCGAACTTTTGCAGGGCCCCGGCAAAAAACATGATTTCGGAGCTCAGTCCGTTCATCTCCACCGTCCCCATCGGGTGGACGACGACCGTATCAGCCACCGAGCCGAGATAATATTCCCGCTCCGTCCAGTCGATATCGTAGGCGACGATCGTTTTCCCCGCTTCTCGGAACCGTTGCAGCGCTTGGCGGACTTCCTTTAAATTGGCGAGTCCCGTGGGGGTGTCGCCGCTCGCGCCACGCAGATACAGGCCGACAATTTTATCGTCCTGGCTGGCGCGATCGAGACTTTCCAATAATAGCCGCAACTGGATCGAACCCGTGGTATCTTCGGCCAGCGTCTTTTGCAGTAATTCAGGCCCCGTGGATTCGGCAGAGGTGTCGCTGATGCCGAGGGAGAGGTCGAAAACCAGCACGGATTTATCTTTGAGGACGGTTTCCGTGTCCCTGGAGGCGCTTGCCACGATCAAAAATGCCAGTCCTCCGATGCCAAATACCGTCAGGAGAATCAGTCCCAGGAGATTGCCGACCAGACTGGCCAGGGTGTATTTCAAAAAGTCTTTCATGGGGAGATCTGCAGGGTAGGGGATGGGGCCGGTTTGAGAACGGTCACAGTTAACTTATTCTTGATCTATGTTAATTGTTCCAAGGCCCGCGATCGCTTCAGCGCTTCCGGAGTCGCATTCCCCGTACAAAATAGCGCCGTGGAGAGTTCCGCCACCAGCATTTCTAACAGGGTATCGACGGCGGCTTCCGACTCGGCTGCGGCCTGCAAAAACGGCCAAGCCAACCCCGCCAAATCCGCCCCCAGGGCGATCGCTTTGGCGACATCCAACCCGTTGCGGAGTCCCCCAGAGGCAATTAACGGAATTTCCGGCGCGATCGCCCGAACTTGTTTCAGACAGGTCGCCGTGGGCAAACCCCAGTCGGCGAAGGTTTCCCCCAACCGTCGCTGGCGGGGATCTTTCGCCCGCTCCCCCTCGATCCGCGCCCAGGACGTGCCACCCGCCCCCGCCACGTCGATGGCGCTGACTCCGGCTTCGATCAGTTTTTCCGCCATTTTCCCGGAAATGCCGTTCCCCACTTCTTTGGCGATCACGGGGATGGGCAGCTTAATGCATAAATTATGTATTTTGTCAAGTAGTCCGCGAAAATTCTTGTCGCCCTCGGTTTGGATGCACTCCTGCAGGGGATTCAGGTGCAAAATCAAGGCATCGGCCTCCAGCAGATCCACCACCCGCCGACATTGGTCCAAACCATAGCTGTAGTTGAGTTGCACCGCCCCCAAATTGGCGAATAACAGGATATCCGGGGCCAGCGATCGCACCGCGAACGTGGGGGCGACCTCCGGCCTTTCCACCGCCACCCGCTGGGAACCGACCCCCATCGCGATTTGGTGCCGTCCGGCGACTTTGGCGAGGCGGGTGTTGATCAGTTTTGCCTGTTCGGTACCCCCCGTCATGGAGGAAATCAGCAGCGGCGCCCCGAGGGATTTGCCGAGGAATTCCGTCGAGACATCTACATCGCCGAGGTCGATTTCGGGGAGGCAGCAGTGGGCGAAACGGTAGCGATCGAATCCGGTGGTTTGTCGCCGAAACTGCACGTCCTCCTCCAGGCAGATTCGCAGGTGATCGGCTTTGCGGTTTTGGGTCTGGCGATCGGAGTCAGACGATTGGGTTGTCGGTGTGGATGGGAGAGACATTGCGGGCAAAACACAAACTGCACGTTCTCCAGTATCACTCAATCTGGATGTCCGTTCCTGAAATTGAAACATTTCTTACCTCGCCGAGAAACCGGCGATATAGCAATGCGCGCTCGTATAGTTACAAAACCTATAAAAGGGAGTCGGGAGTCGGGAGTCGGTCGTAGAGAGATCGATCATTCCCGGCGTTTAACCACGCCAGCGCTCGTTGCGATAACTAGAAACCGGGTTTCTACTCCGATCTCGGTGGGAAACCCAAACGCCTTCTAGAAACCCGGTTTTTAGGCCAGATCTCCACACCCCACCCCCTAAATTTTACGATGGGGCGATCAACTCTACGCGATCGCACCCGTCCT
Source organism: Limnospira sp. (assembly GCA_050045915.1). Taxonomy (GTDB): domain Bacteria; phylum Cyanobacteriota; class Cyanobacteriia; order Cyanobacteriales; family Microcoleaceae; genus Limnospira. Next base: position 84,694 of record JBNGCR010000002.1, read on the forward strand.
CCTCTTCGAGATACACCCGCACCTCTTCCTCCCGAGAGGTGGGCAGTTCCTTGCCGATAAAATCCGCCTGGATGGGGAGTTGGCGGTGGCCGCGATCGACCAAAACCGCTAGTTGGATCGCTTCCGGGCGCCCGTACTCGATCGTCGCATTCAACGCCGCCCGGATGGTGCGTCCGCTGTAGATGACATCATCGACCAAAACCACCGTTGTGCCCGTCAGGTCGAAGGGAATCCGGGTCTGGGCCGGCGTCCGCATCCCGACTTTATCCAAATCGTCCCGGTAAAAGGTGATGTCGAGGGCGCCGATGGGGACTTGCAATTGTTCCAGGAGGGCGATCTGGTTGGCCAGCCGTTGCGAGAGGGGCACGCCACGGGTGTAGATTCCCAGCAACACCAGATCGGACAAATCTCCGGCTCGTTCCACAATTTGAGAAGCCAGACGGTTCACCGTCCGACGCAGTTCTTCGGGGGAGAGGATTTCGACAAGTTTCGTCATGGTTCCAAACGGCCAGATTCGGACAGGGAGTCAAATTGAAGGCGAATTTAATTGCATTTTAGAGTTAAAACGCCTATCGATCCATCCGATGCCGTGGAATTTCGCCCCATCGTTCGATATTGTTAGTCATTTGAAAATCTCCTAGCCCCCAAACCCCCCAATCCTGGGGGCTTTGATCCGATCGAGTTTTCACGAATCATTTCACACTGCTATAGCAGTCGCTACGACGTTTAGGACAGATTTCCCCACTCCCCACTCCCTTCTCACCCCCCCCGCAGCATCCAACCCATACCCATTGCCAATCCCAACCATAAAAAAATGCAAACGCGGGTCATGTGTAGGGCCGCATCGATGGTATCTGATGTAATCGGATGAATTGGATCTCCTAATTTGGGCTTTTGTTTGATTTGTCCCCGATATCGATTGGTTCCCCCTAACTGCACGCCGAGGGCGGCCGCGTAGGCACATTCACTCCAACCGGCGTTGGGACTCGGGTCGTGAATGGCATCCCGCCGACAAATTGTTAAAACCCGTTTGGGTTGTTTGGATAAGAGAGCGATGGTGAGGACGGTCAGACGGCAGGGAAGCCAAGTTAGAAAATCTTCAAATTTCGCACTAAACCACCCGATATCGGTGTAGGGTGCCTCTCGATAACCGATTGTTGAATCGAGGGTACTCGCCGCCTTGTAGGCGATCGCGAGGGGGACACTTCCGAGGCCCGGTATCGCCAAGCCGAGGATGGCATAAAACAGCGGGGCCATCACCCCATCGGTGGCATTTTCTGTTATGGTTTCTAAGATAGCCCGCCAAATTTCCGGCTCGGATAACTGTTCCGTATCTCGACCCACATACTGACTCAATCGCGATCGGGCTGTCGGCAAATCGCCACCGGCGAGGGGTTCTTGTACGTCCGCTGCCGCCGCCCTCAAACTCCGAGCCGCAAAACAACTGGCCAGGAGAATACTTTGTACTGCGATGTCTAAAATGGGATGGAGGGGAAATGGTCCGGGAAGGATCGCGATCGCCCCGACGATCGACCAACTGATAAATCCGCTACCCATCACGACTCCGAAACCGAGTACAATACCGGCGAGCTTCTGAGAGAAAGGGGCTTTCAAGTATCGGAAGACGGGCTGGGTCAATTGGGCGATCGCCCATCCCATCACCTGCACCGGATGTATCCAATTCCACGGGTCGCCGATCAGGTAATCTAAACAGGCGGCGATCGCTAAAACGGCTATACAATTGATGTCGATCATCTGTCCGGGTCAACTGTGGAATGAATGTTCAAATTGACTGAAATGGGCAACCGTCGGTAGCCGGCGATGTTGGGTAGGGAAAAACACCGATCAGACAACAAAACCGGTTTCCTCTCCTCGGGTTGCCTGCCAGCTTCGGGCATCATAATATAGATCCTCGAGGGATATACTGTAGAGAGCCTCTTTGAGTTTCTGGTGCAGACGATTCCAGATCGTAAATGTCACCCAGTCTTCCGCTTGTTCTGCATCCGGAATATGATTGGATAGCGGTTCGATGGTTTCTCCGACTGCTTCGAGAATGTGTCCGAGGGAAATTTGGGCGGGTGAACGCGCCAATTGATACCCCCCCTGGGCGCCCCGCACGGAACGAACTAAGCCGGCCCGCCGCATCTCAATTAACAGCTTTTCCAGATAGGGTGCCGGCAGGTTTTGCCGGCGGGCAATTTCCCGGACGGAAGCCGGTCCGATTCCTTGCTGGAGGGCGAGATCCAGGAGTGCCTTGACGCTGTAGTGTCCGCGAGTGGTTAACTTCATTCAGGTTTTTAGATCCGATCGCGATCGTCATCCGAGGCGGGGGTTGTGGCACCCTCAATTCCCGTGAAATCCCAGAGGTTCGGGGGATAAAGTGATGGGTAATCTGCCTTTAGATACTTGCCGCAACGTCCCCGCGCGATCGCATAACTGACGCATCTCCCAGTTTAGGACATTTCGGGATCGCTCGAATCCTCTCATCCTGAGCTGGGGGTGGGAATCCATCTCCCAACAGATAGATGGAGAATCTTTAGAAGAGTTGCTATCAAATGATTACCCCCCCAAAAATGTCCCCCATCGGATGAACAAATTGACCGATTCGTGTAATATAGTTAATAGGTACCAATTCGAGACAAAGTATCCCGGCAGCTACCGGCATGACCGGGATCAAACCGATGACATTATCGTGTCGAATTTTGAAGGGAAACAGTTAATGGCTAAGAAGAAAAATTCCGAAGCTCAACCTCAACCGCTCACGGGTCAAGCGCTGCTTGAGAAAGTTCGAGATCTCGAAAACATGAGCAAGGAAGAGAAAGCGAGAGAATGTGGCTACTACACCCTAACTCGGGGTGGAGTCGAGCGCGTCAACATGATGAAATTCCTCAATGCGTTGATCGATGCGGAGGGAATTGAACTCGACGGCAAGCAACAAGGAAATGGCCGCGGCGGACGCTCCGCCAGCTATCGAATTAGCGTCCAGTCGAACGGCAACTTGCTGATCGGTTCGGCCTATACCAAGCAAATGGATCTCGAACCGGGCGATGAGTTCGAGATTTCCTTGGGACGCAAGCACATTCATCTGAAACAGGTCGGTTCTGCAGAATAAGATATCCCATGATTGGGAATCAATCCGATCTCCGAGAGCGCCCGAAATCGAGGCGGGTTCCTTCGATACAGACGAACAATTGCCGATCGCTGCGATCGCACACCTATCGTGAGCATCTTCAACCCCAAAATAACCCCTCAATCTCCTTTCCGGTTGAGGGGTTAAAACAGATGCGATCGCGCCACTTTTTCCAGCGCGATCGGGCGAAAATTGCCCGCATCAAGATGGAATGGGCATCGATCGCAGCAACTGTTCCACAATCGTTTTTGAGCGCCGCCCGCCGGCGGGAATCAGGCGGTGGGAGAGGACGTGGGATGCCAAAAACTTGATGTCGTCCGGGACTGCGTAATCCCGCCCCGACAGAAACGCCAGGGCTTGAGTCGCCCGGTGGAGCGCGATCGCCCCCCGAGGGCTGACGCCGAGCAGGATCTCCTCGTGGTCGCGGGTCGTCCGCACCAAATCCAGAATATACTGCTGTAGGGAGGGTTCCAACTTCACCCGGGCACATTCGTGTTGCAACTCCAAAACCTCCGTCAAACTCAGACAGGGTTCGAGTTCTTCCACTGTCACCCCCGCCGTCACCTGCTGCAACATCTGCAATTCTTCCGCTTCGCTGGGATATCCCAACGTCAGGGACAGCATGAACCGGTCCATCTGGGCTTCCGGGAGGGGGAACGTCCCCTGATACTCGATCGGGTTTTGGGTAGCGATCGCGAAAAACGGCTGAGGAACCCGACGGGAGACGCGATCGACCGTCACCTGTCGCTCCTCCATCACCTCCAACAAAGCTGACTGGGTGCGGGGCGTAGCCCGGTTGATCTCGTCAGTCAACAAAATATTCGCAAACACCGGACCCGGCAAAAATTCAAACTCCCCCGTGCTGGGATTCCAGATATTGGTCCCCGTGATATCCGTCGGCAACAAATCCGGCGTACACTGAATCCGCTGAAACGAACCGTCAATGGACCGGGCTAAAGACTTCGCCAGCAGCGTTTTTCCCACCCCCGGCACGTCTTCTAGGAGGGCGTGACCCCCCGCCAGCAGCGCCACCAAGGTCAGGCGGATGGACTCTTGCTTGCCGACGATCGTCCGACTTAAATTTTGCTTCAAGCGCTCGATGCGTTCTCTCATTTTAGAAAGGATATGGGAAAAATTGATAATTGATAATTGATAATTGATAATTGATAATTGTCAATTCATTTCTCTTCCCCCAACAGCGATCGCGCCTCGGTGCAATCCGCTTGAATTTGCGCTTTCAGGGCATCGAGGCATTCAAATTTCTGTTCAGGCCGCAAAAAGGCTTCCAAACTCACCGTCAGCGTTTGATCGTACAAATCCCCGCCCCAGTCCAGCAGGTGAACCTCGACGCTGGGGTGAAGAGCCCTGGCGACGGTGGGGCGACAGCCGACGTTCATCACCCCAATCTGGGAGGATGGCGTTTCCCTTCCCCACCGCTTGACTCCTGCGACTCGCACCGCATAAACCCCATACCGGGGCAAAAACTTGTCGGCGGAAAGTTGCAGGTTCGCCGTCGGGAAGCCCAGGGTTCGCCCCAACTGCTGGCCCCGCGTCACCTGGCCGGTGAGGATGTAGGGGCGCCCCAACAAATGGGCGGCCCGCTGGGGGTCGCCCCGTTCCAGGGCTTCCCGGATCATGGAACTACTGATCCGCTCCCCATTTTCGCAGGGATGTCGGGAGACGATATGGACTTCCAGACCGTACCGGGGTGCGATCGCTTGCAAATCCTTGGTACTCCCGGCGCGGGCGCGGCCGAAGCGAAAATCGAAACCGACGCTGACCTGACTGGCTCGGAGGTGTCGCACTAAAATTTCTTCCACAAATTCAGTCGGGGTCAGACTCGCCAACTGTTGGTCGAAAGGCAACAGCACCAACTGATCGACCCCGAAAGCTCGAAGTACCTCAACTTTCTCATCCAACGGTGTCAGCAATTTTTTGGGTTGACCCGTAAAAAATTCTTGCGGATGGGGGTTGAAGGTGACGACGGTCGAATAGACGTGTTGGGCGATCGGGAGGCATCTGGGCGGTGGCTCACCAGTCGAGCCCGGCAGTCCCGACGCTTGTCGGGCAGCCAGAGGGGAATCGACCGCAACCCGACGGGGGTTGAGGATCGGTTTGACGACCTGTTGATGTCCCCGATGAAATCCATCGAAGTTCCCCAAGGCAACGGTCGTCGGGGTTAGAACGGTATCTGTCGATGAAGTTATCCACACGCTTTACATTTTGACACAATCTGGGGGAGGAATTTTAGATTTTAGATTTTAGATTTTAGATTCTCCCCGAATCCGGTGTGACCTGGCGTGTGGGAGCGAAGGGAGCGGAGGGAGTAATGGAGCGGGTTCCTATTCCCCATTCCCCATTCCCCATTCCCTACACCCTACACCCTACCCCCTACACCCTTCTTCCTAAGCCGAAACCCGCGCATCCTTGGCGGGTTCGTCCGTGGAGGTCAAACCCGAGGGGGGAATTAACTGTAGGGACAACCCCTCCCGAGCGATCACGGTGTTGGGAAAGGCTTCGGCGACTTTCTCCCCCATCTCGTCCATAAATTCGTCGTCGTGGAGGGGATCGTGGTGGAAAATTACCAATTTTTCGACCCCCGCCGCCCGGGCTACTTTGACGGCCTCCTGCCAGGTGGAATGCCCCCAACCCACTTTGCTGGAGGTGGGGGAATGGTATTCTTCATCGGTGTAGGTGGCATCGTAAATGAGGACGTTCGCGTTGCGGGCTAACTTGAGCACGTTCTCGTCGAGGTGATCGGGGAAATGTTCGGTATCCGTGACGTAGGCGGCGGCGTATCCTTTCCAATTGACGCGATATCCGACCGCTTCTCCCGGATGGTTGAGCAGAGCTGTTTCGACCACGATATCCCCTTCGAGGTTGATGGACTGGCCGATGGTGATGTCGATAAAGTTGAGATTCGCTCCCATCACTTGCAGGGGGACGGGGAAGTTGGGGTGGAGCATCTGATCGTTGAGGCGCTGTTCGATCGTCGAGCCGTTGGGTGCGATCGCCCCGTAAATGTCGAAGGAATTCACCGGAATGAACGCCGGGGTAAAGAAAGGAAAGCCCTGAATGTGATCCCAGTGGGAGTGGGTGAAAAATAGGTGGGCTTTGACGGGCGTTTCCGCCAGCAGCGCCTGTCCGAGTACCCGCAAGCCCGTCCCGCCGTCGAAAATTAACCGCTGCGAGCCGACCCGCATTTCAACACAGGGCGTGTTCCCGCCATATCGAACCGTTGCCGTTCCCGGACAGGAAATGCTTCCTCGGACGCCCCAGAAATGAACCGTGAATTGGTGTTTCATGCTCGACATGGTTGGGTTTGCAAGATCAGCTAGGCGGTTTACCAGTTGTACATTCAGTCCCCATCAATTCGACTCGGGGTCTAGATTATCAAACAAAGCTGGGTTCGGCGGGTCAGGAATTTCCATTGATTCCTTGGTCTCCAAGTGACTCATGTCTTGTGGGGTCTGGAGGGTTTCCGGGGCATCGCCCAACTGATGAACGGATGCGTGAATCGTGGCAAAAGGTCGGATCGTCTTTGGCGTTCCCCATCAAATTTGATGGGGTCTTCCCGACGGAACGATTCCCACGGATAATGCTTATTTTACCATTATCGTTATTGACATTCTGCGGGCTGAAGCCACACAGATTCTTCAGGTCGCACCTGAAAGGGTCTGTCAAAAGGCATTGGGTCCACCGACCCTCTACTCTGTTGCTTTCGCTTCAGGCTACTTTTTTTTGCTTTCTGGGTACTACCACTTAACTTCTATACGCTCCACAACCTGCCATTGCACGCCACAATGAATGTCGTTGTGTACTTAAAAGCCGTCGGTTCTCAGGTGGCCGGGATTTTTCCGTACTAGGATGCTTTGTTGCGTAGGCGTTTGCCCTTTGCTGCTTTTGTTAATCATAACAAATCACGCTTGTTAAAACAAGCGAGTCGTTTTTCCGTGTCATCCCACACGATTCCAACTCGACGCTCTCCTGAAAATTTAGCACTTTTCAGCTAGTCGGACGGGGGGGCGGTTTCACACGTCGCAGCCAAATATCAAAACTCGACTTGGAGGCGATCGACGATCAACTGGGCGTCAAAGGTGTAGAACGTGACTTTATATATATTCTTCGATCTGACCCGAAGTTCCCGACTCGGCAAAATTGAAGACAGCGAGTCGCCGGACTTGGAAACCGCCATCTCATCCTGGGCGATGAGGGTCCCATCGCGATCGCAGGCCGATAACATCGTGGTGTGGGGACTCGTTACCCGGGCGACGACCTGGCGGACGGGGTGGGTGAAACTCACTTCCAGGGTCCCCCCCTTGGGCGCCCCCATGAGGACGGTGACGCCGGGTTCGATACTGAAACGGGGATTCGACGGTTGTAGCGCGATCGCGTTGATAAATTTGATTCCCCAGTGCCGGAATTGATCCTCGACGGGCTCGAACCCTTCCAACTGTTCCAAAGCTAACCGAATTCGGGTGGCGGGTGGTGGCGGGAGTAACGTCACATTGCTGGCATCCGTCTCGGGGTGGGCCAGCAGTTCCGATGTCGCCTCCCGATCCGTCTTTCGGTTCGGGATATCTGTGTCTCCGAGGCGATCCATCTGAAAGCTAAAATCCTCTACCATAGAAACGTTCATACCTGAATTCCTCAATAGCATTTGGGCGGCGGGTTCTGAATCTCCGGTGTCTCCCGGCCGGATGCCGAATGAATGTCCCCAAACATAAGGCTTCAGCCTCTCGGGACCCGAATCCGGATCGTTTTGGAGAAACGCGATTTCACCTCGAACTCGGACTCCTCCAGAAATTTACGGTTTGAGAGTCGGGATCGAAGGTGCAACCACATGAGGGGTGTCACCCCTCATTCATTATATCGGCAACCGAGTCCGATTTCACGGGGGCGATCGCAACTTGACACGGCGGAATACTTCCGAAGAGATACCCGGTCGGGCGAGCGACCGGCATAAAATTGGAAGAGTCCATCTCCCTCAATCGACCCGAGTTAAAATAGAATTCAAAACAAAAAATCCTTTCATAACCCTACAATTTACGGAGGAAATTTCATGTTTTATCCCATCGGATTCACCCAACAATCCACCGTCACGTCTCTGGGGAGAATGGTGTACTACACCGCCACAGAAATGCCCTGGAAAACCCCCGAAACTTTGAGCGGAAAAACATTGCCAACCTTGGTTTTCCTGCACGGTTTCGGGGGCGGATCGTCCGCTTACGAGTGGTCTAAGGTGTACCCGGCCTTCGCGTCCGAGTATAAAATCATCGCCCCCGACCTAATCGGCTGGGGCCGTTCCGAACATCCGGCGCGGGATTACACCCCCGAAGATTACGTCACCACGATCGCGGAATTTATCGAGGCTACCTGCGAAGAACCCATCGTCGCGATCGCCTCCTCTTTGACCGCCGCCTTCACCATCCGCGTCGCCGTCAAAAAACCCGAATTATTCAAAGGCCTGATCCTCACCACCCCCTCGGGCCTGTCCGACTTCGGGGGAGACTACATCAACAGCCTATTCGCCCAAATCGTCAAAACCCCGGTTTTAGATCGCCTCCTCTACGCCACCGCCGTCGCCAACCCCGTCGGAATCCGCAGTTTCCTCGAACAGCGCCAGTTCGCCCGCCCCAACCGTATTTTCAACGAAATCGTGGAAGCCTACCTCGAATCCGCCCAGCAACCCAACGCCGAATATGCAGCCTTGTCCTTCGTGCGGGGGGATCTGTGCTTCGACCTGTCCCTGTACATCCCCCAACTGAAAGTCCCCACCGGGATGATTTGGGGCAAAAAAACCCAATTCACCAGCCCGGAGGTCGGAAAGCGCCTCGCCACCCTCAACTCCGAAGCCATCCGCAAGTTTGAACAACTCGACGACGTGGGACTGACCCCCCAGTTGGAACTGCCCGGTGTCACCGTGGGAGTCATCCGCAGTTTGCTCGCGACCCTCAATATCGCTTAAGCTAGAAAAAATCAAAGAATTGCAGCGAAGCGGCGACCCGCTCCCATCACAGTATCATGTCCGATTCCGACTATCTCGACGAACTCAAGTGGCAACCCGAAGCCACAGCCAAACTCAAAAATATCCCCTTCTTCGTGCGGGGGAAAGCCCGACAGCGCATCGAACAACTGGCCCGAGAAGCCGATCGCGATGTCGTCACGGTGGACCTGGTGGAACGAGCGCGGGTAGAATTCGGCCAGTAGCGGATTTCCGCAAATGCCCCCGACGTTCTAAACTAAAGTTTGGCATTCGATTGTATTTTGAGGTTTATTGGTTCGACTGTGAGAAAAGTCATTATTGCCGGGAACTGGAAAATGTTCAAAACCCAAACGGAAGCCCAGGAGTTTCTGAAAGGGTTTGTCACGCAATTGGAAGAAACCCCCGAAGATCGGGAAATCGTGCTGTGCGTCCCCTTTACGGATCTGGACATCATGTCCAAGAGCCTGCACGGGTCGCGGGTGCGTCTGGGCGCCCAAAACGTCCACTGGGAAGAGTCCGGGGCTTACACCGGGGAAATTTCCGCCCCGATGCTGACGGAAATCGCCGTCCGGTTCGTAGTGGTGGGCCACAGCGAACGGCGGCAGTATTTCGGAGAAACGGATGAAACCGTCAACCTGCGATTGAAAGCCGCCCAGAGTCACGGCCTGACCCCGATTTTGTGCGTGGGGGAAACCAAAGAACAGCGGGATGCCGGAGAGACGGAATCCCACATTTTTTCCCAACTCGAAACCGATCTCGTCGGCGTAGACCAAGATAATTTGGTAATCGCCTACGAACCGATTTGGGCGATCGGTACCGGGGACACCTGCGAATCCGAGGAAGCCAACCGGGTGATCGGCCTGATCCGGAGCAAATTGACGAACCCCAATGTCACCATCCAATATGGCGGTTCGGTGAAGCCGGACAACATCGACGAAATCATGGCTCAGTCTGAAATTGACGGCGCTCTGGTGGGCGGGGCAAGCCTGCAGCCGGACAGTTTTGCTCGAATTGTCAACTATCAATAATCGCGCCGATGGTCGAACCCGTAATCGTTCGAGGTCACTCCTTCGAGTGGGGGACGCGAACCTATTTGATGGGAATTTTGAATGTCACCCCCGACAGCTTTAGCGACGGCGGGGCGTTCGATACCCCAGATGTCGCCCTCGTCCGAGCCGGGGAAATGGTTCGGGCGGGTGCGGATATTATTGATGTGGGCGGACAGTCTACCCGCCCGGGGGCGGCGGTTGTGTCTCTGGAAACGGAATTGAGCCGGGTGGTTCCGGTGGTGGAACGGTTGCGAAAAGTGCCGGGTTCCGTGGGGGATGGGGTGATTTCCGTGGATACGACCCGGGCGGCGGTGGCGAGGGCGGCGGTGGAAGCGGGGGCGGATTTGATCAACGATATTTCCGGGGGAACTTACGACCCGGAAATGCTGCCGACGGCGGCGGATCTGGGGGTTCCGATCGCCCTGATGCACATTCGGGGGACGCCGCAAACCATGCAAACCCTGACGGACTACGGGGATTTGATGGGGGAGATCCGGGAGTTTTTGGCCGATCGCATCGAAGCGGCGGTGTTGGCGGGAATCGATCGCGCCAACATTATCCTCGATCCCGGGATCGGATTCGCGAAAACCTACGGCCAGAATTTGGAGATTTTGCGGGAACTGCCCCAACTGCGATCGCTCGGTTGCCCCCTGTTGGTGGGGCCGTCCCGGAAAAGTTTTATCGGCAAAATCCTCGATCGCCCCGATCCGAAGGGGCGAGTTTGGGGGACGGCGGCGGCCTGCGTGGCAGCGATCGCGGGCGGGGCGGACATTTTGCGGGTGCACGATGTCGCCGAACTCTGGGACGTGACGCGGGTGGCGGACGCGATTTACGAGAAAAGGACGAGAGCTTGAAAGCCGTGTCTTTTTAAAGCACGGATGAAAAGCGAACGGCGACTTCAGTCGCCTTGAAAGTTTCTATTTTATGAGCTATGCTCATAAAAGCAAGTCGGAAAAAATCTGCGTGAAGAATCGTCCTAGTACGGAGAAATCCCGGTAAGTAAGTCCAGCGGTTAGAAATTTTCTAGCGTCAGTGTGGCTACACCACTGCAAGCAATGGCAGGTCGAGGAGCGTACCAAATTGGCTAGTGATAATATCTGAAAGCAAAAGTAAAGTAAGCGCAATTATTGAGCGTGTAGAGGCACTTTGATAATGCCTTTGAGAATCCAGCTTTGGATTACTTAAGAATCTGCGTGGTTTTAACCCGCAGAGTATCAAAGAAAACAATTGATAATTGATAATTGATCATTGATAATTGATCATTGATGGACTGTGGTTGAATATTTGGAAATTTTGGAACGGGCCGCGCGATCGCTCCATTCTTCTGATCGCGATCGCCCCGTCGCCGAGCAGGTGGTTGTCGCCCTGTTAGAGGCCGAAAAAGTCGCCCGCAAATGCCGGGAATCCCACCCCTTCGAGGCGCTGTGCGGCACCTGGCGGTTGTATTTCATCACCGGAACCAAAAAAACCCGCGATCGCGCCGGAGTCCTGATGGGGGCCGGCCGCTACATTCCCCCCCTCGTCCAGATCGGCTTGACTTATTCCCCCGTTTCGGATATCAAATCGGGCGATCGCGAACCCTTTGAGGCGGGCCGAATTGAAAACCGAGTCGGCGTCGGACTAATGACATTGACGGTTGGCGGACCGGCGAAATTTTTGCTCAAAAATGACATTCTCGCCTTCGACTTTACCCGCATGGCGGTTCGGGGGTTGGGACTCAAACTTTACGACGGCTATATCCGCAACGGCAAAAGCAGCGAAGAAACCTTTTATCAAAAACGGGTTGCAGAACAGCCATTTTTCGCCTATTTTCTCGTTCAAGACCAATTCATCGCAGCCCGGGGACGGGGTGGGGGTTTGGCATTGTGGGTGAAGGCTTGATTGATATAGGAATCAGCAGAAGTGAATTGTTTATGATTGGGAGATTTCGGGATTTTAGGATGTCCTAATATCAGATCCGGTTATTATAGCAGTGCGCGCTCGTATAGTTACAAAACCTATAAAAGGGAGTTGGGAGTCGGGAGTCGGGAGTAGAAAGTTTCTGTCAAATCAATTCATAGGAAAGATGGGCGGGGGAGCGATCGCACCCTCCCCCGCCCGAACCTAGGGGTAGAGTCGGGGATACTCCTGCGGCTCAATATAATTGCCGTCGCACTCGGATTTGACCCGATATTCGATCGCGTTGAACTGCGTTCCGTCCCACTCGTACTTGACAAAGGTGCCGCAATCCCCAACCCCCCGATCTTTGGTGAAAACGCTCAAAATTCCCTCCGCCGGCTGGTACTCCAACTCCCCAACAATCTCCCGAATTTGAGCCTCCACCAGTTCGCCCCTCGCACCCATTTCAAACCCAGAAAATTCCAGGGGTTCAACCGTTACCTCCCCGTCCGTCTCTTGATAGCGAAAGAAATTGTAACCCCCCTGATACGCCGCCCGGTAGCAGAGCAATTGTACCAATTCGGCTTCCGGTCCGAAGGGATAGGCAAAGGACCCCAACCGAAACGGCAAAGCATTCACCCCCGGACAGATATCGAGTCCGTCCGGATTTTGATAAAAATACTCCAAAATTTCATCCGGAATCATGAACGGAACCGGGGGGAGTTCCGGAATGGTTTCCACCTCTTCCCCTTCCGAAGTCGGTTCCGCCGCGTCGGGTGAGGGGGGCGAGGAGGGCGGAGGCGCCGGGACGGGTTGGGCGAGGACCGTCCCCGCCGAAAACCCGATCGCCAGAAACAGCGACAATTTTGGCAGCACAGAAGCCATAATTTAGGGACAATCGAAACCAGCGATCGCCAGTTTATCAACATTTCTGAACGATCAGGCGCGATCGGTTAAGCTGACAGTGCAGGTTGCAACGGGAGTGCATTCATGAAGGCGGTCATCATCAATCAGTACGGTTCCCCGGAAGTCCTGGAATACGCGGACGTGGCGATGCCAAAAATCGGCCCCGAACAATTATTGGTCAAAGTCCACGCCACCAGCGTCAACCCCGTCGATTGGAAAATCCGACAGGGAGACTTGCAACTGTTATCCGGATTTGGATTTCCCAAAATCCTCGGTTCCGATGTGTCCGGGGTGGTGGTGGAAGTGGGGGCAGATGCCACCCAGTTTCAACCGGGAGACGAAGTTTACACCTTCCTCAACCCCCTGACGGGGGGCGCCTACGCCGAATATGTCGCCATCCCCGCCTCCACTGTCGCCCACAAGCCCAGTACCGTCACCCACGAAGAAGCGGCGGGGGTCCCCCTCGCCGGGTTGACAGCATTGCAAGCCTTGCTGGATCTGGGCCAGATGCGATCGGGACAGCGGGTGTTAATTAACGGGGCGTCCGGCGGCGTCGGGTCCTTTGCGGTACAAATTGCCCGGGCGATGGAAACGGAGGTGACGGGGGTTTGCAGCACCGCCAATTTGGATGTCGTGCGAAGTTGGGGCGCCGATGTTGTCCTCGACTATACCCAAGTGGACTTCACCCAGCAGGGTACCCAATACGACATTATTTTCGACGCGGTGGGGAAACAGACCTTTTACAACTGCGAGAAAGTCTTGCAACCGGACGGAATTTATGTTTCCACCCTGCCGAGTTTGGACAATATCGGTGCCTCGGTGCAGAGCCTATTTTTGCCGGGGAAAAAAGCGAAACTGATTTTAGCCCAACCCGGACGGCGGGATTTGGAGGCGATGCGGGATTGGATCGAGGCCGGAAAGGTGCGATCGCACGTCCACCGCAGTTACAGCTTATCCGATGTCGCCGAAGCCCACGCCGAGAGCGAAACGGGACACGTCGTCGGCAAAATCGTCATGACTCCCAGCCCCGGTGTCGCGCCCACCCCGACGGACATTCCGATTTCCTAGACCAACGATGGCCGTCGCTCCCATCTGGGATCGCACGGAACGATCGCCTCCGGGAGCGGGTCGAGAGTAAGGTAAATTAACATGAAAGTCATTTCAATCGAATAGGGGACAATTCACTTGTGGTAGCCAACCAGCCGACATCCGCCAGCGATACCGAAGCCCGGGAAACTGCCCTGTTGCGGAAAGTCAAGCGACTCACCTCCGCCACCGGACAGCTCACCGTGCCCTGTATTCCGTCGCTGCTCGACCATTATATGGAGCAGTTCGATCGCCTCTTGAAAGCCCTGGGCCAGAACTTTACCCCGGAGGAAATGCAGTCGCTGCGCCAACTCGTGCAACGGAAACTCCAGGAAGGCTACGACACCTCCCCCCACTCGCGCCTCCTGTTCAAATATGAGCCGCCCGACCCCACCCAGGGCCTCACTAACGGCCTGAAATTGACCGTCGTCAACGAAGTGTTGTCGATGGAAAAAAAATATCAGCGGTGGCTCAAAAGTCGCCGTGGTCCGCTGTTCGGTTCCCACCCCGATGCCAAACTCATAGATGTGGTGAAATTTTTCGACAACCCCAAAGTTGCCCCCATTTTAGATGTCGGGGCGGGGGTGGGGCGCAATACCCTGGCTTTGGCGCGGCGGGGACATCCGGTGGACGCGGTGGAATTAACGCCGGAATTTGCCCAAATTATCGCCAAAGAAGCCAAAGGGCAGCAACTCCCTGTCCGGGTGATTCAGAGCAACATTCTCAACCCCGCCCTGCAATTACCGAAACATTCCTATCAATTGGCGGTGGTGGCTGAGGTGATTTCCCATTTTCGCAATCGTGAAGATGTGCGATCGCTCCTGTTGCGGATGTGCGATATCGTCAAACCGGGGGGGTTGTTGCTGTTCAACACGTTTTTGACCGATCCCGGATATGAACCGGACGGGCGGGTGCGGGAACTGGCTCAGGTGCAGTGGTCCTATTTGATGACGCGATCGGAGTTCAATTCCGTGATGGCCGGTTTACCATTACAGATATTGTCCGATGAGTCGGTGTACGAATATGAACGTACCCACCTGCCCCCGGAGGCGTGGCCGCCGACGGGGTGGTTTGAACATTGGAGCCAAGGCCGAGATGTATTTCCCATGATCAAGCCGCCAATTTCGTTGCGGTGGATACTTTGTCGGAATAATTAATCATTAATCATTAATCATTAATAATTATTCTGCATTGTTAACTGATTTGACGACGAGTGGATTAATTACCATGCTGAAGCGACGGATTACACAAGTTTCTCTTTATGTCATAGCTGGAGCGACGGCGCTGGTTTTGGGCATTTATTTTCCCATGATGCAGTGGCAAAAAATCTGGTCGTCCCGCACTGGAGAAGCGCCGGATCTGGCTCGATCTTCGGAAGTGGTGATGAGTTTGGCGTTGCTCTCGCCGGAGGATCGCCGGGTGGAGTTGGAGGAAATTATTGCCACGTCTCCGGCATCTGAGAGTCAAAATCGCGCCCGGTTTTTATTGGCGGCGGATTTGTTAGAGAGTCGGCAGCCCGAGGCGGCTTTGGAACAGTTGGAAGGATTGGAGGGGGACTATCGCCTGCTGGGGGGGTACGTCCTCAAGATGCGATCGCGGGCCTATGAACAACTCGGAGATACGGCAAAAGCCGAGCAAACTTGGCAAGAATTAGTCGATCGCTACCCGGAAGATCCGGTGATAGTGGAGGGGCTGTATGTTTTGGGTGAAAATAACCCGGAATATTGGGATCGGGCGATCGCGGAATTTCCGGCCCACCCCCGCAGCGTGGAGATCGCCCAAACTCGCCTGGGGGAAAATCCCAATCAATTGCCGTTGTTATTGTTGGTCGCCAAACACGGGATTTATTTGCCCGATTACGGCACTTATTTGGAGCGGTTGCGGCAGAATTACGAAGCGCAACTCACCCCGGAAGATTGGGAGGCGATCGGCTTCGGCTACTGGGAAAAAATGGATTATGGTAAGGGTGCGATCGCCTATGCAAAAGCCCCCGCCACGCCCCAAAACCGCTACCGCCACGCCCGGGGGCTGTGGTTGGGCGGAAAAATTCCCGAATCCCGGAAAGCCTACGAGCAGTTGATCGCCACCTTCCCCACTGAAACCAACCCCCGGGGTGAGGATGCTGGATGGGGGATGATCCGCCTGGCCCGTTTGGTGGAACCCCAAGAAGCCCTCCCTTTACTGAATCGAGCGATCGAGGATTTCCCCGAACACGCCGCCGAAGCGCTTTCGGAGCGGGCGGAGGTGCTCGAAAAGCTGAAATCCCCCGATTCGGCTTCCAAAACCCGCCAGTTGTTGTTGAGCGAATACAGTGATTCGGAAGCGGCAGCCCAATTGCGTTGGAGTCTCGCCCAAAAGGGTGCCCAAGCTGGAAAGCTGGATATTGCCTCCGAGTGGGCGCGGCAGGTGGTGACGAAGAACCCCGACAGTGAGTTGGCGCCGGAGGCGACGTTCTGGATTGGGAAGTGGGCCCAACAGATGGGGAAATCCAAGGATACCACCAAAGCCTACGAATATTTGTTGGCGCGATATCCCGAATCCTACTACGCTTGGCGGGCGGCGGTGCTGCTGGGTTGGCCGGTGGGTGACTTTACCACGGTGCGGCCCCTGTCTCCCCACGTCGAACACCCGGAACAGCGCCCGACTCCCCCGGCGGGTTCGGAGACGCTACAGGAATTGTACCGCCTGGGACGCGATCGCGATGCCTGGACCCTGTGGCAGTTGGAATTCGGCGACAGAATGCAACCGTCCGTCGCCCAACAATATACCGACGGTCTGATGCGGATTGCGGTGGGGGACAATCTGGACGGCATTTGGATGATTTCCAGCCTCAGTCAGCGAGAAAACCCCGAAGAACGCCAAGAATATCTAGACCTGAAGCAAAAACCCGGTTACTGGCAATCTCTCTATCCGTTCCCCTACTTGGAAACTATCGTCAGTTGGTCCAACAAACGCGACCTGAATCCGGTATTGGTGACGGCTTTAATTCGGCAAGAATCGCGATTCATGCCCTCGATTAAATCCGTTGTCGGGGCGACGGGGTTGATGCAGGTGATGCCCGAAACGGGGGCGGAGGCGGCGAGAAACATCCAATTGACCAACTATTCCCTAGAAAACGTCGATGATAACGTCAATTTGGGAACCTACTATCTCGATTTCACCCACCGAGAATACAACAATAATTCCCTGTTGGCGGTGGCGAGTTACAACGCGGGACCCGGCGCGATCGCCAGTTGGTTGCAGCGGTTCGGCTTCGACGACCCGGATAAATTTGTCACCCAAATTCCCTATCCGGAAACTCAGGGTTATGTAAAATCGGTGTTTGAAAATTATTGGAATTATCTGCGAATTTACAATCCCGATATCGCCGAAAAACTGGCGGAACACGCCCGCTCTTACAAGCAAAAGTTTTAATTGAAGGTGGGAGATGGGCAAGGGCAGAGGCTTGCCCCTACCGATGATTGATTTATGGGGTTGAAAATTGGTAGAAGCAACCTTATAGGGTTGCTCCCCAACCTACTCGGATGGGCAAGCACAGAGGCTTGCCTTTATAGCAACGAGCGCTGGCGTGGTTACACGCCGGGAATGATCAATCTCCCGACTCCCGACTCCCGACTCCCGACTCCCTATTCCCTTTTATAGGTTTTGTAACTATACGAGCGCGCACTGCTATACCACCAGGGGAAGAGAGCGGGAACAATCTAAAATCCAAAATCCAAAATCTAAAATCTTCATTTGGGTGGATGTCAATGTTGAAAAATGATCTATTATTGCTCTATTCAAAACTAAATTGCTGAGGAGTCAGAATGACTATTGTGAGGAGAGCGGCTTATCTTGCTTGTCTGGTTATTTCGTCATTCAGCGGCGGTCAGGTCTTGGCCCAAGAGAATTTTTCCACCCCTCAAACATCCGGCGACAACGTACAACTCAAGAAATACCTCAACAGCCTGGTGAGGGGAAAAAATCCCGACGCGGAACCGGTACGATCGCTCGCTGCGGTGAGCGAAAACGCCCCGTCTACTGACGCGACGGATCTGGGGGTTCTGGGGGTGCAACCGGAGTGGCGGATCGCCGAGGAGACGGTGCTCGAAGAAGCGATCGCCCAATCCCCGGAAGCAGAAGAAGAAGTTGACCCCCGCCGCGCCGCCGATCGCTACAACCGCCGCCTCAGCAACCACTACAGCTATTTCGCCGTCGGGGGTAATATCGGCATCACCGGCGACGCCTCCGGCTTGGGCAAAGGGGGGGGCGGAACCCTCGGAAAAACGGGTTATTCTGAAAATATCTCCCTCCACACCGGCGGGATCATTCTGGGCGACAGCGCCAGCGTCGGCGCCCTGACCTACGATTTTCCCGTCCGCGCCGATACCGGGGCAGTGCTGCTGTCCCCCTTCGTGGGGGCGGGGCTGATTTGGGCCGACCTGTTCAACGAAGATTTCAGCTTCGGTCCGCTGTTCATGACGGGGGTTGACGTCCCCATTTCCTACAGCTTCATTCTCACCGGCCGCGTCAACGTCGGCTACCTCCGGGAGAATACGGAGGTGGGCATCATGCTGGGCGTGGGTTACATCTTCACCCGCAGCATCTGGGATTTATTCTAGGGACTGGAGGGGAACTACACTCGGGTCGAGGATTTTGGGACTCGATCCGTGAAACTTGATCGCCAAAGACTGCTTTCCCCCGTTCCCACCGAAAATGTGGGTGATCTTCCCGACGCCAAATGTCGTGTGAAAAACGCGATCGCCCACTTTCCAAGTTTCGGGATTTGTCGCCGGGGTCGGTTTCGCCCTTTTCTTCTTTTTGCCGGTTTTCTTCGTCGCCGGCTTTTGAATCGGACGGACGAAAGGACGATATCCCTCGATCAAATTCTCGGGCAATTCTTTCAAAAACATCGACGGGACGCAGGGTTCCCGATATCCCCACAGCCGCCGTTCCAAGGCGTGGGTGATGAATAGCTGTTCCTGGGCACGGGTAATCCCCACATAACACAGCCGCCGTTCCTCTTCCAAACTGAGGGGATCGTCGATACTGCGGAAATTGGGAAATAACCCCTGTTCTAACCCCACCAAAAACACGATCGGAAACTCCAACCCCTTGGCCGAATGTAAGGTCATCAGAGATACCGCCTGCTGTCCTTCTTCCAAGTTGTCTAAATCTGAGGATAGGGAGGCGCTGGCCAAAAATCCTTGCAAGCTGCTATCTTCGTACTCCTCCTGATACTGGGAAACCGCGTTGCACAGTTCCCGCAGGTTATCTAAACGGTTGTCCGCCTCGTCGGTTCCCTGATTTTTGAGATCGTCGAAATAGCCGCAATCGGCTAAAATTCCTTCTAAGATATCGAGTGCAGAAGTGGTTTCAACGCGATCGCGCCAGGATTGAATGATTTGGGCGAACCGATTCACCGATTTGGCCGATCGCCCCGCGACGGTATTCACCGAATCCTCGTCGCCGACAATTTCCCACAGGGGAACCCCCAACTGTTGGGCGGCATTGTTCAACCCGTCGAGGGTCGTCCGCCCGATCCCCCGCCGGGGCACGTTGATGATCCGCTGCAAGCTGACGCTATCGGCGGGATTCGCCAACACCCTCAGATAGGATAAAGCATCCTTAATTTCTTTGCGATCGTAGAACTTCAGACCGCCGACGACATTATAAAGAATGTTATTCCGCAGCAGGACATCCTCAAAAGGCCGTGATTGGGCGTTGGTGCGGTAAAGTATGGCAAAACTTCCCGGCCCGAGTTCCGGGTTTTGGTCGGTCAGCATTTTAATTTGATCGACGACAAACTGGGCTTCGGCGATTTCCTCGTCCGCCTGATAGCAGTAGATCGGCGTGCCTCCCGATCGCGTCGGACGCAGCACTTTTTCAATTCTGGCGGTATTATTTTGGATGAGATGATTGGCGACTTCCAGGATATTTTCCCGCGATCGGTAATTTTCCTCCAATTTAATTAAAGTCCGCGAGTCGTCGTCCGGCAGGCCGTCCCCGAAATCGTCCTGAAATTCCAGCAAAATCCGATAGTCCGCCATCCGGAACGAATAGATCGACTGATCCACGTCCCCCACCACGAAAACCGATCGGTTCTGCCAATTCTCGAACATCTGCGGATCTTCCCCGTTCGTCGCCAACAGCCGGATCAGGTCGTACTGGGTGCGGTTGGTGTCCTGATATTCGTCTACTAATATATGGCGGAATTTTTGGTGCCAGTAGGCGAGCACCTGTTCGTTTTGCCGGAACAGGGCGACGGGAACCCGGATCAGGTCGTCGAAGTCGAGGGCGTTGTTGGCCGCGAGGCCATCCTGATACAGGCTGTATACCTCCGAAATGACGCGCCCCGAATAGTCCGGGTTTTCCCGCGAATACTCCTGTGGCGAGAGTCCCAGGTTTTTGGCGTTGCTGATTTTGTAGCGGATCTTGCGGGGGTCGAATTTTTTGTCGTCCAGGTTCAGTTGTTTGGTGACGATCTGCTTCACCTGGGCCTGGGCGTCGGATTCGTCGAAAATTGAGAAGTTCTGCTGCCACTGCCGCCCCTTTTCGTCCTGATATTTGTTGATATCGTAGCGGAGGATGCGGGCGCACAAACTGTGGAACGTCCCCATCCACAGGTGTTTGGTGAGGGTGCGGTAGACGTGCGATCGCAGTTGGGTCTGTTCGGCCGGTTCCAGGGCCGAGAGGGGCTTTCCGTACTGTTTTTGAGCCTGCTGCTGGGCGAAAATGGACTCGACCCGCTCTTTGATCTCCCGGGCGGCTTTATTCGTAAAGGTGACGGCGAGGATATTTTCCGGGTTGACGCGGTGGGTGTGGATCAGGTTGGCGACGCGGTAGGTGAGGGCGCGGGTTTTCCCGGAACCGGCCCCCGCCACGACGAGCATCGGGCCGCAGAAGTGTTCGACGGCTTGCCGCTGGGAGGGGTTGAGGGTGGTGAGGAAATCGACGGTTTGCATGGAAGGTGCGATCGCATCTGGGGGCGGACAAAGTGTCTATTGTACCGAAAAATCGGGCCGGCAAATTGTCGGGGCCCCTGGCTTGCGCCCTGATTGTCGATTCAAAATCTCTAGTTTGAGCCAGAAACCGGATTTCTATCTGAAACTCGGGTTAGAACTGAAGATTCTCTCCAGAAACCCAGTTTCTCAGCCACTCCCCCCATGACCTCCCCCCTATTGCCTGTTGCCTATTGCCTATTGCCTCTCCTCACACGATGCGGTTGACGATCCCCCAAACTTCGCCGTCCGATCGCACATAGGGGACGGAGATATTGCTGAATCCGGTGATGAAGGGTTTATAGTACACCTTCCAATAGAGGGGGCTGATTTGGTCGGCGATCGCTTTGAGGGATTTTACCTCTTCGGAGAGCTCCCGGGCGAGGTGGTTGATGCGATCGGCGTGGACTTGGGCCTGGAGTCGGCTTTCCTCCATTTGCTGTTCGAGGGGGTGGCGGTGACTCCATTGGTCCAATTGTTGCTTTTTGTGGCGAAGCTGAGTTTTCAGGGCCGCGATCGCATCGTCGATCCCTTTGAGTTCGGCGGATTGGTTGGCGGTTTCCCGGGCCTGGCGCCGGTAGGCTTGGGCGATCGCTTGGGGGGAATCGTCTTCTGGGGTGACGGTTTCGATGTGAATCTGCTCCCGTTCCCGTTGCAGTGCCAGAATTTGGGTGCGGATCGCTTCAATTTCGGCTCGGAGTGATTGCATGGCGGGTGTTCCTGAAAATAAACCGGAAAATTGTAACAGTATCTTTACATTTTAAAGGCGGGCGATCGGTTAATATTGCAGACCGGATTTGAGTCGAAATCTCCCCTCAATTCCTCAAATCTTCCTTTGAACTCGGGCTGAAACTCCGTCAGGCCACAAGGGACTCCAAGCCTCATCCGCACTGCCATGGACGGCGATCGCCCGGGGATCGCGGCGACGGCGTTTCTTTACTTAAGTTTATATCAGTCGAAGCGATCGCTCATCCAAATGTTAAGTTTAGTTTAATACCCTTGCACTTATCTCTGAGGGTGGTAAATTAGTAATTGAAGCGAATAAAGCTTCAGTTGACAGATACCAAAGCGATGTTCATTCTGTCTGTTTGAAATCTCGAAGGAGGCTAAAACACATCCCAACTTGTTCATCGCCCATGTAATCGAAACTAGGAGGTCAAACACTGTTTCATTTCACATCTGTCATGTTTGAGAGCAGCGCCGCCCGTGCTTGCTGATATTTCCTCTACTGATTAAACGGGAGCCATGCACACCTAACATTTAGGTTTCGATGTAACTCCAACTTAACTAAACACATTCGAGGAAATCACTCGGTAAACTAGGAGGTTCCTAAGCTGTTCATTCTAACATCTGTCTCGTCAAAACGCGGTAACAGCGCCCACAGAAATTTCTCATACTTCCTCCGATAATGACAGGGGAGCCATGCAACTGGATACGGATTCAGTTCACCTCCAGATAGTCTAAATCAACAAGAGGAGATCCCTGGGAAATAGGATGGGTGCTGTTGCTGTTTTGGGGAATAGGGAGTAGGGAGTCGGGAGTAGGGAATAGGGAATAGGGAATAGGGAATAGGGAATAGGGAATAGGGAAT
>JBNGCR010000003.1:0-29480 GCA_050045915.1 Limnospira sp.
CCTAACCCCCCAATTTTGGGGGGAACTGGAGGATTGACGGCTCCCCTCGCCCAGGGAGGGCGAGAGACTGAATTAGGGCAACCGCAGAGGGTTGCCCTGTCCGAAAATCCTGCTAAACTCAAAAAAAACAGCCGCGACCCGCCATAACCCGACTTCCTGGGATGACACATTATGGACTATTCCCGACTGCTGCGACTCAATCGACCACTTCTCGCCGGAACTGCCCTCGTAGGCTTATGTTCCATCGTCACCGGAGGGGTAGCGGCTTCTGGGGCGGGGTTAGCAGTTCCCGTGTTAGCCGGGTTTTCTAACTTTTTCGCCGGGATGACTGGGAATAATTTAGGCACATTAATTGAGCGATTTCAAAAGAGTAGCGATGTCCTGCGGAATGAAGATATCGCCAAAGCGGCAGGACGCACCGTAGCCAAAGCCTTGACGGAAAAAATCAGCCCCAACTATTCCGACAAGGAATCCTTAGAACAATTGGGTGATAAAATCGAGGAATATTGGGTGCAATGGGCGGAACAAGCCACAACCCTCAACCTATTTGAAACCCTCCAGGAAGACCAACTCTATCAGATTTTCAGCCAAAAACCGGAGCAGTTTACCGAGTATCAGGTGTTACCCGAACCGGAATGGCGGGAAGTGGTCACTTGGTTATTCCAACAGGGATGTGAGAACCGGGTGTTGCTGGATGATGTGGAGAGTTATCAAGATGTCATCGCTGATTTGGCGGCGGAATTAGCCACCAACTTTAATAAACACTTGCGCCAAGTCCTCAAAGATGATGCCAACAACGGGGGGAAAGCCTTTGTGGGGATGTTATTTGACCTGCATGGGGCGACTTTGGCGAAAATTGACGAGATTCGGGACTATTTCCCGCAACTGGCGACCCGTGAGGATATGCGCCGGGTATTGGCTGCCATTGCCCAATTACAACGCCCCAGCCAACCCGCACCCGCCACCCCTTGGCACGGTTTAGGGGCAGTGGATACGGTCCCCCAACTCCCCCCTCATTTTCTCCCCCGTCCTGAAGATATTGCCGCCTTAAAACAACGACTCTTGACCCCCGCCAATCAAACCCTGGTGATGACCGGACAGGCTCAGAAAGTCGGGTTACAGGGGATGGGCGGCTTAGGGAAAACGGTGTTAGCGGCAGCCTTAGGGCGGGATAACTCTGATGGTATCGCGGACTTGATCTAACAGTTTCCGCTCGATAGGATCTGGGGGGCAGGGACTCCCTGGAAAAATACGCAGTTTAACACTTCCTTACTTTAGCACTATAAGTCTTAGCATCAAAGGCTTGTGGCCTTTTTAGGCTAAAGTGCATATCCGCTTGATTCTCCATAACATTTGCCTTACAAAAAGCCGAAACCCTTACCAGTTAATGGCTTTAACCTAGAAAGAAGTTTGGTATATGCTGAATCTAGCAATTCTTAACACCTCGATATTCATGTGCTAAGATGCCAAAAAAGCTCATTTATGGTAAGGATTTTAGCTTTCCAGCACCTTAAATCGGCTAGGCAGCTAATCGCCGCCCAATCAATAGTTAGCTTGCTTTGTCTTAACGAGTGCCACTCATACTCAACCCTCATGTGGGTTAAAGTTGATATGCCCCTGGTGACTCATCCCCGATATGGTTGTTTAACCCTCTTAAAGAGCGTTTTATTGCTATGGGAGATAGAACATCATCGTCTACATTGTCTGCAAGAGGGCTAGAACCATTGGCTTATCGTCGCTATGGTGAGATAGCCCAGCCAGTAGTCATGCTACTACATGGATTAGGAGCTGATTGGCAGATGTTTCATCTACAGATTGACCCATTGGTGCAAGCTGGATTTTGTGTTCTTCTGCCGGATTTACCGGGGCATGGGGCATCTGCAGCCCAGACTTTTTCCTTCGGGCTTACGTGTCAGTTGCTCCAGCGCTTATTGGATGAACAACATATTCAACAGATGAGCCTGATTGGTGTCAGCATGGGTGGCCTGGTGGCGCAACAACTGGCCTGCTCGATACCGCAGCGGTGCCATAAGCTAGTGCTGGTTGATAGCTTCAGCAGTAGTCAGACGGCGATCGCGACCTTGCAAAAAGGACTCGCTTGGCTCCTCACCTGGTTGCCCAAAACCTGGCAGGGCAAATTGGTAGAAACAACCTATCGCCAGATCGGACATCCCCAGGTTGGCACTTATTTCAACTATCAGTTAAGGGCGATGCCGTCCCGACAGTTTCGCCACCTCCGAAATCAGGTCAATGCGTTTGACATTGAGGCGCAGCTTACAATGCTGGATGTGCCAACGTTAGTTTTGGTTGGCGATCAGTTTGGGCAATTTGCCATTGATCTGGCACGTCGCACTGCAATCCAAATCCCCCACGCACGGTTCCAGGTGCTGGAGGGTGGCGGTGATCCATCCAACTTGTTGGTGCCAGAAGCATTCAATACAGCGGTTCTGGCATTCTTGCAATCCTAAGTTATGCCTCAATAAGTAATGCCTCAATCGGATCATGTGTTTGTCAGCGAAGTCAATGTCCAAACCTTCCAGTCATCCCATTATTCGTCAAGCGACCGTTGACGATGCAGCGGCATTAGGCACGTTGCATGTCGCAGCCTGGCTGGCAGCCTATCAGGGCATCGTGCCATTCTCAGTTCTGGGACGGATGACGGTGGAGCAGCGGGCAGACCAGTTTCGCTATGCGATCGCCCATCAGATTGAAGAAACCTATGTCCTGCAACAGGATGGAGCGATCGCTGGATTCCTGACGCTGGGGGCAGCCCGTGATGCCGATCTCGATGCCAAAATTATCGGTGAAATCTGGGGAATTTACATTTCACCCGATTTCTGGCGACAGGGTTTTGGGAGCCGATTGGTGCTGTATGCCGAAAAACTGTTGAGCGTTCGCGACTATCAACAGATTGTGCTGTGGGTTCTTGCCGATAATCGAGCCGCTCGCGCCTTTTATGAATGTTGGGGCTATGCCCCTGACGGCACTACCAAACTGATTCCCTGGCAACCACCTGCTACCGCGATGCGTTATTCCAAGCCTATATCCCCATCGAAAGTGGCGGAGTAAAGAGTGCGGCAGTGCGATCGCCGATCTTGTAGGGTGCGTTCCCTATTGCAACCCTTACTACCCCACCGTATAGATTTTGGGAACGCACCATGTTCATGAATTCCTCGAAGCAAGCGATCGCGTGTCTAACAACGCCCATGCACACCGACCGATGAGAGTTGGTTGGTTATGATGCAAAGTTTATCTACGGCGGGTGATGGGCATCGTTCGACTAAGAACAAATGCTCCAGCAAAGGATGTTACCTATGAAACAATCGGATCAAACATGATGCCCTACGAGATCACGCCAGAAACCACCCAAGACAAGCAGGGCCTCCTTCGTTACTTTCGGGGGCGTGGCGAGGAAAAGCTCTCTGAACTACGTCAAGAAATTGGCAACCAGAACTACAAGAAGCTCGCAAACGTTATAAATAGGGCTGTGGGAGAGTCGCTGGATGCCTTCAAAGCAGTCATTATTGATAAGTCAGAGGCGAATGGATGGAGTGATGATGATCGATTGCGGGCAATTCTCGCATCTACCTATTGCGCCCCTCAGTACAGGACAAAAAAGCTGAAAGTCTTTGCTCAGGGGGAATCTAGCCGAAAATTCTGAGGGGAGCGTTCCGGGCTGAGGTAAAAGCGGTTTCACCAGGCTCTACAACTTTTGTCCTGTACTTAGGTGTTCCTGTAACATTGCTCCGGATGGGGCGACGGTGGTGGTAGGGGATGTATCGGGGCGGGTGTATTTTCTGCGGTTGGAGGGGTTGAGGGGTTGAGAAAGGGGGTTGCTTAACCCAATTGGGGTGAGGCGGCAAAGGTTATGGCAGCCACCGGGTTTCTTTCCCTGCATCCGAATCACCAACCCGACCGCTATAATGGCAAAAACAAACCTCTGGAAAACAGGATGCCAATCACCTTAAACAAAGGACAAGAAAAATTATCACCCAGGGGCGAAAAATTTTTCGCCCCCAAACCCATCAATTCCATAACCTGATTTCTCAATTAATCTGTATTGAAGTGAGCCACCATGAGTTTATCCCTTACCAGCAGCTTGCATCGACTGAGGCAGTGGTATGGTCGCCGCAAACAGATAGCGCATCTGTTCAGGCATTGTCGGATCTTCTGGTGGCAGCAAAGACAGCATCTAATGATTGATGGACAACGATATTCATTCACTGAACGAATTGATCGTCTTGGGCGCTCCTACTGCGACTATTTACCCTTGACGCTCACGTTAGGCGATCGCTGCTAGATACAGGCGCAAGTGTCAATGTTCTGCCCTACGAAATCGGTTTACAACTAGGAGCAATCTGGGAAAATAAGACGGTTTCAATCCCTTTAAGCGGTAATTTGGGTCGGAGGGATTCACGAGGTTTGGTTGTATCGGGTGCGATCGCTCAGTTTCCTCCCGTGCTACTGGCGTTTGCTTGGACTGAATCGCGAGATGTACCCGTTATTCTTGGACAAAGGAATTTTAATTCAGCCCAAACAGCCTTTTCCTCCGACTACTTTAAATGAAGTAGCGGGGTGTTTAAAGTATCAAGGTTCACCCAAAACTTTAGAGGATATGGAAGCGGCTATTTGCCAAGGCATTCAGGAACAATGGCATGATTGCAGTTGAACCCAATATTGTAGTTCGGCTTCTGACTCAAGATAATCCAGTCCAATATCAAAAAACTCTAGAACTTTTTCAAAACCCGGAAATCTTCATTTCCAGCACCGTTTCAACAGTTGTGATTCCTGGGTGCCATCTTCTGAAGCGACTTCAAACTTTTGCCTATTGCCTCTTGCCTATTGCCTTTTCTCGAACGATTGTGTAAGTATTCAAACGGACTTGATATGAGGCGTTAACAGATCTGCTAAAATCCTGATTAGATCGTCATGACCGGGAGCCAGACATGACACTGAACGAATTCTTGCCAGCCATTCATCAACTCAACCCCACCGACAAACAAAAACTATTCGAGTTGCTCGATCGCGAACTGCACCCAACCCCCCACGCTTAGGAGTCACTAAAAATGGGGGGCCAGAAACCGGGTTTCTAGCTGAGTCTCTGATTTTGACTGAAATCTGCTCATAGAAACCGGGTTTCTAGTTGCGCTCGATCGCCTTCGCTAGAACCCAAACCCAACAACAAACCCCCGTCAAAACCTTTCGGTTCGACGGGAGTTAAGGTTTTACCAACCCAAGGCAGAGATGAAAGGAACGCTTTCCTTCTCTGCTGCGGAGGATGCTGTCGCCTCGGTGTCGGGGTCGATGCGGATTTCAGTGCAGAATGTGGAGGTGTTGAAACCGCCGAATCGCTTCACGGCACTCGATCGCATCCTGACATTGGGACCGAGGAACCAGAACCGCTCGATGGAACTCATGGTTTCATATTCTGTTACCAATATTAATCCATCTTCGGCATCCATCTCGAACCGGCCGATCACCGGGACGATCTCCGCGTACCCCCGTTCCCGCAACATCCGGCCCTTGCGGGGATCTTCGGCGTCGGGGACGATCGCGAATACGGTCGATCCCTTGTGGTTCTCGTCGTCCTTGTCCCAAGCCATCTCCCCGTCCCAGGTGACGTGGGCGCCCCCCGCAGCTAAACTGGGGTCGATTTCGTGCATCTTGCAGATCTCCACCACTTTTGGGTCGTCCGCAGCCAGGGCCGTCACGTCAATCACCGAAGATCCCTTCTCCGCCTGGCGAAAAGCCAGGTGGTGGGTCGTCCGCTGCGATCGCCACCGTCCCGCACTTTGGTTGAAAAATTCTATCGCATCCATCGGCTCAATCTCGCTCCTTCGGTCGATTTTTCGAGGTTTTCACCTTTTATGATAAAGCTATGGTCGCCGGTGTTAATTTTTGCAAAAAAAATAAGTGGCTAATTGTCCATTGTGGACAGAATGTCAAGCACTTGTTACGATAATTTACATACAGCGCAAAGAAAAGTTAAACTTGACGCAGCGACCATCTTCTGCATCCTAGAGTTTCACAGGAGGAGCGAACAATGCAAACCCCCGGAAATCTGAGCATCGAACAGCAATTCAAGCTGAAAGTCCTTCAGGAACAAGTCAAGCACCTGAGCTTGGAAGAAGCCCAGGAGTACCTGATCGAAGTATTTCGCCAGGGAATGGTAAAAGATAACTTGCTCAAGCACTGGATGAAAGGTGCGTAGCGCGATCACCACGAAAAACAAAGAAGTCAGAACGGCAATCCTCCCTGCTGTTCCGACTTCTGCCGAATTTCGATCTGGGCGATCGAAAACGCGATCGCGCCATTTTTTACCCAATTTTTACCCGAACCGGCCGCTGACATACTGCTGGGTCGCCTCTTCTTGAGGATTTTGAAAGATACTCTGAGTATCGTTGAACTCCACCAGATAGCCGAAGCGCTTGCCCCCTTCGATCGCCTTGGCGTTGTAGAAGGCGGTCATGTCCGCCACCCGCGTCGCCTGCTGCATATTGTGGGTGACGATGATGATGGTATAATTTTCCTTCAACTCGTGGAGCAGATCCTCGATCGCCAACGTCGAGATTGGGTCTAGGGACGCGCACGGCTCGTCCATGAGCACCACATCCGGGTTCACCGCGATCGCCCTGGCGATACACAACCGCTGCTGCTGGCCCCCAGATAACGCGAAGCCATTTTCGCCCAACTTGTCCTTCACCTCGTCCCAAAGCACCGCCTGACGCAGCGATCGCTCCACGATCTCATCAATGTCAGCCTTATTTTTTGCCATCCCGTTCACCCGCACCCCGTAGGCGATATTGTCATAAATCGACTTCGGGAACGGATTCGGCTTTTGAAACACCATCCCGATGCGCCGCCGCACCTCCACCGGATCAACATTCGGATCGTACAAATTCTGTCCGTGGTAGTAGATCTGTCCGTCCAACTTGAAGCCGTTGATCAGGTCGTTGAGGCGGTTGAAGCAACGCAAAATCGTACTTTTCCCGCACCCGGACGGGCCGATAAAAGCCGTCACCTTATTTTTATAAATATCGAGGGTGACGCCACGCACCGCTTTGAAACTTCCGTAGAAGATATCAATATTTTCGGTACGGATCACCGTCTCCATTTGGTTGGCGGTATCAGTGTAAGGGTAGGTGGAATCCATGACGATCAATTAACTCCTTGACAATTGAGTAATTTTGTAGCCGGACGATATCTCCGAATCGAACAGCGAATCAACTCTAATAGGTTTTCTGGCGAGTCGCCCAACGAGAAATAATGTTGGTCAGCAAGACCAAAAACACCAACACCAGGGAAGCGGCCCAGGCGAACTCTTGCAGCACCTTATCGAAGCCCCGGGCGAACTCGTAAATCAGATAGGCCAGGGAGGGCAGGGTCGGTGCGAAGGGACCTTTCGGCCAGTTGTTGGTGTAAATCACCGTGAACAGCAGCGGAGCCGTCTCTCCAGCCGCCCGAGCGATCGCCAAGGTCACGCCCGTCAGGATAGCGGGCAGTGCGGCGGGGAGCACCACTTTCAGAGCCGTCTGATAGTTGGAGGCCCCCACGCCCACGGACGCCCAGCGGACCTCCTGCGGCACAATTTGCAGTGCTTCGTCTGTCGTGCGGACGATGGTGGGCAACATCAACACCGACAGGGCGATCGCGCCGGCCATCACCGAAAAGCTCCCCGTCGTCAACACGATCAAACTGTAGGCAAATACCCCGGCGATGATGGACGGGACCCCGCTCAAAACGTTAGTGGCGAACCGAATCCACTGGGGCATCGGGCCCGTACCGAATTCCGAGAGGAAAATCGCCGCCAGGACGCCGAAGGGGAGGGCGAGGGCGGTGGAGATCGCGACAACCATGATCGTCCCCAAAATGGCGCTGGCGATTCCCCCCTCGGTCTGTCCGGCGGTGGGGGGAAGTTGGGTAAACAGATCCAGATTAATACGAGCCGCCCCCTTAAGTAGGACGTACAACAAAACCGCGAACAGGGGAATCAGCGTGATGACCAGACAGGCTCCGGCCACTCCGGTCATCACGGTACCGAATAGGGATTGGAAGCTTTTGGAGTTGCGGATCAGACTTCCGGCTTTAGCTTTTGCAACGGCGTTTGACATGATTAAAAACAAGTCAACTGAAAAAATCACGACATCGAGCAGATCGGCTGCGTTTTGGCGGTACACGGCCGAAATTGGTAACTTATTGATATTTAGCCTGGACTTGGTTGACGATCCACTGCGCCGCAATATTGACGAACAGGGTCAGGGTGAATAGAACCAATCCCGCATACATGAGAGCCGAAACTTGCAGTCCCGAGGCTTCCGGAAACTGGTTAGCGAGCAGGGAGGCGATCGTGTTGCCCGGTGCAAACAGAGAAATGCTGATTTTATTGGAGTTTCCGATGATCATCGTGGCCGCCATCGTCTCTCCCATCGCCCGACCTAGACCCAACATCGTACCACCGATGATGCCGGAAAAGGCGGCAGGGATCAGGACTCGGAACATCGTCACCCAGCGGGTAGCCCCCAAACCGAGGGAGGCTTGGCGCAGATCGGGGGGCAAGCTGGCCAGGGAGTCCCGGGAAATAGCCGTGATGATCGGCAGGACCATGATCGCCAACACCACCCCCGCCGGAAACATCCCCGGCCCGATCGGAGAGGTGCTAAAAAAGGGAATCCAGCCGAAGTTCTCAAACAAAAACATCTGGATCGGTCTGAGGAAGGGAATCAGCACAAAAATCCCCCACAGACCATAAACCACGCTGGGAATGGCGGCCAACAGTTCGACCAAAAATGTCAGGGGTGTCCGCAGGGCTAGGGGAATAAAATCTTCGCTCAGAAAGATCGCCGTCCCCACCCCCAGGGGAATGGCGATGACCAGGGCGATCAGGGAACTGATCAGCGTCCCGTAAATCATGGGCAGGGCGCCGTAATTTTCGTTCACGGGGTCCCAGGCGCTGTTGAATAAAAATCCCAAACCGAATCTTTGGAATGCCGGCCAGCTCTGTTGGGCGATCGGCAGGGCGATCAGAATCAGCAGGAGGATGATGCCCCAGGCAAAAAGGCGGGTCAGCCAGATAAAGCCGGTATCGAGATTTTTTTCGAGTTTCGATCGCGATTGGGAAATTCCTTCAGGGATTTGGGTAGGCGGTGAAACCATAATTCAAAATTTGCGTGCAGTTAAATATAGCGGTCGGAACATCTCATGGCAGACCATGACCGGCAAATATGCCATTCGGCGATCGGCAATCGAGTTTGTGGTTTTGAGGGGAAGCGAGAGTGGCGTTCCCAGCTTCCCCAATTGCTAGGTGTCTTGATACATCCCGGAAAATACTCCGGAAATTGAGATCAGATGCGCCGATTAATTAACGTTGATCGTGAAATCCGGGCTGATTTGATCGGCTTTCTCCGCCACTTTCTGGACGACGTTGGGCGGCAGGGGAATGTAGCCGAGATCCGGACTCACTTTCTGACCTTCCGTCAAACCGTACTGGATCATCGCTTCGACGGCTCGGGCGACTTCCGGATCGGAATATTGTTGGTAGGCCAGTAACCAAGTGTACGTCACGATGGGATAAGAATCGGCTCCTTCGGGATCGGAGATAAAAGCCCGTAGGTCGTCGGGGAGGGTCACGGCTGCTAAGGTTTTGGAAGCGGCTTCGCTGGTGGGTTCGATGAAGTTGCCCTCTTGGTTTTCCAGGGCAGCCATGTT
Source organism: Limnospira sp. (assembly GCA_050045915.1). GTDB lineage: Bacteria > Cyanobacteriota > Cyanobacteriia > Cyanobacteriales > Microcoleaceae > Limnospira. The sequence continues at coordinate 9,706 of JBNGCR010000003.1, forward strand.
CAGGCCGGCATTTTGGGCGAACCCATATTCGACGTAACCGATCGCACCGGAGGTCTGGTTGATTTGGGCCGTCACCCCGTCGTTTTTGGCGCCGCCGATGCCGGTGGGCCATTCGACGGTTTTGCCGTCACCCACCTGGTTGGCCCACTCATCGCTAATGGCGCTCAGGTGCATGGTGAAAACGCCGGTGGTGCCACTGCCGTCGGAACGGTGGACGACGGTGATGGGCTGATCCGGAAGCTCAACACCCGGATTCGCCTCGGCAATTCTGGGGTCGTTCCAATTGGTGATGTTACCCAAGAAAATGTCTACATATACATCCCGGGGCAACTGCAAGTTTTCGACCCCATCCAAATTGTAGGCCAAAACGATGCTTCCGGCGGTCATCGGCAGCATATAGACCCCCCGTTCGACCTTGGCGATTTCATCGTCTTTCATCGCCACGTCGCTGGCCCCAAAGTTGACGAGCCCCTGGGTAAAGCGTTCGACCCCTGCACCACTCCCCACCGACTGATAGTCAATTTGCAGGTTGGGGACGCCCTGGCTGATTTCTTGGAACCAACGCTGGTAGAGGGGGGCGGGGAAGGATGCTCCGGCACCGACGATATCGACCTGTTGGTTGAGGCTGATCAGTTCCGCAGAAGGAGTCCCCGTATCGGTACCACCAGCCACTGGGGTGTCGGTTCCGCCGCCACCACAGGCGGCTAATCCTGTGGTCAGAGCCACCGCAAACAGTTTGGAAACTAAATGAATCGAAGTTCGAGGAAACAGCATACAGTTCAGAGATTATGACTAATGATGACGATAGCTAACCTAGAGGATATCGTTTTATTAACAGTTCAAGGTAAAGGAAAGGTTAACGATTCCCAGCAATTGAGAATCAATTGAAAATTGTGATCGGCCGGGAATGCACGGAGCCGATGTTTTGTCTGAACAATGAACTTTTTGGGGCTTGATTTCTCTCCAAACGGGGCTCGGAGCCTTTCCACTTCTTGAGAAATTTTTTAGATGTTGCCGGCGGGCCTCCGGTGCCGACGGATTGAGGGGGCGATCGCAATAGTGGTAAGATAGCGAAATTCAGGATCGTCAAGCAGTTCAAGGTTTCAACGTGGTTCAAGCACCGCCATCAACCAACCGTCAATCTCAACTCCCCCCCCAGCATGGGGGGCAGCTTCGGCAGTGGCTCGACTCCCTGGCCGATCGCATCATCGCCGGCGATCGCATCGGCCGTCCCGAAGCGATCGCCCTGACCGAAATCGAGGGAAACGACAACATCCTGATGCTGTGCGAAGTCGCCGATCGCGTGCGCCAAGCCTGTTGCGGCAACACCGTCGATCTGTGCAGCATCGTCAATATCAAGTCCGGGAACTGTTCGGAAAATTGCAGTTTCTGTTCCCAGTCCGCCCACCATCCCGGCGAAAACTCCCCCGTCTACGGGATGAAATCCCCCGAAGAGATCCTCGCCCAGGCCAAAGCCGCCGCAGAAGCGGGGGCGAAACGGTTCTGTCTGGTTTCTCAAGGGCGGGGTATCAAGTACAACAGCCCCAAATCCTCCGAATTTGAACAAATTTTGGAGACGGTGCGGCGCATCCAGGCCGAAACCGCCATCAAACCCTGCTGCGCCCTCGGCGAAATCACCCGGGAACAGGCCGAAGCCCTCGCCGAGGCGGGGGTGACTCGCTACAATCACAATCTAGAATCCTCCGAAAACTTCTACTCCAACATCGTCACCACCCACACCTGGGGCGATCGCGTCGAAACGGTGAAAAACCTGAAGGCGGCCGGCATCCAAGCCTGTACGGGGGGAATTATCGGTATGGGAGAAAGCTGGGCAGACCGGGTTGACCTGGCCCTAGCCCTGCGGGAGTTAGAAGTGGAGTCCGTGCCCATCAACCTCCTCAATCCCCGGGAGGGAACTCCTTTGGGCGATCGCCCCCGCCTCGACCCCTACGACGCCCTCAAGGCGATTGCCATCTTCCGCCTCATCCTCCCCGAACAAATTTTGCGGTACGCCGGCGGACGGGAAGCGGTGATGGGAGAACTACAGGGGTTAGGATTGAAATCGGGGATCAACGCCATGCTCATCGGCCACTATCTGACCACGATGGGACAGCCCCCCGATCGCGATCGGGCCATGCTGGAATCCCTGGGACTACAAGGCGGAGAAGCCCCGGTTCCCGGACAGCGGGGGACTGCCCCGGCATCGTCGCATCCCACTCAAACCTCAGTCGAACCCCGTGAAACTTGATACCTCCCGTTGAATTTTTGTGGGCCATCATCGGCGTTTTGTTGACCATCGGCGGCACCTTCCTGGAGGCATTTGTCACCGATCCGGCTTCCCTTTGGAACCCGCAAAATGTTCAAGTCCACTCCCTCGGCGTCACCTACCAAATCGGGGCGGTTCTCCTCGTCGGCTGCATGGGGGGAAAAAATGCCGCCGCCATGTCCCAAATCGCCTATCTCGCCCTGGGTTTGACCGTCTTACCCGTCTTTTCCCAGGGGGGCGGCTTTGGCTACCTGGCTGAACCGACCTTCGGCTACCTGCTGGGCTTCGTTCCCGGCGGGTGGGTCTGCGGCTTGTTGGCCTTTCGCAATCCCCCCAAGTTAGAATTGCTGGCATTCAGTTGTCTGTGCGGCTTGGCGATCATCCACGTCGTCGGCATCCTCTATTTGGTGGCAACCCATTTGATTCAAGATGCCGGCGATCGCCTCGTCCCCCTGATGGAAGCGATCGACAGCTACTCCATCGCCCCCCTGGCGGGTCAGTTAGCCGTCGCCTGCGCGGTTACGGTTCTGTCCTACGTCCTGCGAGGATTGATGTTCTACTGATTCGCACTGATTTTCAAATTCAGACGTCCTGATGGGATTTAAAAAAAACTCGATTTTCTGGATAGCCGCCGCCGTCAGTTTGGCGATCGATCACCTAACCAAATTCTGGGTTCTACAGACCTTTGAACTGACAACCCCCCCCGAAACCCTACCGATTTGGCCGGGAGTTTTCCACTTGACCTATGTGGTGAATACGGGGGCGGCTTTCAGTTTGTTCAGCAACGGCGGCGTCTACTGGCTACGGTGGCTGTCCCTGGCGGTCAGTTTGGGGTTAATGGCGGCGGCTTGGTTGGGCCCACGCTTCGATCGCTGGGAACAAATAGGTTACGGCTTGATTCTGGGGGGGGCGCTGGGGAACGGCATCGATCGCTTCCTGGCCGGTCATGTGGTCGATTTTTTGGATTTTCGGCTGATTCAATTTCCCATCTTCAACCTGGCCGATGTCTCCATCAATCTCGGCATTTTATGCTTGCTAATCTCTAGCTTTTTTGATACCCGAAATCCTCCCCGAGGTCGCTCCTCCAACACCACCCCGGACAGCGGATCACAAAATAAATAGGCAAAAGGGAAAACCCGACTCCCGACTCCCTGCTTCCCCTTAACTCAATTCAAGAAGAAGAGTCCGGAGACGTAGTGGGTGCGGAAGCGGGGGCAGATTCCCTTAAATAGCTGCCGGCTTCCCCCTGCCGTTTTGGGCGTCCCCTGCGGGTGAGATCCGGGGCGGTGGCCGTTTTAATCGCGGTTTGAACGCCGGCAGAATTGCCGGTGTCGCCGTCGCCGATCCGGGCGATCGCTTCCCCCGTCAAGATGTCGATATCGGCCGTCTTTTCGGCCTCTGCAGGGGCGATATCGTAAGCGCTAAAATCGATTTCGCCATTTTTAAAGAGTAGAATTTCGTCGGCCGACCGGCTCCAATTTTTTCGCCAAGACCGGGCGATGCGATCGCCGAAAGAGGTGTCAAGCCCAGATTCATCCCCTTCAATTTCGGAATGGGTAGCCGAGCCGAGCCGATCTGAATTCCAATTGTATTCGTTATTTTGATACCCGTCAAAGTTGAGAGTTTCTTCAATAGCATCTGCGTATAACATGACTCTACCCCTTGATTTTCGGCCCTGTGATTGTGGTCTGATATCGGACTGAACTCGATGTTAATGTTGACCACACACAAAAAAGGAGAGGTTCCGGAGAATCTCCATCAAATTAAAAGCGATCGCCTCAATTGGCGATCGCTTCATGCTCCAATCCTGGAATTTTAATGAGTGATTGACATCCTCCCCTCAACGTTCCTGTTTCTCCTCCACAAAACAACACTCGACGATTGGCTCGGTGACGATGTCGGCGAGTTCCACATCCGAGAGCAAACTTTTCCAATCAGCGGCGAACGTCGGGTCGCCGGGGTTGCTGCGGTTCAGATCGGCGACGAGGGTGAGGGCATCGTACCAGAAACCGTGTTCGGCGTAGGCGATCGCCCGTTCTCTCGCAGTCGTCGTGGCTTCGAGATCCCGTTCCAGGTCGTCCGGGACTTTTCGGCGAATGATACCGCCCGCGATGGTCGCATTCGGCTGGCCGCCGAGCGGAGTTGCCATCGGATCGATACAGTAGAATTCCAAATACCAATCGTAAGTTTTGCCAACTTCGAGTTCCGGGACACTCTCCGGGAGAGCAACCCCGATGATACCGGGCAGTGAAGCCGGGGCTTTCATCATTTTTTCATAGATGATCGCCACCGACCCGTCTTCCCGAATCTCCATCAACATAAAATTCAACGTATCGAAATCTTCCTCGCCGTAAGGGATCGAAAACCAAAACGTGGGGTGTCCCGCGTCGGTCCATCCGACATAGGAGGGCGGTACAAGCGGCGAGACTTCTTTGGACGAAATCTTGCAGCTTCCCCGGGTAGCGGTGTCCGTATGTCCTTGGGTCGGGCGTCCCTCCCCCGTCAGATCCGGGGCATTAAAACGAACGGGATCGAACTGGGAATCGACGTTCGGGGTGGAAGTGGGTCGCGTGTCTTGAGCGACAATGGGACTGCCGATGGTGCTGATGAGAAGACTCCCCATCAGAAAAATAGTATATCCAAAACGCTTCATTGTGATTTTCCCCTTTCCTCGTCTCAACCTCTACAAAATTGATCGTTTCCTCTCCGGAGTTTCGGACTCGCGATCGATGTGCCGTCGCGGGCAGTCTCATCTCAAGTCCGTTTGAATACTTACACAATCGTTCGAGAAAAGGCAAGAGGCAAGAGGCAAGAGGCAAAACTTTGGAGCCGCTTCATGAGGGGCAAGGAAAACCGGGAATTATAATGGCTTTTTTTAGTCTAAATCACACTTGTTAATCTACCATAATTAAGGAAATAAAGAGGGAGATTTTTGGGAATAAAAAGGTATTTTAAATTGCAAAAAACTGGGTTCTTATCTTCTATGAACAGTTGTCCTCGTCACCTCCGACATTTAACCAAGAATGAAACAGCCCTGCCATGAAAAAGGGGGCGCGATCGCGCCCCCAGGAATTTAGCCCAATTGTTGATGGGAAAGTGTCGATTTCGAGTCCCGACCGGCGAAAATCTAAGTCAGGCCGCGGCTGCCGGTGCCCGTTTGGTTTCCGGGACGACCTTTGGCGGTCAGGTCGGGGTTTCCCCGGTATGAAACATCCGTTTCGGCGACATCTGAGAGGCGCGGGTCTGTCGTATCGGGACGGGTGTCGGCGGATTGTTCCAATTCTTTTTCCAATTCTTTAAAATCGCGATCGCTCTTAGATTTCATCGAGTTTCTCCTTCAAGGTCAGTTCGTCGGAATTGTCACTCCTCGTAGCCGAATGTCAGTCGATTTTGACTTAATGTTGCCGGTGGGGAAACTGTGGGTCATTTCGGCGGTCGGAGGGATTTTGCCACAAATAGCTGCTGGTGTCGGTTTGTTGGCTGGGGCGACCCCGTCCGGTCAGGTCCGGGCGGACATTTGGGGGTTGTCCGAAACCTTTGAAGTTGCGATCGCTCTTAGATTTCATCGGGTTTCTCCTTCAAGTGCAGATCAATGTGGGTGGGGGTCGCAACCCCTCACACCCTGATTAGGATCGGAGTCGCCGGATTATGCGGGGAGATGCCCTGCCAATTTTCGGCTTCGGTGTCACAATACGATCGGTATAGATTTCTGAAGACGGATTTATTATCCTTTCCATCCATGTCAGATCGACAATTACGAGTAACATCTTCGATCGAAACGGCCTCCGAGCCCCAATTGGATTGCGACGTGGCGATCGTGGGCGGCGGCATCGTGGGGGCGACCCTCGCCTGTAATTTGAAGGATTCGGGGTTGCGGGTTATCCTCGTCGAACCCCAACCGAAAGCGATCGCGGCGGGTCGGCGACAAGCCTACGCCCTGACACTGCAAACGGGGCGCATCCTCGATGGAATCGGAGTTTGGGGCGATATTCTGCCTCAAATTACGACGTTTGACCAAATCAGCCTCAGCGACGGCGACCATCCCGGCGTGGTAGAATTTCGCCCGGAGGATTTGGGTACCGAGGCCTTGGGCTACGTCGGGGAACATTCGGTCATACTGACGGCGATGCACCAGTTTCTCGACGGGTGCGATAACGTCCGCTGGCTGTGTCCGGGGACAGTGCGGCAAGCTAGTTACCGCGATCGTTGGGCCGAACTCGAGATCGACTGGGATGGGGAAACTCGGACGGTGTGCACCCGAGTTGTGGTCGCCGCCGACGGGTCCAAATCCCAACTTCGTCAAGCCGCCGGCATTGACACCCACGGCTGGAAATACTGGCAGTCCTGCGTGGCGTTTACCATCCAAACCGAAAAACACCACAAGAACGTCGCCTTCGAGCGGTTTTGGCCTACCGGGCCGATGGGGGTGCTGCCACTGCCGGGAAATCGCTGTCAGGTGGTGCTGACGGCCCCCCACGCCAAAGCCCGCGAATTCAAAGAAATGGACGAGGCGGAATTTTTGAAATTGCTGGAATATCGCACCGGGGGACTGTTGGGGCGGTTGCAATTACTCAGCGATCGCGTCATTTTTCCGGTACAGTTGATGCAGAGCGATCGCTACGTCAACCCCCGGTTGGCTTTGGTGGGCGACGCGGCCCACTGCTGCCACCCCGTCGGCGGTCAGGGTTTGAATATGGGGATTCGGGACGCCGGCGCACTCGCCGAGATCCTGCAGGCAGGTTTTCGGGCGGGCGAAGATATCGGCGATCTCCGGGTTCTGAAGCGATACGAACGCTGGCGACAGCGAGAAAACTTGCTGATTCTCGGCTTTACCGATTTTCTGGATCGGATGTTTTCCGGGAGTTGGCTACCCAAAGTCGCCCTGCGTCGCTGGGGGCTGTGGGGGTTGCGAAAGGTGCGATCGTTCCGCCATCTGGCGTTGCGTGTGATGACGGGGTTGATGGGGCGTCCGCCGAAAATTGCCCGTTCCCAATAAATTAGATTGTCACCGATGAATCGTCGCCATTTCTTGTACTTGTCGGGTTTGCCCGGACTGTCCGTGTTGGCGGAGAGTTGGAAAGCCGGACTCGCTTTTTCAACCGTCGAACCCGCTTTCAACCCCGAAAAAATTGTCATGCAGTTGGACTGGAAATATAACGTTCAATTTGCGGGCGTGTTGTTGGCGGACTATTACGACCTGTATCGAAAAAAGGGATTGACGGTGGAAGTTCGCCCTTGGAAACCGGGGATTTCCATCACCGATCGCGTGGCGGCAGATCCCCGGACGATCGCCTGTGCGGAACAGGACAAAATTTTGACCGCCCAGGCTTCGGGAAAGCCCGTTGAAGCGATCGCGACGATGTTTCAAACCTCGCCGATGGGGTTAATGTCGGTACCCGATCGCGGCATTCATCGCCCGAAAGATTTGATCGGAAAGCGGGTGGGAATGCACGGGGAAAGTGCCGAGGTAATGCGATGGGTCATGGATGCCAACAACATCGAGTCCGACCGGATTGAAATCGTGCCAGTTTCCTACGCGGAAAAATACGATCGCCTCCTGAGTGGGGATTTGGATGCCGTGCAATGTTACCTGGTGGATGAACCCATCGGATTTGCCGCCCAAATGGGCCTCGAACCCGACGTTTTAAAATTGAGCGATTACGGTTACAATGCCTACGTCCAGGTGATTTTCGCCCACCACAAACTGCTGCAAACGGAACCGGAAACCGTGCGCCGATTTTTGGAGGCTACATTTTCGGGGTGGAAAATGGCATTTGAAGACCGGATAGAAACGGCGAAAATTATTGTCGATTATTATGCCGAACCGGGCAGTAAATATCAAAATTTAGACTATCAAATTCAGTCTTTAGAACAAGTTGAAGAATATGTATTGGGCGATGTCGGCATCGACCGCTTGGGAGAAATTGACGGCGATCGCTGGCAAAATATGGCCGAGAAATTTGCCGCCTATCACATCATCGATCGCGTCCCTTCGCTCTCTCAATCATGCAATTGTCACTTTTTGCCGGAAGGGTTCGCTTCTCCCAACAGTGAGAAGTGAGTGTTGGCTGATTGTTGATACCCGAGAGCTGAGAACCCCCCGCCGATCGCACGATCCGAAAGACTTTCGACTCGTCCCCGGGGCAGTCCCGCGATATGTCAGTTGCCCCGATTTGGATGGGGGCGATCGAATGGGATAAAATTGAACCAGTGTTTCATCTTGGGGAAGATTAATGGAACCCGATTCATTGCCCACCGAAGTGATCGTGACCCACCCGCGCAAGTCCCTCGGAAATGTGTCATTTGATTGGACACCCCAACCCGGCCATTATTTGGATCTAAAGGGTCAAACTTACACCGTTTTGGAGCGACGTCACCGCTACCACTTAAAATCCGGCCGTTATCGCCTGTCGAAAATTTCTCTCTATGTCAAGTCCGCAGAGCGGCCCGACGAGAAAAGTCTCATCAACGGACATTGGGTGATTGGCGACGCGAGTTGTCGCTTCAATGCGCGATCGGAACTTATCCGCTGCGCCGTCAATCCAGCCGGGCCCTGCGAGAACTGTCGCTTTTACGAGTCTGAATAACCGACAATTTGGCGCTATGCGAATGAGCTGACATCGGCTTTGTATTCTTCCGCCGAAAGCAGGCGCCACTTTTCGCCGCCCATCAACTCCAAAACTTGGTGGTGGTATCGCAACAAACTCATGCGATGTCCGACGCTGACGTAGGTCGTTTCAATTTCGTTTAGCTTTTGATAGAGCAATTCCTCATTTTTGATGTCGAGGGCGCTCGTCGCCTCATCTAGGATTGCATAGCGAGGTTGGGTTATCAACAGACGCCCAAAGGCGAGGCGCTGCTGTTCGCCGAGGGACAAAATATTTGACCAATCTCGTTCGATATCGAACCCGCCGACGCGATCGGGGAGGTCGGCGAGATTCACCAATTTTAGCACCTCCCGCAATTCTTTTTCATCGACCTGACGGTTGGCCTGGGGATATAATAACTGTTCTCGCAACGTTCCCAAAATCATGTAGGGACGCTGGGGGAGAAACAGCATTTCATTGAGTTCGGGGCGCACCAAAACCCCGGTTCCCGATCGCCACAATCCCGCGATCGCCCGCAACAGCGAACTTTTGCCGACACCACTTTGTCCGACGATCAACAACCCCCGACCGAACTCCAATTGCAGGGACAAATCCCGGACTAATGTCTTTTGATAATTAGGGGTTTCCAGGGTGAGATGTTGCAGGGCGAGGGGAGAATCCAAAGTCATGTCGATGCGATCGCCCGACTTGTCGCGATCGCCCTTTTCCAAGACTTCCGAGAACCCGGAGAGACGGTTAATGCCCGCCGCGAACGCGCTCAGGGGTTCGATTTGACTGACAACAATTGAAAACGCGCCGAGTACCTGACTGAAAGCAAAATTAGCCTGGGTAATATCGCCGAACTGGATCTCGCCGGCGAAATAAATCGGAGCCATGATCGCAGAGGGCAAAATAATCACCAGGTAGCGATAGCCCGTGGTGAAAAAATCGACATTTCGCTGCCAGCCGATCAGTAAGTTGAAGTTGTGAAACGCCGCCATGAACCGCTGTCCGATTTGCTGGTTTTCGCGTTCCTCCCCCTGGTAAAACGCGATCGATTCGGCGTTGTCGCGGACGTGGACTAGACCGTAGCGAAAATCCGCTTCCTTGCGGAGTTGGTTGAAATTCAGGGGAATCAGCCGCCGCCCCAATAAAACCGTTATAGCCGTCCCAAAAATCGCATAAATGAGCAGGAAAAGCGAGAGTTGTTTGGAGATCGACCACAGAATCCCCGTGAACGAAATGACATCGATCACCGCCCCCAACAGGATCAGCAGGAACCGCAGGCTCGTAATCGTGAAGGCTTTGATGTCTTCGGAAATCCGCTGGTCGGGGTTATCGACGGACTTTTCCGCGTCGATTTGATAGTAAGAGCGATCGCTAAAATAGTCGTTCAAAAACCGCCCCGTCAGCCACTTTCGCCAAAAGTTTCCCATGCGATCGCGGGTGTAACCGTACATGACGACAATGGGGGTTCCCACGATAAAAACCCCGGCATAAACGAAAAGAAAGCGCCAAAATTGATCTTCATTTTTCTCTGCCAGAGCCGTCGTGAAAAAGTTCCCGACATAGCTGATAATGACGTTCAATCCGCTGACTGAAATTGAAATAAAAAGCAGGATGCTTAAAAATACCCACGGTTTCCAGCGGTCTGCGAGTTGATTTCGACAGGCGTAAAATCCCAATATCGGGATGACCAACATCAGGATCGCGACGACGATATAGGGGGAGTTAATCGCGCCGCGAATCGTTCCCAAAAGACCGGGAGCGATACCGTTAAAAAAATCGGGAAATAATAACTGACTCCCCAGGGTGACGGCCGCCACCACAACGAATGCCACCGCAAATAAGAACATCAGCAACAGCAGCATCAGCAATAAAAATACTTTTCCGCCGTTGGGAACTAGGGGATAAAAAAACGGTTGGGCGATCGCGAGAAAGCGCTTCCAAAGTTGACCATCAAATCGATTCATGTGTTCGGTTCAGACCTAATTTCTGTAGCTCAATAGTAAAGATAGGGCAAAAATACCCGAGTAACAGTAGCAATGGTGGCGCAATCGAGGGGGTGGAGGGCATCAGCCGAAGCTGCCGGCGACCGTCGGATTCCTGTCATGGGAAGCCCAGTTTCGGGGTATCGAAGCGAAGCTGGGAGGGTGAAGCCACAAACGGACGGTTGGCGGAAACCTGCGGATGAGCAAAATTCCCAACAATTTGGGTTGTCTGTCAGTATAGCCGAGATCGACCTCCGTCAAACCCAGTTCGGGAAACGGCGATCGGGCTACCCGACAACAGCCCCCAGGACAAGCTTTGCATTATTCTAAAACATCTCAATTGAGGCGATCGCAAAAATCCGGCCCGCCTCTCCGGTAAACTATAAAGTTATCGAATTGAAATCGTCGAACGCTCACAAACAACACCATGTCCAATACCTACACGGTGGAAATCCGCCACCAAGGCCAAACCCATCAGATTGAAGTCCCCGCCGATCGCCCCATCCTCGCCGTGGCGGAGGAAGCCGGACTCGACCTCCCCAATTCCTGCAACGCCGGAGTCTGCACCACCTGCGCGGGTAAACTGATTTCGGGGGAAGTCGATCAGAGTGAAGGAATGGGCGTGAGTCCCGAATTGCAGGCGGAAGGATATGTCCTGCTGTGCGTGGCCCGCCCCCTTTCCGATATCGTCGTCGAAACTGAAAAAGAGAACGAAGTTTACGATCGCCAATTCGGACAAACCGCTTAAAATTGACGAATATCGATATATAGCGGTTTTCGAGCGGATGAGATCCGAACGATCCCCCTAAATCCCCCTTAACAAGGGGGACTTTGACCTGAGAAACGCTAGAGAAATAGACGAAATCCGATGACACACCACCTGATCACCGCCGAAATCGACCTACAAGAATCGCCGAAAGCCTTGAACGAGGCGATCGCCGATGAATTGGAAACCCGGGGGGAACCCCTGCGCTGGGCCGTCACCCGGGTCGATCCCGACAAAAACACCGCCCACGTCGAAGCAGTCGTCACCACCGGCGAAAGCGATCGCCCCGTTCAAAAATGACCGCCCGCCCCTACACCGCCGTCCTGATCGTCCCCACGGGAGTCGGGGCCGACGTGGGGGGCTACGCGGGGGACGCCCTGCCCGTCGCCCGCGCCCTCTCCGGGGTCTGCGACACCCTGATCACCCACCCCAACGTCCTCAACGGCGCCGGGCTGTACTGGCCCCTACCCAACGCCCTCTACGTCGAGGGTTACGCCCTCGATCGCTTTGCGGCGGGAGATTGGGGCCTGCAACCCGTCCACGGCAACCGGGTGGGGTTGCTCCTCGATCGCGCGATCGAACCGGAACTGCGACTGCGGCACCTGCAAGCCGCCGACGCCGCCCGGGCCACCCTGGGCATCGCCGTGACGGATTACGCCCTCACCGATGCCCCCCTGAATGTCGAATTGCGAACCGCCCCGTCCGGGGCATCCTGGGGGACCATCGGCAACCCGGACAGCCTGCTGCGGGGGGCGCGACAGTTGATCGACAAAGCCGGGGCCGAAGCGATCGCGGTGGTGGCCCGGTTCCCCGACGACGAAGGCAGCGAAGCCCTCACCCAGTACCGCCACGGACAGGGGGTCGATCCCCTGGCGGGGGCGGAAGCCATCATCAGCCATCTCGTCGTCCGCACCTTCAAAATTCCCTGCGCCCACGCCCCGGCCCTCTCGCCCCTCCCCCTTGACCCGGATCTGTCCCCGCGATCGGCGGCGGAGGAGATCGGCCACACCTTTCTCCCCTGCGTCCTGGCAGGGTTGAGTCGCGCCCCCCGATATGTGGAACAACCGGGGACGAATGCTATCTGGGGGGATGCGGTGGATGCGGTGGTGGTTCCAGAAACCGCCTGCGGGGGGTCCGCGATGCTCAGTTTTGCCGGGACTGCCACGAAAATTATCACCGTGGCGGAGAACGGAACCCGCATGGAAACGCCACCGGACGCCATCGGCATCAAAGCGATCTCGGCGCGATCGTATCTGGAGGCGATCGGTATTTTGGCAGCCCTGCGGCAGGGGATCGACCCCGACAACCTGCGCCCCCAGATCCATTCCCTGAACCGACTCTACACTCCCTAAATCATCTCTTTGGGATAGGAATTAAGCGGGTCGGGGGTTAAGATAGTTAGGAGTTGTAGATTTTAACTGAACTGGCTAAAGCGACACGGCACTGCACATTCAAACGGCGAATATCGTGGAAAAAAGTCCCAACAATCCGGAATTGGAACCCTTCACCCGCACTCAGGTTTTGGTCGCGATGGGGGGAACGGCTCTCCTGTTGCTGATCGTTGCCAAACTGATATTATTTGTCGGTGATATTGCCATCCTCCCCGTCAAATTGACGGGACTCGGGCTGTTGCAGGGGTTGGCGATCGGATTGGGCATCACAGGAGCCAGCGCGATCCTGTACCGCCTTTGGCCGGCTTACAGTCGCAGCGCCGACATTTATTTAAAATTGGTACTCACGCCGCTATTGTGGGTGGATTTAATTTGGTTGGGACTTCTCCCCGGCTTGAGTGAAGAACTGTTATTTCGGGGGGCAATTTTTGCCGCGATCGGACTCAATCCATTGGGGATAATTGTATCGAGCATTTGCTTCGGTTTGCTCCACTTTAGCGGCTCCCAACAGTGGCCCTATATCGTCTGGGCGACGGTGGTGGGCGCACTGCTCGGATACAGCGCCCTGGTGACGGGAAACCTCTTAATTCCGATTGTCGCCCACATCTTCACTAACTTAATTTCGGGCTGTCTTTGGAAGCTGAAATATATCGGCGGTATGGAATCGTAAAAAGTCTCGCCCCCAAACCCCCAAAATTTTTGAGAACAATCAGTTTCATCAATCCCTCTCCTTGTTAGAGATAAACTCAGCATTCAATCTCTCTGTGTCCTCTGTGTCTCTGTGGTTCAAATCTCCACCCAAAAAACTTCCGAAAAAGATGCGATCGCCCGTCAATTTAACCCATTACAAAACCCAATCGGAAGACACCAGCATCGATGCCGAATTGATGCAATTTTCGCGATCGCGCCAATTCACCGCAGGTCAAAAACTCGCCTTTCTCCAACGCATCATCCGACGGGGTATAAAATTAGTCTGCTGGGGAATTCAGCAACAACGCCCGAATTGCGACAATTTAACCTTCAAACAATTGTACGTCCGCAAACGTTGGGGAGAACTGTTTCAAACTTACGCCAACAATAACTTGTTGGGTGAAAGGGGGCAATTGATGATAGAAGATCCGATCGCGATCGCCTATAAAATTATCGACAAACTCGATCTCTTAAATATCCCATACTATATCGGCGGTTCCGTCGCCAGTTCGCTGCAAGGAGAAGCCAGATTCACCGAAGATATTGATTTGGTCATCTACCTCGAATTCTCTCAGGTCGAAATCTTCATCCAAACATTCGGAGCGGATTTTTATGTCAGTGATGTAGCCGTAAGAGATGCGATTTCCGGTCGAATCGGTTCATTTAACCTGATTGATTTAAACTCCCTCGAAAAAGCCGATATTTTCATCTCCAGAACCGACGATTTTTCCACATCAAAAATGAGCCACCGTCAATTGTACGTCCCCGAAGACAATCCGGACAAAGCCTTTTACCTTTGCACTCCAGAAGATACCATTTTACAAAAGCTGGCATTGATTAAAATTGCCCCAAATGAATCCCAGAAACAATGGCGAGATATATTGGGTGCGATCAAAATACAACGGGAACGCCTCGACCTGGACTACCTTTGGCAATGGTCAGAATATCTCAACGTTTCCGACCCTCTCAATCGAGCCCTCCAGGAATCCGGTATGATGTAATTCAATACTACGGCAATTTTCAATACGCCGGTTGACTCAAAGTCCCCCTTGTCAAGGGGGATTTAGGGGGATCTGACCGTATCGCAGCAGATAGACAACTGCTATAGAATTCCCCCTCCGTGTCCTCCGTGCCTCTGTGGTTCAAATTTTTCAGAGACTCGGGATCATATCGATACATCCCAAAACCTGAAAATTCGGTAAATCCACGGATGGCGGGGAGAGAGTTAAATTATATGCTGGGATTAACATTGCAATTCCGGCCATGAAAGACAAAATCGACGCCATTCTGAATGGATTGATTCCCAGCCTCACCCAAAACGTTTCCACCGCCGCTCAAACGGTGCGGGACGGAACCAAAACTATGATAACACCCGGAGCCGGTTTGATCAACAAAGGCGACGGAAATATCAGCCAAAATCCCCAGGCGTTCGGGTTCGCCTTCGAGCACTTGCAGGCGATCGGTTTTAACATCAACGCCGCCCTCAACAATTCCGACTCCCGAGCCTATCAAATCCCCGCCGACGGAACCACAAAATACAGCCCCGATATCTACATCGATAAAATCGGAGAAGTCATCGCCGAAATTCAAGCCAAAGCGGGTTCCACAAAATACGTCGAAAACCAGGCGAACTCCAGCCACTACCGGGGCGACATTCTCACCAATATCGAAAATCAAGGCATCGCTGGAACCACCGTTGTTATCGATGTCGATGGGATTAAAAGTATCCCCGTCTCTCAAGATGTCGCCGTTTGGGTCGCCGAAAACCCCTATCTCGCCGCAGAAATCATGAATGCTGCCGCCACCGTCGGAGAAATTGGCGGCGCGGGGGTGGAAGGTGCGGCCGTCAATGCCAGCATCAATATTTTATTGCAATCGATCAAAGTATTGGGGGCGTATTGTCGGGGAGAACAGGAACTCGCCCGGGAAGAATTAGATAAAATTTTATCCGTCACCATCGAAGGTTTGAAAAGTGGCTTCATTCGCGGTGTCGCCATCAAAGTGCTGCAAAAGTTGATGGGAGGAAACGCCGTCGCCGCCCTCGGATTTACCGTCGGGGTCGAAGTTTTTCCGGTGATTATTCAGGTTTTGCAGGATGAAATAAGCCTCGATCGCGCGATCGCCCAAGTGGGACCCCGTGCCTTCACATCCGGCGTGATTACGACCGCCGTGCTGCTGTTTCCCCCCGTCGGAGCCGCACTGTTGGGGGTATCGGTTTTACAAGCAATTTGGCAGGAAATCGATCCGGAGTGGAAAAAATTCGTCGTCACCACGGCAAAAACTACCGTCAAAGCCTCTCAAAAGGGCGTGGAAGCGGGGGCGGCGATCGTTTCTTCGGTGTCCACCGGGGCGGCTGTGGTGGCGATCGCGGGAGTCGGAATTATCGGAAAACAGGTGTGGGAAAACCTCGGCGAAGAACAGCGTCAAGCCGTTATTGAAAAAATCGATAACTCCACACCGGATCAGGTGAAAGTCGCCTACGGGGTGACGATGGAAACCGCTGCGGGGGTGTTTGATGTGGCGTCCGGCTGGCTGGGAGAGGGGACTTCTAAACTTGCCAAGGCCGTCGATGACGCCACTCCCGAACCCCTGAAAAAGGCGTTTAATCAAATTTACGAAGCCGGAACAAATGCGGGTCAAGTGGTCGGAAAACAGGTCAATTCTGCGGTGAGTGCGACCTGGAATTTGGGCGGGAATGTGACATCGGAAGCCGGAAAGCATCTCGGAAATACAGCCAACACCGTCAATTCGATGTTGAAAGGCTGGACGAAAAAAACGGGCGACTAAAAACTGCTTTTTATACTCAAATCAACAGGAGTCGATTCATGGTCAATACTCAATCCAAATCAGCAACCGTCAAAGAACTGGTTCAACAGGGCAATCCGAAGGCGATCGCGGCGGTGTTGAATCGCAAACTGAATCCCAAAGGAGTCAACGCGAAAGCGTCCTTCGATTCGGGTTGCCTGCAACTTATGTTCGAGGCGAGTAAAGTTCCGCCCCAAGTCGTTCTGGTGGAATGGCTCAAACGGGGTTTCTCAACTTTTCCGGAAACCCCGATCGAGACGGTCAAAATTTATGGTAAAAAAACCGGAGATGATTTCCCCGCTTGGCAAGAGAAGTTTAACTTGGAGGATTTGGAACCGCCCGCCGATATGATCGACGAAGACACCTCAGAAAGTTCGGCGATCGCACCCCAGAATAAAAAGCGTTTCTCGTTTAATTCTTGGTTCGATTCGGTGGCCGAAATCGCCACCAATGCGGGAGAATCCGTGAAATCGGGTGTCGCCAACACGACCAATACAGTCGGAAGTTTGGCAACTCAAACCGGTCAAAATGTTGGCAACACAGCGGCGGGTTTTGGCGGCGCGATCGCGGGGGGTGTCAAATCCGGTGCAGAAACCGTCGGAAGTTTTGCCGGTCAAGCAAGCCAAGCCATGATGAATACAGCTTTGTATGCTTCTGAAAACTTCGCAAATTTTTCTGAATTTACTGAGAAAATTCCGGGTTTTGACTCTATTTCTCAGAAGTTCACAAACCAGCTTATGGTAATTGTAGATAATGTGGATATTGTCAAAGTTGAAGTTGAGGTGAACCAACTCAAAGAACAGCATCCCGATGAAACGCCTGCGGAAATTGCCCACCGTTTGATGGTCAAAAAAGCCATGTTTGGCTGTGGAGCGGGACTGGCGACAAGTGCAGTGCCGGGAGCGGCAATGGCACTCTTGGTTGTTGACTTTGCAACGACAAGTATGTTGCAAGCAGAAATGGTTTATGAAATTGCCGGTGCTTACGGTTTCGATCTACAAGATCCCGCCCGGAAAGCAGAAGTTGCGGCAGAGATTTTAGCTGTCTTGGGATTAGCCAAAGGTGGAGGAAAATTGGCAGCCAAACTCGGATCAGGATTTTTGCGAAATGTTCCGCTTGTGGGAATGGTTATCGGTGCGAGTAGCAATGCAGTAATTCTCTATACTTTGGGATATGCAACTTGTCGTTTTTACGAGGCAAAACTAAATTCTGCAACAGCACCTCAAACCCTGGAAGCTGCGACCGAAAAAAGTCAAGAGTATCTGCAATTTGCAATAACCCAAGAAACGATTATGAATCAGATTTTGGTTCATGTGATTTTAGCGGGAAATCCCGATCGCACCTGGGAAACGATTTTGCCGGACTTGGAAGTCGCCAATCTGAGTCCCGCCTCTCTGGAAGCGATCGCGCAAACCATCGATTCTCCCCCTCCCCTGGAAACCCTCCTCGCCCAAATTGACGGCGATTTCGCGATCGCACTTTTGGCCCAATGCCAGAAAATCGCCGAACTCGATGGCATCGTCACCTCGGAGGAAGCAGCGGTGTTGAAACAGATCGAAGACACCCTCAAAAACTAGCGCTGGGGTGTAGGGTGTAGGGAGAAAAACCCCAATCATCTTCAGATGATTTCGGCTGTTAGCTTGGGAATTGATTCCCAAGCGGTGCTAAAGCTGACTCACAAACTCGCGAGTCACTTTCACAAACCTTTCGGTTTCTTCGTAAGGCAAAACATTGCGCCCTGGAATCACGATCGCCCGGGCATTTTTCCACCCTTTTTCGTAAGCTGTTTTTCGATCCTCCGGAGTTTCCGATTTACCGCTGCGGCTGATACTCGAAGCGCGATCGCCGATGACGACGAGGGTGGGTTGACTCAAATTTGCCATGTCCGGCGCGTAATCTTGCCGCCAGAATCCCGCCAAAAAAGAAAACACCGCGTAGCGACTTCTCGCCTCCCGCGCACCCACCGCCAGCAAATCCAACCACTCGCGATCGACATCCTTCGCCTCCGCAAACAATTGGCGAATCGAAAAAGACTTTAAAAACTGTTCCCGACGCGCATAACTCCACAACAAACGTCCGCCGGGGGCATCAAAAAAGAGATTCCAAAGCAAACGCTGCCGCAGGTCAGATGAAGCCTCCGTCATCACCGGCCAAGCCGGGGGGCCGGATAAAACCATGCCCCGCACACTGTCCGGATATTTTTTTCCCAGTGCGATCGCCACCGGCAACAAAGCCCCCTGAACAACTACAATTACCGGTTGTTTGATCACCGTTTTTATCAATTCCTGCAATTGTTCCGCCCAGTCCTCAACTTGATAGGCGACGGGGGGTTTTTCACTCTCCCCACACCCGATCAAATCGGGGTTGTAAATGGCATTTTCGCCACCACCGCCCCGCCACTCCCGACAAAATCGATACCAAAAACGGCGGGACAACCCCACGCCAATGGGGTGCACGAGTAGAAGGGGACTGGCTGAGGTTTCCGCATTTGCGGGCAGATGAAATTCGTAGGCGCATTGATATCCCTGCCAGGTGTAATACTGGACGGGATTTTGGGTCGGCGTTGAATCAGTCATTTTTATGCTTCCGATTGGGAATTTGAAACAGTTTTGGCGGGGACTTCCTCGGCTTCCATTTCTACCGGTTCGGGTTCCGGTTCAAAAACTTCCTCGGCGGGGGATGCCTCGACTTCCACTTCCGTTTCTGTTATCGGTTCGGGTTCGATGTCTTCGATGGCGGCTTCTTCGCTCTCCACTTCCGGCATCGGTTCGGGTTCGATATCTTCGATGGTGGCTTCTTCACTCTCCACTTCCGGCATCGGTTCGGGTTCGAGCTCAAAAACTTCCTCGATGGCAGGTTCTTCAATATCCTCCTCGATGGGTAAATCCAAATCGGGTATCAAATTGGGGGATGCTTCCGGCGGGAGTTCTTCGACAGCCTGGGGTTCCGGCACTTCCTCTACAATTTCCGGCAACGTCGCCGGGGCAGCAGGTTCGGGTTCCTCAGAATTCAAGAAGGGAATCTGGAAGCGATTGAGAATGTTTTGGATACCCCCTTCGGAGGGTTCGGAACTCGGGGTTTCTTCACCGTTTCCGCCGAATTTGGGGAGTTGGAATCGTCCCAAGAATTTTTGGATCGGGTTTTCAGCCGGTTCCTCCGGGATTTCCGGCTTGGTTGGGGGTACGAACTCCGGTTCGGCTGCTTCGGGTTCTTCCACCACCGAGGTTTCCGGTTCTTCTGAGGCTCCCTCGACGGGGGTTTCGGATTCTTCTTCGATGA
>JBNGCR010000003.1:29580-82004 GCA_050045915.1 Limnospira sp.
GTTTCCGGTTCTTCTGAGGCTCCCTCGACGGGGGTTTCGGATTCTTCTTCGATGATGGGTTCTTCCTCGACGAGGGTTTCGGGTTCTTCTTCGATGACGGGTTCTTCCTCGACGAGGGTTTCGGGTTCTTCTTCGATGACGGGTTCTTCCTCGACGAGGGTTTCGGGTTCTTCTTCGATGACGGGTTCTTCAACCACCGAGGTTTCGGGTTCTTCTTCGATGACGGGTTCTTCCTCGACGGGGATTTCTATCTCTTCTTCAACTTCGGGGACGGGGACGAC
Organism: Limnospira sp.; assembly: GCA_050045915.1. GTDB lineage: Bacteria > Cyanobacteriota > Cyanobacteriia > Cyanobacteriales > Microcoleaceae > Limnospira. Next base: position 29,862 of record JBNGCR010000003.1, read on the forward strand.
GGGACTGATAGAGTCGGATTCGACCAAACTCCGGGCTTGGGCCAGGGAGAGTTGGCCCCGCACGAGTTGGGAGAGGGTGTCTTGGCTGTCGGGATCGTAGGTGAGAACTCGGGCGGTGTTGTTGTAAACGTTATCGAGGGGTTCTCCGAGTTCGTCTAGGAATTCGAGTTGAACCCAGTTTTTGCCCGGTTGGAATCCTTTTAAATAGATGGGTTCCCAGCGATCGAGGACGAAACTTTCGCCATTGACGGTGACGCGGATGCGCCAATCGACGATTTCATCTTCGGGATCTTCTTGGGCGACGAGGTGCAGGGGGGCGTTGTCCAAATAGAAGTCGAGGAGGATGGGTTCCGCCGCGTAGGTTCCCCGGGGGCGGTTGTAGGTGAGCAGGGGAAGGCTGAGATCGGGGTGATTGTCGGGGGTTTTGGTGTAAACGTGGAAGGTGGTGGTGGAGAGAGCGCCGTCGTTTTTGAAGCTCTCGCCCCAGGGGTAGACGGCGAACACTCGCAGCGTGTGGGTTCCGGGTTTTAGGTCGGGAAGGATGACGGGATCTTGGGGGTTGTAAATGTCGCGATCGCGTCCGTCGTCGAGAATTAAATGGAGGTGGGGTCCCAAACCGAGGGTTTCATCTCGGAAGGTGGGAAAGTCCCGGACATCCAGTCGGACCGTTACGGTGTTGTCCGGAAGGATTTCTTCAGGTTGGGGAATGAGTATTTTGACCTGGGGTTGGTAGCGATCGAGGGCCGGATGCAGTTTTTGAATTAAGTCTGGGGGGGAAACTTCTGCAATCTTTTGTTTCGGGGGTTTGGGGGAGGAGGGCGGACTGGGGACAGATTCCAACGTTTGTTCGGGGGAGCCGCACCCCGCCAAGGGAAATATGAGGACTGCCACGAGTACGACACTCAGCAGTCGTTTGATCGGAGTCCACCACCAATTCAGAACAGACACGTTAAATACTCCTAAAAACCCGGATCGATAATTTGGACGGATGCCTTTCATAGGGAACTATAGCCCAAAAAGACCGCCTCCCAAATACCCGGCCCGACAAACCGGCAATTTGGGGCGATCGGGGCGGGTGGCCAACAGCCTTCTCAGCCCAGCTCAATTTGGTATACCAAGCTACTTCATGTCCCAGAAATTTTAAGTTTTGTAACTGTTCAATGCGGATATTTACGGCTTTTTCCGGGTTAAATCGGCTCAACCCCATATTTAATGGGCGTTTTAGCAATTCTTAATTATTGTTACCGACCCATCCCATGTGACTCGGAAAGATGATATATCATGTAGAGACAACAGCTTCCGAGCTGCAGCATAACAAACTGCTATCGACAAAAGTCGGCAGTTGTCGCTAAAATACGCCTTTAAATACACAAGGCAAAACCAAGGGTATGGTGTTGTCCCCGGCAAAGGTTAAGAGAGTTCTAAACTTTTGCAAAGGATGTTGAAGGGGTTTTAACAACCGTCCTTCAGGGTCTGCAACATTTCTTGTTTTTTGTGATACGGAGAGGAGAGTCTAAATGACCATCAGTCCTCCAGAGCGGGAGGCAAAAGCGAAGGTCACGGTAGACAAGGACCCAACTCCCACATCTTTTGAAAGATGGGGAAAGCCCGGTCATTTTCGCCGCGATCTTGCTAAAGGTCCAAGTACGACAACCTGGATTTGGAACCTACACGCCGACGCTCACGACTTCGATAGTCATACCAGCGATTTAGAAGATATTTCGCGCAAAATCTTTAGCGCCCACTTTGGCCATCTCGCAGTCATCTTCATTTGGCTCAGTGGTGCCTACTTCCACGGCGCGAAGTTTTCCAACTACGAAGCCTGGCTGACCGATCCCACCGGGATCAAGCCCAGTGCTCAAGTGGTTTGGCCGATCTTTGGCCAAGAAATTTTAAATGCCGATGTAGGTGGTGGTTTCCAGGGCATCCAGATCACTTCTGGACTGTTCCAGCTCTGGCGGGCCTCCGGCATCACCAACGAGTTCCAACTCTACTGCACCGCGATCGGTGCCCTGGTGATGGCGGGCCTGATGCTGTTCGCCGGTTGGTTCCACTACCACAAGCGTGCTCCCAAACTGGAATGGTTCCAGAACGTGGAGTCGATGATGAACCACCACCTGGCCGGACTGCTGGGCTTGGGTTGCTTGGGTTGGGCCGGACACCAAATTCATGTGTCCCTCCCCATCAACAAGCTGCTCGACTCCGGAGTGGCGCCCCAGGATATTCCCCTGCCCCACGAGTTCATCCTGAACTCCAGCTTGATGGCAGAACTGTATCCGAGCTTCAAAGAAGGTCTGATGCCCTTCTTCACGCTCAACTGGGGAGTTTACGCCGACTTCCTGACCTTCAAAGGTGGACTGAACCCGCAGACCGGTGGCTTGTGGCTGTCTGACACAGCTCATCACCACTTGGCTCTGGCCGTCCTGTTCATCGTCGCTGGCCATATGTACCGGACAAACTGGGGCATCGGCCACAGCATGAAGGAAATCCTGGAGGCTCACAAAGGCCCCTTCACCGGTGAAGGTCATAAGGGTCTGTATGAAATCCTGACCACTTCCTGGCACGCGCAACTCGCCATCAACTTGGCTATGTTGGGATCGTTGAGCATCATCGTGGCCCACCACATGTATGCGATGCCTCCCTATCCTTATATCGCGACAGACTATCCCACCCAACTGTCTCTGTTCACCCACCATATGTGGATCGGAGCATTCTTGATTGTGGGTGCTGGCGCTCATGGCTCCATCTTTATGGTTCGGGATTACGATCCGGCCAAGAACGTCAACAACTTGCTGGATCGCGTGATCCGTCACCGCGATGCGATCATCTCCCACCTCAACTGGGTCTGCATCTTCCTGGGCTTCCACAGCTTCGGACTCTACGTCCACAACGACACCATGCGTGCGTTCGGCCGTCCCCAGGATATGTTCTCCGACACGGGGATTCAACTGCAACCTATCTTCGCCCAGTGGGTGCAAAACCTGCACACCCTGGCACCGGGCAGCACTGCCCCCAACGCCCTGGCCAGCGTCAGCCCCGCTTTCGGCGGTGATGTCGTTGCCGTCGGCGGCAAGGTCGCGATGATGCCGATCGCGCTGGGTACGGCGGACTTCATGGTCCACCACATCCACGCCTTCACCATCCACGTGACCGTTCTGATCCTGCTCAAGGGTGTCCTGTACGCCCGCAACTCCCGCCTGATTCCTGACAAGAGCGAATTGGGATTCCGGTTCCCCTGCGACGGACCCGGTCGCGGCGGCACCTGCCAAGTCTCGGGTTGGGACCACGTGTTCCTCGGCCTGTTCTGGATGTACAATTCCCTGTCAATTGTAATTTTCCACTTCAGTTGGAAGATGCAATCTGACGTTTGGGGAACCGTCGCCTCTGACGGTACAATCACCCACATCACCAATGGCAACTTTGCACAAAGTGCGATTACCATTAATGGGTGGTTGCGTGATTTCCTGTGGGCGCAAGCCTCTCAGGTGATCAACTCCTACGGGTCAGCCCTTTCGGCCTACGGTTTGATGTTCTTGGCGGCTCACTTCGTCTGGGCATTCAGCCTCATGTTCCTGTTCAGCGGCCGCGGCTACTGGCAAGAACTGATCGAGTCTATCGTTTGGGCGCACAACAAGCTCAAAGTGGCTCCCGCAATTCAGCCTCGCGCTCTGAGCATCATTCAGGGTCGTGCGGTTGGGGTCGCGCACTACCTCCTCGGAGGAATTGTCACGACCTGGGCGTTCTTCTTAGCCCGAATCATCTCCGTAGGATGAGAGATCTCTGCTCGGGAATTGGGGCAGTTCTGCTCCTCCAAAACAGAGGGTGAAACCGCCTCAATTTTCCCCGGGCAGACTCGACGAGAACACGATTTAGTTAGGACTTATGGCAACGAAATTCCCAAAATTTAGCCAGGATCTGGCTCAAGATCCGACCACTCGTCGGATTTGGTACGGGATTGCCACAGCCCACGATTTCGAGACCCATGATGGAATGACGGAGGAGAATCTTTACCAAAAGATTTTTGCCTCCCACTTCGGACACATCGCCATCATCTTTCTCTGGACTTCTGGCAGCCTGTTCCACGTCGCCTGGCAAGGCAATTTTGAACAGTGGATCAAAGATCCCTTAAACGTCCGTCCCATCGCCCACGCGATCTGGGACCCCCAATTCGGCCAACCCGCCGTTGATGCGTTCACCCAAGCTGGCGCGTCCAACCCCGTCGATATCGCATACTCCGGTGTTTACCACTGGTGGTACACCATCGGGATGCGGACCAATGGAGACCTGTACCAGGGTTCCATCTTCCTGCTCCTGCTGGCCGCAGTCTTCCTGTTCGCCGGCTGGCTGCACCTCCAGCCCAAGTACCGCCCCAGCCTGTCCTGGTTCAAGAACGCCGAATCTCGGCTGAACCACCACTTGGCCGGTCTGTTCGGCGTTAGCTCCTTGGCTTGGACGGGTCACCTGGTTCACGTCGCCATCCCCGAGTCTCGCGGGCAGCACGTCGGTTGGGACAACTTCCTGAGCACCCTGCCCCACCCGGCGGGTCTGGCTCCCTTCTTCACCGGAAACTGGGGAGTTTACGCTCAGAATCCCGACACTGCCAGCCATATGTTCGGTACTTCCGAAGGGGCTGGGACTGCGATCCTGACCTTCTTGGGCGGCTTCCACCCCCAAACTGAGTCCCTGTGGCTGACCGACATGGCTCACCACCACCTGGCGATCGCGGTGATCTTCATCATCGCCGGCCATATGTACCGGACCAACTTCGGTATCGGTCACAGCATCAAAGAAATGTGCGACGCCAAAGAGTTCTTTGGCCGTAAGGTTGAGGGTCCGTTCAATATGCCCCACCAAGGCATCTACGAGACCTACAACAACTCCCTGCACTTCCAGTTGGGCTGGCACCTGGCTTGCCTCGGGGTGATCACCTCCCTGGTGGCACAGCATATGTACGCCTTGCCTCCCTACGCCTTCATGGCTCGGGATTACACCACGATGGCCGCCCTCTACACCCACCACCAGTACATCGCTGGATTCATCATGGTCGGTGCATTCGCCCACGGCGCCATCTTCCTGGTTCGCGACTACGATCCGGAGCAAAACAAGGGGAACGTTTTGGCTCGCGTTTTGGATCACAAAGAGGCAATCATCTCTCACCTGAGCTGGGTGTCTCTGTTCCTCGGATTCCACACCCTGGGCCTGTACGTCCATAACGACGTCGTGGTCGCTTTCGGAACCCCCGAAAAGCAAATCCTGATCGAACCGGTCTTCGCCCAGTTCATTCAGGCTTCTCACGGTAAAGCGGTTTACGCGATGGACGTGCTGCTGTCCAATTCCGACAGCATCGCCACCACCGCCTGGCCCAACTACGGCAACGTTTGGTTGCCCGGCTGGCTGGATGCCATCAACTCCGGCAAAAACTCCCTGTTCCTGACCATCGGCCCTGGCGATTTCCTGGTCCACCACGCGATCGCCCTCGGCCTGCACACCACCACCCTGATTCTCGTCAAGGGTGCTCTGGATGCCCGCGGCTCCAAGCTGATGCCCGACAAGAAAGACTTCGGCTATGCCTTCCCCTGTGATGGCCCCGGCCGTGGCGGTACTTGCGACATCTCCGCTTGGGACTCCTTCTACCTCGCGATGTTCTGGATGCTCAACACCCTGGGCTGGTTGACCTTCTACTGGCACTGGAAGCACCTGGGCATCTGGCAGGGCAACGTTGCTCAGTTCAACGAGTCCTCCACCTACCTGATGGGATGGTTCCGCGATTACCTGTGGTTGAACTCTTCCCAGTTGATCAACGGCTACAATCCCTTCGGAACCAACAACCTGTCCGTCTGGGCCTGGATGTTCCTGTTCGGACACCTGGTTTGGGCAACCGGTTTCATGTTCCTCATCTCCTGGCGGGGTTACTGGCAGGAACTCATCGAGACTATCGTTTGGGCTCATGAGCGCACTCCTTTGGCGAACCTGGTTCGCTGGAAGGACAAGCCTGTTGCACTGTCCATCATTCAAGCTCGCGTCGTCGGTTTGGCTCACTTCACTGTCGGCTATATCCTGACCTACGCAGCCTTCCTGATTGCCTCGACTGCCGGCAAGTTCGGTTAAACTGAACCCCTACACTCAGGTAATTAAACTAAGTCCTCCACCATCCGGTGGGGGGCTTTTTTGATGGTGTTATCGATCGCGCTTCCCTGGAATTAGAAGAAAATACCAACAACGGTCAACAGGTTTTTCGTTCCCGCACCAGGGTCAAACGGGGAGTCCGGGGGAAACCGCTGCAACGTCAGGCGGACGGCTTGGTTATCCTGCAACCCTTCCAACATAAGCCGGCTGGGGGTATCCTTCAAAATGTCTCCCCCTGGGGAAATTTCAGTAAAAGAACCCTGCCAGTCTCCTAAATTGGTCAGAAAATTTTCCCACTGCGATCGCATTCGAGTCTCCTCATCTTTTAAATTGACAGATTAACATTCCACCATGTCTTTATCTCGAATCATCACCTTACTCACCGATTTTGGTCTAAATGATGTCTATGTCGGCGTCATGAAAGGAGTCATCGCCCAGATCGACCCCACCCTCACCGTCATCGACCTCACCCACGAGATTCCCCCCCAAAATATCATGGCGGGGCGATTTTGCTTGATGAATGCCTATCCTTATTTTCCAGAAGGAACCGTTCACGTCGCGGTCGTCGATCCGGGGGTGGGAACAAAGCGACGGGCGATCGCACTTCAACTTCCCACCGGATATCTGGTCGGACCGGATAACGGCTTGTTAAGCGGTATTATCAAACAACAGGAAATCATCACCGCTGTAGAATTAACCAATTCTCACTATTGGCGCACCCCAGAACCCAGCGCAACCTTTCACGGTCGAGATATTTTTACCCCCGCCGCCGCCCATCTAGCGGGGGGAGTTCCCATTCAAGAACTCGGGACTCCCATCGATCGCCACACCCTCGCCGACCTCTCCTTACCCGACCCGAAACAGACCCAAAACACCATCGAAGGATGCATTCAACATATTGATCGCTTCGGCAATTTAATTACAAATATTCCGGGCGATCGGGTGGCGGGAACATCCTGGACGGTGACATTTCCCACCTCCCCGAAACGGTCGATTATTCCCAGCCGCCAAACCTACGGCGACATCCACCCCGGCAGCCTCCTAAGCCTGATCGGTTCCCACGGCTGGGTTGAAATTGCCGCCAACGGAGATAGCGCTCAATTCCAGTTGGAGCTCAACTGGAGGGCAAAAGTTGAGATTCACCTGGATTCTAAATCTATAGATTCTTAGGGTGTATTGAGGCTTCTAGGGAGTCGAGAAACTCACTAACGAGGGCAAGTCTTTAAAGTCATCTCGGAGAATAGAGCCAAATAAGGCAAGTTCGACGATCTGCCAACGTTGGCAAAATTCAGCCAGTTGTTCAGGGGTAATTCCTAGGCGATCATAAATTTGGCGATCGCTTATTTGGGTAGTCATTTAACCTCATCCTAAGAGTAAAGCGGGATATCTTGCTGTTTCAGAATTTGGCGAAAAGCGGGGAGGGGCATATCTGCATGGCTCAACTAAAACACTGATAAAAACTCGGTTTCTCTGTGGCGGGTGGGGGTTCAGAAGCCACCAGATGGCCCGATCGCCCTTGATTGTCCCCCGCCCTTGATTGACCTGCCTTTTTCAACCTGCGATCGCCCATCTACAAAACCTGAGAGCGTGGTAATCTAAAGGCAGTTCGTTATCTCCCCAAGAGGTAACTATCTGAATTAGTTGAACATAATTAACAAATTAATATGAATTGGCTTCAAAAAAAAGCAGTCCTCGTCCCGACAGATTTCTCCGATCTGTCTTTCACCGCCCTCGAACCCGCCCGAGAATTTGTAAAAGAAATCTCCCAAGTTCACGTCCTGCACGTCCTCCCCAAATTGCATCCCGCCGAACCGGGGATGGTATGGAAAGCCGTCAGTTCAGAGTCCCGCCGACAACACGCCGAAGCCGCCCTGAGAACCCAGTTGCAAGAACGGGGTTATGAGGGGGTACAGGTTCAAATTGCGATCGGCACTCCCAGCCATGAAATTGTAGACTATGCAAAAGACAGGGGCATCGAATTGATCGTCATGCCCACCCACGGCTACACGGGGGTTAAACGGGTTTTGATCGGGTCGGTGGCCGGACAGGTAGCCCGCCTCGCCCACTGTCCGGTTTTGTTATTACATTAGCCCCCACCCCCAACCCCTCCCCCAATTTTGGGGGAGGGGAGTGCAAATTAGCCCTCATATCATGTCCGCTTAAACAGTTATGATTCCTGGGTGCCATCTTCTGAAGCGGCTTCAAACTTTTGCCTATTGCCTCTTGCCTATTGCCTTTTCTCGGGGGAGTGCAAATTAGCCCTCATATCATGTCCGCTTAAACAGTTATGATTCCTGGGTGCCATCTTCTGAAGCGGCTTCAAACTTTTGCCTATTGCCTCTTGCCTATTGCCTTTTCTCGGGGGAGTGCAATAATCGTGTAATCTGCGTAATCTGCGTAATCTGCGGACGGAAATAGGAGATCGCATCACCGTTCAACGATAATCGATATCAGTTTCTCGAAATCGTCGCAAAAACTCGATAATATCCCGATCGCCCGGATTGATGCGTAACGCCCGGGTAGCGGCGGTTCTGGCCTCCCGATCGCGGTTCAGTCGGGTCAAAGCGATCGCCTTCCCGAACCATCCCCGGGCATTATTAGAGTCAATTTCGATCGCGCGACTGTAGGCGTTGAGAGCCTGGGCATACCGCCTCAACTCCATCAAAATCGCCCCTTTCAACACCCAAACCTCCCCCAATTCGGGGTCGAGATCGAGGACATTTTCCACCGATACGATCGCCGCCTCATAATTTCCGAGACGAAATAAAGCCCGCCCCCTGGCAATCAAAGCCGGGATAAAATCGGGTTTGACGGCGATCGCGCGATCGTAAGATTCCGCCGCCCCCCGGTAGTCCCGTCGCCGGTTCATCAGCAGGTTTCCCCGCAAATACCAGATCCCGTAATCCTCCGGTTTGATTTCGATCAGGCGATCAAAGGCTTGCAACGCCTCATCCGTCCGGTTCAGGGACATCAACACCGCCCCGCGATCGCGCCATGCCGGATAAAAGTTGGGATGGAGTTGGGTGGCGCGATCGTAGGATTGCATCGCTTCATCGTACCGCCCCAAGGAAGATAACGCATTCCCCCGACCGTACCAAGCCGGGTAAAAATCCGCCTGCAAAGCGATCGCCCGTTCAAACGCCTCCAACGCCTCCCGCCACCGTTCCAAGCGATATAATTGGTTTCCCCGGTTCGTCCAATCCACCGCACTGAAGCGATCGTCCACTTCCGGAACTTGTAAATATCGCGAAATGGACTGCAATTCTTCGGCGGTGGGACTCGGCGGTTCGTCGCTGCTGACGTTCAAATTCAGTTGAATTCCGGACTGCAAAAACCGCTGCATCGGAATCCCTGCACTGTATCCCACCAAAACACGATCGCTCATTCGCGTCGTTTCATCGTAGAGGATCTGACCCTCCGTCATCCCGTGGATGCCGATCACCCGGCCCTCGGTATCCAAAATCGGCGCCCCGCTCATTCCCAACCCCGTCAAATTGGTATAAAACAAATCGTAACCCCGCGAAAACGGTTCTTTCACGAAGGCGAGTTTGTAGGCTTCGCTCACCAGCAACCCGGCGGTGAAGCTGCGATCTCGAGATTCCGGCCAGCCGGAAATAAAAATATGTCGCGAGTCGGCATCGTAATTATAATCGGCAATTTCGGCGACGGGATAGGTGCGATCGCTCTCGAATTGCAACATGGCCAAATCGATTCCCGGCAATTTGATCACGCGATCATAATCGAGGGGATACCGTTCCCCGCCATCGGTGACGATGGTATATTCGTCGGGACTGCGGACGACGTGGTTGGCCGTGAGGACGTAGTAAACATTATCTTCCCTGGCAATAATCACCCCGGAACCGGGATTGATGCCGTCGATGCGGACGGTGACGCGGCGACTGAGGCGATCGATTTCCCCCGCCATCAGCGCGATCGCATTTCCTGAAAATATCAATATCGCTGCCATTCCGACAATAGCCGCACTCAACCCCTTCCGAATTCGCTTCATCCCCAACCTTCCCAATATCTGCGGGGTTGACAATACTCAACCCCATTCCCTACTTCTGGTTGGAGGTGATCGATCCGGTTCCGCAGTCAAATTCCCGTGATGGAATTTATGGAATTTTAGATTTTAGATTCTCCCCCGTCCCCGACTCCCGACTCCCGATTCCCGACTCCCTGTTCATATAAACTGTATAGGGAAAAATTTTCCCCCGATATTTGAGGAACTGCGATGCTGGCGAAACGAATTTTGCCCTGTCTGGACGTGAAGGCCGGCCGGGTGGTCAAGGGTGTGAATTTTGTCGATCTCAAAGATGCCGGAGATCCGGTGGAATTGGCCGCCGCCTACAACGAGGCGGGGGCCGACGAGTTGGTGTTTCTGGACATCACCGCCACCCACGAAGACCGGGACATCATCATCGATGTGGTCTACCGGACCGCCGAACAGGTGTTTATCCCCCTCACCGTCGGGGGGGGTATCCAAAACTTAGAGATAATTAAAAATTTGTTAAGGGCGGGGGCCGATAAAGTCAGTATCAACTCGGCGGCGGTTCGCGACCCGGAATTTATCAATCGGGCGAGCGATCGCTTCGGTGCCCAGTGTATTGTAGTCGCGATCGACGCCCGCCGCCGCACCGATCCGGAAAATCCCGGTTGGGACGTTTTCGTGCGGGGAGGCCGGGAAAATACGGGCTTGGACGCGATCGCCTGGGCGCAGGAAGTGACGAAAAGGGGCGCGGGAGAGCTTCTGGTGACGAGTATGGACGCGGACGGAACCCAGGCGGGCTACGACCTAGAACTGACCCGAACCATCGCGGAAATGGTCGAAATTCCGGTGATCGCGTCGGGCGGTGCGGGGACCTGCGAGCACATCTACGAAGCCCTGACCCAGGGACGGGCCGAAGCCGCCCTGCTGGCCTCCCTCTTACATTACGGACAGTTAAGCGTCTCGGAAATCAAATCTTACCTAGCCGACCGCCAGATCCCCACCCGAAATCTCGACCCTCAGCCCCTGTAATTTCCTTCCTGTGGGGGGTTGCTCGAAATGCCCAACTAAATTTTGGAATCTCGGCTCAGTTACAAAACTCCTGTTAGAATAGAGGAAATGTTACGAAACGTAACTTATGCTGATTCCTATTCTAATAATTGACGTCGCCCTGGTGGCCTGGTCCGTGCATCTGATGCAGCAGGCCGCCCGCTATCGGGAGTTTTCCTTCGTCCTGGCGGGCATTTTGGTAGCCATTTCGGCTGCCGCGATGGTCGTGGTTTACTTTCTCATGGGGTCTTGTATCGACCACCTCACCCAAATCTCCAATCACCCCCATCCTTATATGTGAGGGGGCGCATCCGCCCCAATTTGAAAGCCGTCCAAAAATTTTCTCAAAAATCTTGACACACCCCCGACAGTTGAGATACATTAGAAGATACGGCTTGGGGCTATAGCTCAGTTGGTAGAGCGCCTCAATGGCATTGAGGAAGTCAGCGGTTCGAGTCCGCTTAGCTCCATTTTCCAAGCGACCCCATTCAGAATCGGACTCGGTGCGATCGCTGAACGGCGACTTCTCTGAGCTGTTCTCTATCCATCGATAGTGGCCAAATTCAGAAAAAAGTCGCTATTATCTGGAAGATGGACAGAACGTGCGGGTTGTGTCCGGGGCCTTGCAAACCAATATTTGACAAGGCCCAAGAGGTGAGTATGATCCGGTAAGGAAGCATTCATTTCAACCTCCTCCATTGATCAACTTAATTTAAGACAACGATCGGCTGTGCCATCTCCAAAAGCTCAGAAAATTGACCTGAATGATGAGTACCCCTGTCCCTGTCGGCGGCGGGGGAAGCTCGTCCCGATTACCCTGACAGATGCCTTCGGGTGCGATCGCTGTCAGCAAATTTTCGTTGTTGACGAAAGCGGGTACTCCCTGGAACAACTCTCGACCCACTACCCCTACAAACAGGTGTGGCGGTGGACCGGGCAGCAGTGGAACCGGGCCACCCCCGGCCTGCGATCGCACTACCTGCCCCTCGCCCTGGGGATGCTCCTGGTGCCCCTGGTGATTTGGTTGCCCCTGGCAATGTACTCCCCCGGCCCCAACATCTTGCTTTGGGCGATGGTGGCTGTTATGCTGGCGATGTTGCCCGCGCTCATGGTTTGGCTCGCTTACAGGCGTTAAGCTCAATGATCATCGACGATTTCAGTGCTTCCCCCGCTCCCATCAATCCGGTTCGTCGGGCTTACTCCGCCAGCCTCGAATTGACACAGATCCCAGGAGAAGCGCGAAGTCGGGCGCTACGGGTGATGGCTGATGCCTTGCAGCGGAGACAGAACGACATCCTGGAAGCCAACACCCTGGATTTGGAAGCCAGCCGGGAAATGGAGGTTCCGGAACTGATCGGAGAGTGGTTGAAGCTGACACCGAAACGCCTGGAAACCACCGTCGAGATCCTGAAACGGCTCGGCGACCTCCCCGACCCCATCGGGCGGGTGATGAGCGCCCCCTACCAACTCGAACAGTGCCAGGGCTACTATCAATTCATCCCCTTGGGCGCGATCGCCCTCATTTACGAAGCCTTTCCCGAACTCGGGGCGATCGCGGCTGGATTTTGCCTGAAAACGGCGAACAGCTTGATTTTGATGGGGGGAAGCGAAGCCCACTATTCCAACCAGACGATCGCCGCCACCCTCCAATCTGCCTTGGAAGACGCAGGAATGCCTCCGGGATGTCTCGAAGCCATCTCCGCCGACTCCGACCACCCCATCTCCAACTTAGTCACCCAAGACCGCCACATCAATCTCGTCATCCCCTACGGACGCCCCCAACTCATCCAACAGGTGGTCAACCAGGCCACCGTCCCGGTACTCAAATCGGCGATGGGAAATTGTTACCTCTACTGGTCCGCCACGGCTAACGTCGATTTGGCTCGGTGGATGATCCTCGAAAGCTATCGAAGCGAACCCGACCCGGTGAACGCGATCGAAAAAGTCCTCATCGACCCCAACCAAAAGACCTCCTCCCTGGTGCGACTGTGGAACAGCCTGCGGGAGGAAGGGTTTGAACTGCGCGGCGATCGCGAACTGGTCGAAAACTTTCCCGAACTGACCCTGGCCGAATTCGCCGAGTGGTCTAATCCCTATTTGAACAAAACCGTCGCGTTCCGATTCGTCGAAAACCTCGAAAGTGCGATCGCTTGGATGAACCAGTACAGCAGCAACCACGCCAACTGTCTCGCCACCGAATCCTACAGCGAAAGCCGTCAATTCGCCCAAAACGCCAACAGCGCCCTCACCTTCATCAACACATCCCCCCGATTTTCGCGCCATCAAAACCGAGGGGATGCCATTTTTTTGGGAATGTCAAATCAGAAAGGATACCGTCGCGGCCTGATCAGCCTAGAAACCCTCACCACCCTCAAACACGTCGTCCAAGGAAACGGTAAGGTGTGACAATTAACAATTAACAATTAACAATTAATAATTATCAATTATTAATTATTAATTATCAATGATTCTTAGTCCGCCGCGACCAGTTTGACATTTTTCGCCAAACCTAAGATTTGCAGCAGCCGGATTGTCATCCAAGTTAGATCAATTTCCCACCATTTCAAGCCGTGGCGAGCCGAATATTGGAAAGCGTGGTGGTTGTTGTGCCAGCCTTCGCCGTAGGTGACGAGAGCCACCCACCAGCAGTTTTTCGATTCATCCTTGGAATCGTAGGTTTGATAGCCAAACTTGTGGGTGGCACTGTTGACAAACCAGGTGCAGTGGAAGACGGCGACGATACGGAAAAACAGCCCCCACACGACAAACGGCCAGCCACCCAGGAAATAGAGGAGGATACCCAAGGCGATCTGGATGGGAATGAAATAAGTTTGGAAAAACTGGTAAACCGGATCTTGATTGATGTCCTTGGTGAAACGGGGGATGTCGGCTTTAGCCGGAACTTCCGACAGCATCCAGCCCAAGTGACTCCACCAGAACCCTTTATTAGAATCGTGGGGATCCAGAGGTTGGTCCGAGTAGAGATGGTGGATGCGGTGCAAGCCCACCCACTGGATCGGGCCCCCCTGACAGGCCAAAGTCCCGCAGAATACAAAAAAATACTCCAACCACTTGGGTGTCTCAAAACTGCGGTGCGTCACCAGACGGTGATATCCCAGGGTGATCCCCAGTCCACCCGTCACCCAGTGTAAAAAGATGGCCACACCAACAGCGGCCCAGCTAAAATTACTCGGTAGCAGCACGAACAGCGCACCGATGTGGAGAATGGCCATAAAGCCGATTGTCATCCAATCGATCTTCAGTTTGGTTTCAGTTGCAATCGTCATGAATATTCAGATTTATTAATGGACGAGTCCCATTGGCGTCATAATATGCAGCGCCCACATAGACCGTGAATCAGGTGATGAGACAAAGCACTGAGCAGCTACATCGAGCCCAACAGGCACTATCCCCGATTTTTTCCGGAATTGACGCGCAGGTCAAGCACAATCTCGGGCGAGTTTTGGATGCTTTCCGTCGATATCGGGTGGGAACCCATCATTTTGCCGGAGTTTCCGGCTACGGACACGACGATCTGGGTCGTCAGACTTTCGATCGCGTAGTTGCGGACATCATGGGAGCCCCGGCAGCGGCGGTACGGGTGCAGTTCGTTTCTGGAACTCACGCGATCGCCTCAGCCCTGTTCGGTTGTCTGCGTCCGGGAGATGAGATGCTGGCCGTGGCCGGTTCTCCCTACGATACCCTCGAAGAGGTTATCGGTTTGCGCGGACAAGGTCAAGGTTCCCTAATAGAGTTTGGCATAGTCTACCGCGAATTGGGTCTAACCGCAGACGGAAATCTAGATTGGCCAGCCTTGGAGACGGCAATTTCTCCCCGCACCCGCCTGGTGTTGATCCAGCGATCCTGTGGCTATTCGTGGCGATCGAGTCTTTCCATCGCCGATATCGAAAAAATCGTCCGCATCGTCAAACGGCAAAATCCCGACACGATCTGTTTCGTCGATAACTGCTATGGCGAATTCGTCGAAGACCGGGAACCCCCGGCTGTGGGGGCGGATTTGATCGCCGGTTCTTTGATCAAAAATCCCGGCGGCACCATCATGACCGCCGGGGGCTACGTCGCCGGACGCGCAGATCTGGTCGAAGCGGCTGCCTGTCGCCTCACCGCCCCCGGTATCGGCAGCAGCGGGGGGGCTACCTTCGATCAGAACCGCCTGCTGTTCCAGGGCTTATTTCTCGCCCCTCAGATGGTGGGGGAAGCCCTGAAGGGAAATCACCTGACAGCCTATATTTTTGACCAACTCGGCTACCGGGTTAACCCCGCACCGATGACCCCCAGGCGAGATATGATCCAGGCGATCGAACTGGGTTCACCGGAACGGCTGATCGCCTTCTGTCGGGCGATCCAGCAACATTCCCCCATCGGTTCCTACCTCGATCCGGTGCCGGCGGGAATGCCGGGATACGAAAGCCAGTTGGTGATGGCTGGGGGAACTTTTATTGATGGGAGTACCTCGGAATTGTCCGCCGACGGACCGCTGCGGGAACCCTACATTGTCTTCTGTCAGGGGGGGACGCACTGGACCCATGTGGCGATCGCGTTGGAAGCCGCAATTGATGCGATCGGGCCGAAGGATTAGAAACCGGGTTTTTATGAAAATTTGGCATGGGAACCGAAGTAGTTCAGTAGTTCAGTCGGGTGGGTTAGGCGCAGCCATAATTTTTCGGAACAACCCACAACTTTTCATCCGCGCCGTAACCCACCATTTCCTTTTTAATGCACAGAAGGTCATCCGGTCTGGTTAAATATCATCGCATCAACCATATTAGAACTATTCGATCCAAACGAGAGATTTAGAAACCGGGTTTTTACCAAAATTTTGGATCGGAACCGAAAACTGTCTCAAAAAACCCGGTTTCTTGCCAACCTGTCAATCACTGTGGCGCCGTTGCAGTTGCAGCCGAATTTCGGCGTGCACTTCTCGGGTGATGGGGTAAAAATAAGCCAAAATTACCCCCATTGACAGGATGAAAATGGGAATTGGCCCCACCATCAGCCGAATCGCCCAAAATACTGATTCCGGTTGGGATACGGGGAGATCTTCGGCGGTTCTGGAGATGAGTCCGGCGTAACTGAGAACCTGTCCGACGATGAATAAAGAGAGGGCAATTCCCAGTTTTTGCAACATGACCATAAAACTGTAAAAAATGCCCTCCCGCCGCTGTCCGGTGTTGAGTTCATCCAAATCGACCACATCGGGTAAAATTGACCAGGGGACGAGGTGGGCGGTGGCGATGCCGAACCCGGCGATCGCACCCAAACCGTACATCGGGGCGATCTGTCCGGGTTGTAACAAAAACAGCCCCACTCCTGCCGCCATCGTCATCGGAATTCCCAAACAGTAGACGGTTTTTTTGTCCACCCGCCGCGCGATCGCACTCCAGAACACCATCCCCAGCAAAGATATCCCCTGAACCAACAATGCCATTTGGGTTAAGTGGCGGTCAGACAATTGCATATAATCGATAATAAAATAGGGTAAAATAGCCACCGTCACTTGTACTCCCAACCAGGAACAGAGATAAATTCCGATCGCGTATAAAAACGGACGGTTACTAAAAGCAATACCAATTTGCTGTAAAAATGGCAGGGACGGTGGACGCCGGATTTCCAAGCGTTTGGCTTCCCGATCAAAATAGCGTTTTCGGGTTCCCCAAATACACACCCAAATCGCAACTGTCGTCATCGTCGCCCCCAAACCTCCTAACAGGGGATATCGCCAGTGGGGAGATGAGACGAAGGAAAATAAAATTTGAGCCAAGAGAAGGGCGAACAAACTCCCGCCAATTTTGAAAGCCGATTGAAAACTCACTAAACTGGTGCGTTCGTCATAGTCTGCAGTGAGTTCGGCAGCCAAGGCTCCCAAGGGCAAGAAAACGGCAGTATAAGCCGTGTAAAATAGGATGGTAATCGCGCCGTAGTAGCCGAAAAGTAGCCAGCGATCGCCGATGGATGGTACAATCCAATGCAGGAAAAAGCAGATCCCCAAGGGAATGGAACCACACAGCATCCAAGGGTAACGCCGTCCCCAACGGGATTGGGTGCGATCGCTCAACCAACCGATCATGGGATCGCTGATGGCGTCCCAGCCTTTCCCTAGAAGTAACACACTCCCGGCTAAACCGGGATCGAGTCCGGCAATATTGGTTAAGAAAAATAGCAGGAAAAACACCTGCATACAGCCAGGGATGGCACCGCCAAATTCTCCCATGCCGTAAGCTATTTTGGTGCTCAGGGACAACCGATCTGGATTTTGAGATGGAAGTTTAATTCGCCGAGTGAGTTGGCTGAGGACGGATTTGGTTTGGAGGCGAGAAAGGCGGATCATGTTCAGGATGGAGAAAAAGTGAACGGGTGAGATGTTGCGATCGCAGACGCACGGGGCGATCGTCGCAGTCGTCAAAAGTTGCTCTTTACATTCTAGGGCAAAAATTATCAAAAACAGCCGATGTTAAAATTTGATTTCCGTGGCCATCCAGATCCGCTTAAAATACATCCGAGCCTCCCTATCATATCCGCTCTAAATTGTCCGCGTCGATGCCGACAAAACTCAAAAAATTAGATTTTTTTAACAGAGGCTTTCCGGTCTTATATGATCCGACAATGGTATCCTTTCAAAAGATTTTCCATGTGGTTGATAGCCTCGGGAAAAAACAACAGAAAATCGGCTTCCAAACCCTGATAATTATCGATCAGCTCCGCCGTTGCGGTGGCGAGATTAGTCGGCCGTTTGAAGCGACGCGAGAGGCGAGTCAACGTCAATTCTACGCCGGCGATCGCCCCGTAGGAACCCAGCCAATTTTCGGCAATCATGACGGGAACCCTCCCCCGCAACTTCTGGGGGATGGCATCCAGATTTTGCTCCAACATCCGATAGACGCGATCGATAAATTCCGGCAGCGGTTCGGCAAAAAATAAATCCCAATTCCGGGACAAAAAGTGATCGTAAAAAATATCGACTAGAATTCCCGAAACTCTCCGATAATCCGAGTTTAACCGCTGCCGGCTGCGGAGAAAAATGGCGTGGGAATCCGTGAAGCGATCGGCCTCTCGGTGAAGTCGAACGCCCGCCCAGATTTGGGGATTGTAATCCGTTCGATATCGTTCTAAATTGCCTTTTAAAAAATCTCCCAACAGGCTCCCCAACCGCACGTCGTCATTTTCCCCCGCCAGACACAAATGAGCCAGATAATTCATTCTAACCGTCAATACCCGAACCCCCCCAGCCTACCACGGGAAACCGGGAGGGCAACAGATCCGAAGCCAAGTCGGGCGATCGCGAAAACCAAAGGAAGCATAAAATTTTAGCCTTCCCGAACCGCCCCTACCCTACAATAGTCCATAATATTATCCCCAATCACTCCCCCGGAGGACGGCACCATGAGCAACTCCCCAATCCCAACCCAAACCCCCCCCGTCGAAATTCCCCCCGGCTATCTCAACATTATGGGCTACGTTGACGAGTCGGAAGTCAACGGTCCCGGAGTCCGGGCAGTGGTTTGGGTGCAGGGATGCCTGCGAGAATGTCCGGGGTGCTTCAACACCGCATCCTGGTCCTTTGAACCGAACCAGATTATTTCAATTCGAGAATTGGGCGATCGCATCCTCGCCAACCCCCGCAACGAAGGGGTAACATTTTCCGGCGGCGAACCCTTCTGGCAAGCCCCCGCCCTGGCAGAATTGGCAAAGCGGTTGAAAGCAGACGGATTAAGTGTGATGTCTTTCAGCGGTTTTAACCTCAAGGAATTGCAGTCGGAAACCGCCCCCAAAGGAGCGCGAGATTTATTGGAACAGTTGGATATTTTGGTGGACGGCCCCTATGTGGAATCCCAGGCGATTAACAGTCCGGAATCCCTCGTTTCTTCCAAAAACCAGCGGGTGAGAATTTTCAACCCCGAATTTCAGGACAAATTAACTTGGGCCAGTGACCAAATGGAAATTCACATTCTCAAAGATGGCAGTCGCATCGTCACCGGTTTCAGAGGACAGATGAATTTGGATGGCTAGAGCTCGATTTAACAATTAACAATTAATAATTAATAATTAATAATTGTTTTTGGGTCAAAAGTATCCATCAGATTGACCGATGGAATTTCTGGGCGATACTCAATTATCTCCGTTGGTTCAATTGCTGAGTCGGCATGATTTTGTCGAAATGAGTCGGGATGCGATCGTCGTGCATCAATCGTTTTAAATTGACAGATGGGTATCGATCAATTGGATTCAGGAACAATGTCCGGAATGGGTTGAAAAAAATCTAAAAAAAGTTTGACAAACAAAACAAAATGTGATAGGAGATGCGTCGAGTTATTTATGCTATAAAGGATCGAAATTTCTTCCGCTTAAGATGAATTTTAGGTTTCCGCCCAACTCCTGCGATCGCGCCACTTCTGCCGGCATCAAGAGGCAATTGTATATCATCCGATAGACCCATGAATGGGACGAAACCTGTCATAATTCAAATGAGAGGAGGTCGAGATTAGGTCTAGACCCGCTCAAAATCTCTGAAAATTGCTACCGGCGGTTGGGGGAGTTGAATTATCGTGAAAGTTTTGTTAGTTGAAGATGATGATAGTTTGGCGGAAATCGTGGCCGAAGCCCTGACCAGTCAACATTACTTGGTCGATCGCGCCCCCGAGGGCCAGACCGGTTGGGAACTGGCGGAAGCCTTCACCTACGACCTAATTTTACTCGACGTGCTGTTGCCGAAACTCAACGGGCTGGAATTTTGTCAGAAACGGCGACAACAGGGCGATCGCACCCCCATATTGCTGATGACCGTCCAGGGGGCCAGCACCACCAAAGTCCGGGGACTCGACGCCGGGGCCGACGACTATTTAGTGAAACCCTTCGACCTCAACGAACTGCTGGCGCGGATACGGGCCCTGCTGCGGCGCTCCCAAGACTCCCTCCCCCCCGCCTTCGAGTGGGGGGACGTGCGCCTCGACCCGAGCAACTGCCAAGTCACCTGTCGCGGCAAGGAACTCAAACTCACCGCCAAAGAATATTCCCTGCTGGAATTATTTCTCCGCAACCCCCAGCGCATCTTCAACCCCAGCGCCCTACTCGATCACCTCTGGTCCTTTGAAGATCCCCCCTCAGAAAACGCCGTCCGGGCCCAAATTAAAAGTTTGCGCCAGAAACTCAAACAGAACGGCGTCACCGACGCGATCGAAACCATCTACGGATTGGGATATCGATTGAAAGCCCTCGAACACAAAACCGACCCCCGAACGGAACAGCGCCAAAAACCCGACAACAGCCACCGCGACCAGAACCCGATCCCCCAAACACGCATCACCCAAATTTGGGAAAAACAGCGGTCGAAATACCGTGCGCGCCTCACCGTCATCGAAAAAGCCATCGCCGCCCTGACCGCCGGAAACCTCCCGTCCGAAATGCGACAGCCCGCCCTCCGGGAAGCCCACACCCTAGCCGGCTCCCTCGGCAGCTTCGGGTTAGCCCGAGCCTCCGCCCTGTCTCGGGAAATCGAACAATTGCTGCAACAATCCGATGTCACCGGTTGCACCCTCTCCCGCCTCTCAACCTTAGCCCTCGACCTAGCCCAGGAAATCGACACCACCCCCACCTTTCAAACCCCGAAAACCTCCCCGCCCCCACCCCCACCCCCCGAAAACGCCACCCGCCTACTGATCGTCGATGACGACACCGGACTCGCCCAAGCCCTCGCCGCCGAAGCGACAGCCCGGGGCATGGAAGCCGCCATCGCCCACGATATCGACAAAGCCCGAGAAATCCTGCGCCACACCCCCCGCGACCTCGTCCTGTTAGACTTGAGTTTTCCCGAATCCACCGAAGCCGGATTCGAGCTCCTTGCCGAACTCAACCGAACCCCCCAACCCATCCCCGCGATCGTGTTCACCGGCAAAGAAAGCTTCGCCGATCGCGTCAAAGTCGCCCGCCTCGGCGGTCTGGGCTTTCTCCAAAAACCCATCTCCCCCGATCGCGTCCTCGCAGCCATCACCCAAGTTTTACACCAATCCCAACCCCCCATCGCCCGCGTCCTGATCGTCGATGACGACCCCAAAATCTTGGACGAACTCCGCACCCTCCTCGAACCCTGGGGCATCAAATCCATCCTCCTCGACGATCCGCAGCAATTTTGGACTATCCTAGAACAATCCAACCCCGACCTGTTGATCGTGGACGAACAGATGCCGGAAGTCAGCGGCATTGAACTCTGCCAGGTAGTCCGCAACGATCCCAAATGGAACGAACTTCCCGTCCTGATTTTGTCAACCCATCGCGACGCCGAAACCATCACCCAGATGTTTCTCGCCGGTGCCGACGACTACATCCCCAAACCCCTCGTCGAACCCGAACTGATTGCTCGCCTGTTCAACCGACTCGATCGCTCCCAACTACACCGAAAAATTGCCGCCCATCAGTATCGGAATTCCCCGCCGAGTTGCCAAAATTTTAACATTGAGAGCGCCGGCGATCGAACCCTCCAGAACCCCCTCCCGTCCTCCCAACTGGACAGGCGAGAAGCCGGAACTTATGGCATCGTACCCTGGCAGGGGAGCTGGGAAGTCCGAAGCCGGGGAGATTGAAGGAGGAACAGAAAACATCTCCCCCTTCCACGAAGGAACACCGATCGCCCGATCGGTTTCATCAAAACTCAACTAGAATTGCGTCGATCGCCGAAAATCGAGAGCATGGGAAGAGAGAACCAACAAACCAATCAACCGTTTTCGAGAATGATGCCCGAAATTATTCTCTGGTTTGATTTCGACAAAAAACCGATCCTTGTCTCTCCAAGTCCGGTTGACAATTGCAGCCGATTCGCCGTCGATCTGACCCTCGAATATTGCCAAAAAAATCCCGAATTTATATTTGAAATAGAAGCAACATTTAAAGAACAAAAAAAACGCGATTTCCGCTACAAAATTTTTTCGCCCACCGACGCGACCGACATCGAAT
Organism: Limnospira sp.; assembly: GCA_050045915.1. GTDB lineage: Bacteria > Cyanobacteriota > Cyanobacteriia > Cyanobacteriales > Microcoleaceae > Limnospira. The sequence continues at coordinate 51,991 of JBNGCR010000003.1, forward strand.
TTTCAGCGACGATCTCCCCCCTCCCCGATCGCCGCCTCCTCTGGGTCGCCCGCCCCCAAGAGGCAAAGGGGCACTCTTCCTTCGCTTCCTCCCAGATCCTCTCAGACATCACCCTCAAAATTCGCCAGTCCCTCGACCTGAGCGAAATCCTCGCCACCACCGTCACCGAAGTGCGATCGCTCCTCGACGCCGATCGCGTCGTGATGTTTCAACTGCGATCGGCCAACGGCGGGATCGTCGTCCAAGAAGCCGTCCGGCCCCAGTGGAAATCCCTGAGCGGCCAAGAAATCGTCGATCCCTGCTTCCACCGCTTCATCAAAGCCTACCGCGACGGCCGCACCCTCAGCATCAGCAACGTCGGCGACAGCCACCTCGTCCGCTCCTGCTATCGAGAACTGCTCGACTACTTCCAAGTCCAAGCCGTCCTGATCGTCCCCATCGTCAGCCAGGGACACCTGTGGGGGCTGCTGATCGTCCACCAATGTCGCAGTCCCCGCCACTGGCGACCCCACGAAATCGACCTCCTCAAACAACTCGCCGACCAGGTAGGCATCGCCCTCGACCAAGCCCAACTCCTCAGACAACTGCGGCAGGCCCACCAACAGATCTCCTTCCACGTCGAAAACTCCCCCCTAGCCGTGGTGGAGTGGAACAGCGAACTCCGCATACTCCGCTGGTCCGACCGCGCCGAGCAGTTGTTCGGGTGGAGCGCGGCCGAAACCATCGGGCGACAGTGGTCCGAGTTGAATTGGGTGGTGGAAGCCGATCGCGATCGCGTCCTGCAGGCCTGCATCCGCCTGATCGACGGCACCGAAGACCGCCAAATCTGCTCCAACCGCAACGCCACCAAAAACGGCCAAATCCTCCACTGCGAATGGTACAACTCCGCCTGCCGGGACGAAGCGGGGAACTTAATCTCGATTTTATCCCTCGGCCAGGACATCACCGAACGCACCCGAGTCCAAGAAGCCCTGCGCCAAAGCGAAGAACGCTGGCAGTTAGCTCTGCGGGGAAACAACGATGGAATTTGGGATTGGAACGTCGAAACCGACGCCGTGTTCTTCTCGGCTCGCTGGAAAGAGATGCTCGGATATGCCGAACACGAAATTATCAATCAGCTCGAAGAGTGGGAGAAGCGAGTCCACCCCGAAGACCGCGACTGGGTGATGCAAGCCATCGCCGACCACTTCAACAAAAAAACCCCCTTCTACATCACCGAACATCGGATACGCTGCAAAGATGGCAGCTACAAGTGGATTCTCGACCGGGGACAAGCCGTCTGGGACGAATTCGGCCGCGTCACCCGGATGGTCGGGTCCCACACCGACATCAGCCCCCGCAAACAGGCCGAAGCCGCCCTGCGCCAGAGCGAAGCCCGCTACAGCTCCCTCACCAACGACGTCCTCGACAAATCGGAAGTGGGCATTTTTATCCTCGACGCCGACTTCCGGGTGGTCTGGATTAACCGGGCGATCGAACGGTTTTTCGGCATTCAAAGAACCGAGGCGATCGGAAAAGACAAGCGACAACTGATCCGCGATCGCATCCAGTCCATTTTCGCCGACCCCGACCGCTTCGCCGCCACCGTCCTGGCCACCTACGACAACAACACCTACATCGAACAATTTGAATGTCACATTCTGCCCGACGGCGACCGGGCCGAACGCTGGCTGGAACACCTGAGCCAACCGATCGCCTCGGGATTGTACGCCGGGGGCCGCATCGAACACTACACCGACATTTCACGTCACAAGCAAACCGAAACCGAACTTCAGCGCCTCAACTGGGCCTTGAAAACCATCAGCCACTGCAATCGCGCCACAGTGCGGGCGACCACCGAAACCCAACTCCTCAACCAGATCTGCGAGATCTTGGTGACGGTGGGCGGCTACCGCCGGGTGAGTGTCGAATACGCCCAATTTCCCGACATCCGACATCTCACCCCCGTCGCCGGGGCGGGAGGAACCCTTGACAGCGAGATCGGACCGAACCTTGACGAACGGAAAATAGCCCTACGCCTCAGACGGCCCCGGGTGTTTTCGGAGCAGCGGGAGTCCGGAATTTCGGCGATCGCGGTCCCCTTGATCCGGGGCGTCCAAGGTCGAAATACAGCCGACTCCGCCTCCTCCCCGACCCCCGTTTTCGGGGTGCTGACCCTGTACCGCGATCGCCCCGACACCTTCGACACTGCGGAGGTACAGTTTCTCTCCGAGTTGGCCGACGACCTGGCCTTCGGCATCAACGCCGGGCGGACCCACCGCCAAGCCTCCGAAAGCGAGGAAAAATTCCGACAACTGGCCGAAAACATCCACGATGTCTTCTGGATGAGCGACCGATCCCCTGTCGCAGAGCGCCAGTCCTGGAACATTCTCTACGTCAGCCCCGCCTACGAGGACGTTTGGGGGCGCAGTTGCCGGAGTCTCTACCGATCGCCCGACACCTACTTCGAGGCCATCCACCCCGACGACCGGGGGCGCGCGATCGCAGCCTTTCAAAACCACCCCGCCACCCACCTGGATATCGAATATCGCATCGTCCGCCCCGACGGGTCGATCCGCTGGATCTGGGACCGCGCCTTCCCGATTTTCGACGACCGGGGACAGATGTACCGCCGCGCCGGCATCGCCAAAGATATCACCCAACGCAAAGAAGCCGAGGAACTTCTGTGGCGGGCCAAGGCCGAATTGGAAGTCCGGGTGCGATCGCGGACGGCCGAACTGGCCGAAATCAACCGCCGCCTCCAACAGGAACTCGAAGAACACCGGCGCACCGAAGCCCAACTCCTAGAGGGCCGGAAACTTTACCGCACCCTGGTGCAAAACTTTCCCAAAGGTGCCGTCTTCCTGTTTGACCCAGACCTGCGCCACAGCATCGCCGACGGCGTGGCCCTGGCCACCCACGGTTTGTCCTCCGAACAGATCGAAGGGAAAACCATCTGGGAGGTCTTTTCTCCGGCTACCTGTGAGGCGATCGAACCCCACTACCGCAGGGCGTTGATCGGAGAAACCTCCACGGGAGAACTGGAACAGGAGGGGCGCATTTACTATGTCCAAACCCTGCCGGTGCGAAATGAGGAGGGGAACAAGGGGATGGAGCCCCTGGTTGCTGGCATGATGGTCATGCAGGATATCACTGAACGCAAGCAAGCCGAAAACCTGCGCGATCGCCTGATCGCCATCATCGAAGCCACCCCCGACTTCATCGCCTCGGCCACCCCCACCGGCGAGATCGTCTACTTCAATCGCTCGGCCCGGGAGGTGTTGGGACTGCCCCCTGAAGGGGCGATCGAGTGGGACATTTCCAAACATCACCCCCAGTGGGCTACTGAGATTCTCTGGGAGGAGGGTATCCCAACCGCCCTCCGGGAGGGGACTTGGCTGGGGGAAACGGCGCTGTTGAGTGCCGCCGGCCGGGAAATTCCCATTTCCCAGCGGATCATCGCCCACCGCAGCGACGAGGGGCCAATCAGTTTGCTCTCCACCATCGCCCGGGATATCACCGACCAAAAGCAAACCGAGGCGAACCTGCGCGAGGCGGAACGGCGGTGGCGGAGTTTGCTCGAAAATGTCCATCTGTTGGTGGTGAGTTTGGACTGCGACGGCCGCATTGAATATGTCAACCCCTTCTTTTTGGAGTTGACCGGATATTCGGCCGCTGAAATCAAGGGTCAAACCTGGTCCCCCCCCTTCATCCCCCCCCACCAGGAAAAGGTTCAAGCCCAGTTTCGAGATCTGCTCAACCACACCCTCAACTCCCACGGCTACCACTCTATCCTCACGAAAGCTGGGGAAGAAAAAATGATCGCCTGGAACCACACCCTGCTTCAAAGTCCCGACGGTCAGGCGATCGGCACGATGAGCATCGGCGAGGACATCACCGAACGCTACGCGATCGAACGCATGAAGGACGAGTTTATTTCCGTGGTCAGCCACGAACTTCGCACCCCGCTGACGTCCATTTACGGCGGCCTGAACCTGATTTGCAGCCATTTAGACCCCAGTTCCGATCGCGGGCGACAGGTGATCGAAATCGCCACGGAAAGCGCCGGACGCCTGGTGCGACTGGTTAATGATATTTTGGAACTCGAACGGTTAGAATCGGGTAAAATTAGTCTCTGTCTGCAAATGGTGAATGCTGGCTATCTCCTCGTGAGAGCCGGCGAACAAATGCAGGTCATGGCTAATCGTGCCGGGATCGCGATCGATGTCGTTCCCCAAGACCTCAAGATCTGCGCCGATCCCGATCGCATCCTGCAAGTGCTAACCAATCTTTTGGGCAACGCGATCAAATTTTCGGATTCCGGGAGTCGGGTGACTCTGACAGTGGCCCAAGCCGGGGGCGACTCTCGCTGTTCTCCCGCCGTCACCTCCCCCTGTCCCTCGCCGGTTCTGTTTTCGGTCAGCGACACCGGCCGCGGCATCCCCCCCCACAAGATCGAGAGCATTTTCGAGCGGTTTCACCAAGTCGATGCCTCGGACTCCCGCCAAAAAGGTGGCACGGGTTTGGGACTCGCCATCTGTCGGAGTATCGTAGAACAACATGGCGGTCGGATTTGGGTGAAGAGTACCCCCAACGTTGGCAGTTGCTTCTACTTCACGTTATCCGCACAGATTGAGGAGGATAAAATTGATGAATCCTAGCAAACGGATTTTGGTCATTGACGACGACGATGGCGTGCGGGAAATCATTCAGATTTCCCTGGAAGTGGCCGCCGGGTGGGAAGTGCTGACCGCCGCTTCCGGCAGCGAAGGATTGGTTCTGGCCGCCACCGAAAAACCCGACGCCATCCTCCTGGACGTGATGATGCCGGATATGGACGGAGCCACCACCTTCGGAGAATTGCGACAGAACCCGACGACTCAAAATATCCCGACTATCCTACTCACGGCTAAAGCCAAAGTGAGTGAAAAACAGCAGTTTATCAAGTTGGGAGTCACCGGCGTGATCACGAAACCCTTTGAAGCGATGGCTCTGGTCTGCCAAATTCGCGAGATCCTGCACTGGAACGAGAATGCTTGAGATCAGATCCGGTTTTTGACCGGGCAGACTTCCCAAATCGGGTGTGGGGTGTGCGGAAGGATTCGGGGGGAAATCGTTCCGTTTCTCCGGACACTGAACCTGGGTTCCGTCCCAACCATCGCTTCCGGGGGACTTGGGAAAAGTACCGGAGATCGTCACAGAAATTTCACAATTATCCTTTAAATTCAATCTGGGTTCGGAGACTAGGCGAGTTAGGCGAGTTATCGCAGGTATCGCGCACTGCTATAAGTTTCGATAATGCTAAGATGTCAAACATTGAAGCGGACTGAATGTCGGCTCGGGCAGCGTTTCCGACATTAGTCCGAAGCAGCCGGAAAAATCGCGCCGGGAAAGGACGATACACAATTTTTACTCGCACTTTGCGACGGCTTGATATCGTTTCGAGCCTTCAGTTTTGGAAAGCGCTCTCCGAGCGACGAGGAGGCGAAAATTTTTCCCCTTCCCCAAACTCTCTCTTCAAGCAACATGAAATTGAATCGGAGTGCGATCGCACGATTTTTCGGGGCGAATCCCGGGGTAAGTCGCAGAATTTCCGACACCAATTTTCCGGCGAAACAGCACGAAATCTGCGATCGCTGAAAAGGTGCAATTTCCGAATTATCAACAAGGAGTCAACCATGAATTTTAAAATTTTATGGGTCGAAAAAGATAATTTTTTGAACTCTCCTCTCGAAGAGATTCTTCAGCTCGAAGCGTTCAACATTATTTGGACGGAGGAAGGCAAATGTGCCATTCAAATCGCCCAGGAGATGCAGCCCAACTTAATTATCAGTCGCCTGAATTTGAACGATCGCAACACCTGTCAGTTTCTCGAACGCCTGGGACAAAATGAGGCTACGGCGAAAATTCCCCTGATCGTGATCGAGTCCGATGAAGCCCATCAAGCCGAAGATAAGGGGCGCAATTTTCGCGTCAATTTGCGGACTAATCAATATTGGACGACCCCCACCCAAGTCCGTCAAATGATTCAAGAAATCGCCCAAAACGTGGCTGGTTTGCCGGCGAAAAAGGGTTCTTTATTGGAGAGCGATCGCCAAAGTTATAGATGCCGATAAAACGACCGATACGACCTTGATCGCAACCCTCAAATTGCCGATTCTCGAACGATTGTGCTAATATCAAGTCCGGTTATTTAGCCACACTAACTCTCAAATCATCTGAATAGGATTAGAGCGGGTAGGGGCGCCTGGCTTGCGCCCTCCGGAATTGATTCCCAAGCGGTCTTGATATCCAACCCGTTTTTTTCCGGGCATTCAACCGGATTTGATATAAGTAAGTATTCAAATGGACTGAATCTCCCACATTTTTCCGCCCTTCCAGCAGAATTTCTGCAACCAACCCAGAGGGAATCTCTCCTGAAGCGTCATAATATCAACCATACTGTAGGCCAATCTCCAAAGAACCGAATGACAATTGTTTTGAGCAACGACGACGGCATCGATGCCCCCGGCATTCGAGCTTTATCCGAAGCTGTCCAGGGTGCGACCATTTGGGTAGCTCCCCGCGACCACCTTTCGGGGTGCGGCCATCAGGTGACGACCCACACCCCCATCCACGTCGGACGCCGATCGCAAACCCGCTACGCGATCGCCGGGACCCCCGCAGACTGCATCCGCATCGCCGTCAGCCACCTCTGTCCCAACGTGAAATGGGTCCTCTCGGGCATTAACGCCGGAGGTAATATGGGCGCGGATCTGTACATTTCCGGAACCGTCGCCGCCGTCCGGGAAGCGGCCCTCCGCGGCATCCCCGCCATCGCCATTTCCCAGTATCGCAAAGGGGGCAAACCCGTGGATTGGGAACGGGCCACCCGCCTCACCGGGCGAGTTTTGCAAGAGCTCCTCCAAAAACCCTGCGATCGCGGCAGTTTTTGGAACGTCAACCTCCCCCACCTCGAACCGGAAGAACCCGATCCGGACTGGGTCTTCTGTCCCCCCTCCACGGACCCCCTGCCGGCGGTTTATCGCATCGACGGAGAATATTACCAATACGTCGGAGAGTACGGAAAACGCGATCGCGCCACCGGGACCGATGTAGACATTTGTTTCGGCGGTCAGATCGCCGTCAGCCCAATTTCACTCTGAATCTTTGCTTCCCAGTCAAGAGTAAAAATGCTCAGATTTTGGGGCGATCGTCACCGTGATAATTCTTAACACTATTTCCGGGCAAATCAGTTTAAGGTAAAAACTCAGGCAGTCCAAGCAGCCGTTCAATTCAGGATTAATAAGCCTGCTGTAGAATTTAGCTTTGGGATAAAATCAATTTAGTATGAGCGTTAACCTAGCGGCCCAGTTGCGGGAAGGCACCAAAAAGTCCCACACGATGGCAGAAAATGTCGGCTTTATCAGGTGCTTTTTAAAAGGCACCGTAGAAAAAACTTCTTACCGAAAACTGGCGGGGAACCTCTACTTTGTCTATACGGCGATGGAAGAGGAAATGGAACGCCACAAAGATCATCCGATCCTCTCGAAGCTATATTTTCCGGAATTGAACCGGAAACAAGCTCTGGAGCAGGATTTGTTCTTCTACTACGGCGCCGACTGGCGGGAAGAGGTGCAACCCTCGGAAGCCGCCCAAGCCTACATTGCCCGGATTCGTGAAATTTCCGAACACGATCCGGTCCTGCTGATCTCCCACCTGTACACCCGCTATTTAGGAGATCTCTCCGGCGGACAAATTCTGAAGGGCATCGCCCAAACCGCGATGAACTTGTCCGACGGCAAAGGAACTCAGTTCTACGAGTTCGACGAAATCTCCGACGAGAAAGCCTTCAAAACCAACTACCGTCAGGCGATGAACGACCTGCCCATCGACCAAGAAACGGCCGATCGCATCGTCGATGAAGCCAACGCCGCCTTCGGAATGAACATGAAAATGTTCCAAGAACTCGAAGGCAATTTGGTCAAGGCGATCGGAATCATGTTATTCAACGCCCTGACACGGAGACGCAGTCGCGGTTCCACCGAACTCGCCACTGCCACCGACTCCGCCAATTAATATAGCAATCAGCAAAGGCTGACCGCCTGTCCGAAGAGAAGTTTCGGCATTTTCGGATGCCCTAACTACCCTGACGATTGCTATATCTTTCGGTTCCACCCGAATGTTAAAAACCCCCCTCTCCTTCCCGGAACCCCCACAGCCGCAACCAGCAGCCGTGGAGGCTCCGGGAAAATAATTAATAATTAATAATTGTTAATTGTTAATTGTTAATCGTTAATCGTTAATTGTTAATCGTTAATTGCCCGATCGCACTGTTCGTACAACGCCTCCAAAGTTGAAGAATTATCCAAGACCACATCCGCCCGCCGACACTTTTTTTCCAGGGGCATTTGACTCTCAATTCGGGCTTGAATCTGTTCCGGGGTGAGGGAAGACCCGTGCCGTTCGATCAGGCGGCGCTTTTGCTGTTCGGGGGGGCAGCGGACGACCCAAATTTCCGTCACCAAATCCGTCATTTCCGCTTCAAACAGGAGAGGAATAGCCAACACCGCCGTCGGTTCTCCCGCCGACGGATTTTGTCTGAGCAGCGCGCAATTTTCCCGAAAGCGATCGCGGACGAACGGGTGAATTTGTGCTTCCACCCAGCGCCGTTCTGATAAATTATTAAAAATAATCTGGCCCAACTTGTATCGATCTAAGCTACCATCGGGGAGAAGCAAGTCGGAACCGTAGCGGTCAACCAGAGTCCTCAGAACCGGAGAATTGGGTTCGACAGCTTGACGGGCGTAGATATCCGCATCCCAGACGGGCAGGTTGTGAGTTCGAGCCAAATAATTAGAGACGGTAGTTTTTCCCGTACCGATACCGCCCGTCAAGCCGATCAAACGCATTTTTGAGTGTTTCGAGGTTTCAACTGCAATTCGTCGAAGGATCGATCACCTCGCCCCCGCCCGTCAGGACGCCGAGAACGGTTCCTTTTCAAGTCGCTGTTTCCGAGGGACAATCAGCCCGCGCCCGTTCCGGGGATAGCATCTTCAGTTAGATTGCCAGACCATTGCAACAGAGTCAATCGGCTCCGAGTTAACAAATCATCCGGTTCAAGTTGGCGGTTCGAGCCATCGAAATGGGGAATTCCCAGGGAGGATATCACGATGAACCCAGCCTGTCACCTGCGGTCAGTTGCGATCGCCCTTTCCCTCACCGGAATTTGGGTCTTAGAAATTCTCCCCATTTTACCGGAAAAATTATCACAAATCCGAGTCAATTTCAACCCGAGAGCCCGAGTCGCCAGCGCCCAACCCATCGTCCCCGAACCCGGCGGCACCGGCACCGCCACCACCCGAGAGGGAAATCGCACCGACATCACCGGAGGGAGGCGATCGCGGGGCGGAGGCAACCTCTTCCACAGCTTCACCCGCTTCGACGTAGAATCCGGAGCCGTCGCCAACTTCCTAACCGACCCCTCCATCGCCAACATCCTCGCCCGCGTCGTCGGCGGAGACGCCTCCCGCATCAACGGACTGGTGCAAGTCAGCGGGGGGGCCTCCAACCTATTTTTGATCAACCCCGCCGGAATCCTCTTCGGAGCCGGCGCCCGGTTAAACGTACCCGGCGCCTTCACCGCCACCACCGCCGCCGGGATCGGCTTCGAGGATCACTGGATGGGGGCGATCGGTGAAAACGACTACGCCGCCCTCGTCGGAACCCCCGACACCTTCGCCTTCGCCACCAATCCGGGCAGCATCGTCAACGCCGGCCAACTCTCCGTCAATCCGGGCGAAACCCTCACCCTCCTGGGGGGTACCATCATCAACACCGGCCGCCTGAGCGCCCCGGGGGGACAGATCGCCGTCGTCGCCGTCCCCGGCGAAAATGTCCTCCGCCTATCCCAAACCGGACATTTGCTCAATTTAGAAGTCCGCCCCCTTTCCCCCAGCGAACTGACAACCGCCCTCACCCCCCTGTCGCTGCCCGAATTGCTCACCGGCGGAGAAGCCGGACACGCTGAGGGGGTGACCGTTTTAGCCGACGGGCAGGTGCGGCTGACAGGTTCCGACACCCCCATTTCCCCCGAACCGGGCGTCGTCGCCGTTTCCGGGAGTATCGACGCCGAATCTACCACCCCCGACTCTCCCCCCCGGGTCAACATTTTCGGCGATCGCATCGGACTCTGGGGAGCTACCGTCAACGCCTCCGCCCCCGACGGCGGGGGGACAGTGCGGATCGGCGGGGATTATCGGGGCGGCGGCACCGTTCCCAACGCCACGAATACGGCGATCGACACCAACTCCACCATTCTCGCCGACGCCACCGCCGCCGGAGATGGCGGCCGGGTCGTCATTTGGTCCGACGGGAACACCCAATTTTCCGGGCAAATTTCCGCCCGGGGGAGCGGAGACGGGGGATTTGCGGAAATTTCCGGCAGGGTTTCCCTCGGTATCGACGGCACGGTGAACCTGCGGGGGGGAAATGGGGTGGGTACCCTGCTTCTGGACCCCCTCAACATCACCATCGTGGACGGGGGGGAGAGCAACGAGGGCGGCGACTTCGACGGGCAGATCTGGGCGGGGGACAATCCCTCCGAATTGAACCTCTCGGCGACGACCCTAGAAAATCTTTCAGCCGACGCCGATATTATCCTCGAAGCTCGCAACGACATTCGCATCGAAGATCTGGCGGACAATCGATTGAGTTTGGCGACGACCACCGGATCGGTGATGTTTATCGCCGACGCGGACGGCGACGGCCGGGGCTCCTTCGTCATGAACCGGGGCGATCGCATCACCACCGAGGGCGGCGATCTGACCATTTCCGGGGTCAACATCGCCCTGGGAGATATCAGCACCCGGGGAGGAGATCTGACCCTGACCGCCAGCGATACCGGACAAATCAGCGGTGGGAACCTCTCGACGGCAAGTCCCTTCGGTTCCGGAGGAAATTTGACCCTGACTACCGCCCAAGGTTCCATCACCGCAGGCCGCCTCATAACAGACGGCCAATTCGCCGGGGGGAATCTTTTCATCGACAGCGGCCGCCAGATCCGGGCGGGAACCCTGTCAGCCCGGGCCACCGACGCGGAGGGCGTGGGGGGCAACGTGGAACTCGACGCCGCCCGGGAGATTTTTCTGGAATCGATCGATACAACCGGGGAAGGGGGCGGCGGAAATGTGGCGATCGCTTCTCGGGGGTCCCGAATTATCCTAGAGGAACCGGGGACGATCCGCACCGCTTCCGAATTGGGCGAAGCCGGAAACGTCTTCATCCGCACCCCGGAAACCCTCAGTTTAAACCAGATAGATGCCCGGGGTCAGACGGGGGGAGGGGATGTCAACTTGGAGGCGGCGGTGGAACTCGACATCGGCGCGATCGCGGCGGAAAACCGGGCGACGACGGCTTCGACCCCATCCGAAGGGGGTAATATCGTCCTCACCGGGGACGAAATCAATTTTTCCGGACCCATTTCGACGACGGGTTCCCTGCTCTTGCAAACGGCGACACCCACCCAGGATATCAATTTGGGCAGTACCGCCGGGGACGCTTCTCTGGCGTTGGATCTGAGTTTCGCCGACCTGAGCGCCCTTGCCCATGGGTTCTCTCAAATTACCATCGGACGCGCCGACGGCCAGGGAACTATCAATCTGGGGGGAGACATCAGCTTTCAAGATTCCGTCGTACTTCGCGCCCCCCAAGGCCGGATTATCAGTTCCGTTTCGGACTCCGGACAAGTGGCGACGGTTCAGGGATCTCAGGGGGTCGGACTCACGTTTGAAGCCGGAAACGAAATCAGCCTCGGAAATCTGATCGTCCCAGGGGGGGATGTCAACATCACCAGCCACTCCGACCGCGTCCGGGTCGCCAGAATTGAAGTCGGGACGGTGGGCGAAGCGGCCCCGGCATCCGACGGCGACCGCCGGGGAACTATTTCGTTGACCGGGGCTGAAATTGACCTCATCGGCGGCGACCATTCGATCCGGGGCGGGGGGGCTTTGGTCTTGCAGCCCGCCACTCCGAGTCAGACCGTCAGTTTGGGCGGTTCGGAAGGAACGACGGGCCTCGACCTAACCGCCACGGATCTGAATGCCCTGGGGGCCGAATTTGAACAGATCGCGATCGGCCGCCCCGACGGCAACGGGAGGTTGATCCTCTCGGGAGATGTCACCTTCCGCAGCCCGGTTTTGTTGCAGTCCCCCGGTTTTTTGGGGGAAATCGTCGGGGACGGAGCCATCGCGGGGGTCGGAAATGCTTCCATCGCACTGCGGGCCGACGGCGATATCCGGGTGGGTTCGCTGAGTACCCGTGGCAATAATCTCGATCTCGACAGCAGCCGGGGAAACATTGTCGCCCTCGATTTGCGATCGGGACTCAATATCCGCATCGACGCCCGGGGCAATATCGAAACCGGTGAGATCCGCTCCAATGCCCCGTTCAATTCCGCCCCCCTCGGGGAAATCAGCCTGACGAGTCGGGAGGGAGAAATTGCGGTCAACGGCAATATTTTTGGGGAAGGGACGGTTTTAAATCTGCTCTCTAGAGGGAATATCCGCACTGGAGATCTGACGGCCGGACGCCCCGTTGGTTTGGCGAGCGATCGCGGCAATTTGACTGTGGGAAATATCCGCGCCACACTGCCGGCAGACGGACTCGACGCCGGCATCGATCTCGGTGCCGCTGGGACGATCGCGACCGGGGATATGACTGCGGCGGGGGCGGATGGGGCGGGTGCCAACATCGCGATTCGCAGCCGCCAGGGAGCGGTTCGCAGCGGCAATCTCGATGCGTCGGGTTCTCGGGGGGGCGGCGCGATCGTCGTGGAGGCAGCCGATACCGTCAACCTTGGCTCCGTGGATACGAGTGCCGCCGGCGGGGACGGGGGAGATGTCGCTCTGAGCGGGGGAAATCATATCATCATCGATTTTATCCGCGCCGAAGGCGGCGACCGCGGCGGTGCGGTGGCGATTTCCGTCCGGGAAGCCCTCGGGAACGGCACCCCCCAATTTTTCCGGGCGACCGGTCGTTTTGAAGCCCGAAACGGGGTAGAAGCCAGTATTTCTACATCCGGTTCCGCAGAAGGCGGGGCGATCGCTTTGCCCGATACGACCGCCCCCCTCGTCGTCGGAGATCCTACCGCCAACGGCACGGCGGGGGCTATAACGGACGGCACCCTGACGGTGTGGCCCGGAACGGCGATCGTCGGCAGTTTCGAGCAGGCGGCTACGGCTCAAATCCCCGGCGAGAGCCCCCTCGGCAATGATATCAACGCCGATACCTCCTCCCGGGCGGTCGGAAGTGAAACGGCGACACCGGCGGTTTCTGCGGGGGACAATCTTAACCCCAATTCCACGGCGGATGCGGACGGGACCCTCGCGGAAACGAATCCCGATGATACTGCGATCAACCCGGCCGGAGAGGGTCTGGAAGATTCGGCGATCGATAGTGACGTTCTCGACGATCGCACGATTCGCCTCCAGTCCGCCACCGTTTCCGACGATCAGATCGCCCGTTCCCCCCTGATCGCCTCCGTCGGGCAACTCGACCTGTTCCGGGGTCGGGAATTTGTCAATTATTTTGGGTCGGATCTCAATAAAAATCCGGTGGATGACCAGAGTATCCGCCAGACCCTCCGCGACATCGTGCGCCTCACCGACTACAAACCGGCGATCGTTTACGTCTCCCTGCAAGCCGAACAGCTCGAATTGAGGTTGCTCTTGCCTGACGCCGAACCCATTTTTCAGGGCGTCCCGGTGAACCGGGAGACACTGATCCGGGTCGTCCGGGACTTTACCAACCAAATCCGCACCCCCCGATCGCGCTCCGACACCGAGTATCTCGAATCCGGGCAGCAGCTTTACAATTGGCTGATCCGACCCCTGCGACGGCAGTTGGAACAACACGAAATTGATACCCTGATTTTTTCGATGGATACGGGGTTGCGAACCCTCCCCCTCGCCGCCCTCCACGACGGCGAAGAGTTCCTGATCGAACGCTACAGCCTCAGCCTGATTCCCAGCCTCAGCCTCACCGACACCAGCTATGTCAACCTCAACAATTCCAAAATCCTGGCGATGGGGGCGTCCGAATTTCTCGATGACCGCCAAGAACCGCTCCCGGCCGTTCCCCTGGAATTGGATCTGATCGTCGGGGAAAATCTCGATCGCGGGCGATCGTTCCTGAATGAAGAGTTTACCGTTCCCAACCTCAAATCCCAGCGCACCCGGGCGGAATATCAAATCATCCACCTGGCAACCCACGGGGAATTTGTGGCGGGGGGTGCCGATCGCTCCTACATTCAATTTTGGGACCGGAAATTGGGATTGGACGAGTTGCGGAACCTCCGCCTCAACCAACCCCCCGTCGAGTTGCTGGTCTTGAGCGCCTGCACCACCGCCGTCGGCGACGAAAAGGCGGAATTGGGATTCGCGGGATTGGCCGTCCAAGCTGGGGTAAAATCAGCCCTGGCGAGTTTGTGGTACGTCAGCGATGCCGGAACCTTGGGCTTGATGAAAGCCTTTTACGAATCGCTACAGACGAGTCCGATCAAAGCCGAAGCCCTCCGACAGGCCCAACTGGCGATGTTGCGGGGTCAAATTCGCATCGAAGACGGCCAACTCTTCTACGATGCCCCCACCACTGCCGGCGGCGATCGCCAACCTATCCCCCTCCCCCACGAACTGGCGACCCGAAACAATGTGAATCTCTCCCACCCCTTCTACTGGGCCGGATTCACCCTCATCGGCAGTCCGTGGTAAGGGCTTCGGTTCGGGCAGAGTCTTCAGGACTCGAAGGCGGGCGATCGCCGGCACGAAATTAATTTTGAATCGGGGGTTGACAGCAGCTATAACCTATGGAACAATGTAAAATTGTGCAAAACAAATCAGCGGAACTGGCGGAATTGGTAGACGCGCTAGATTCAGGTTCTAGTGTTCGCAAGGACTTCCGGGTTCAAGTCCCGGGTTCCGCATTTAAAGCCAAAAGGCCGAAAATCGAGAAAACTGCCTTTTTTTCAACTTAACCCAACCTGGGGCCCCCTCTCATGCTCACGAGTCTCCAAAATCCCCTGGTCAAGCAATTTAAGAAGTTGCACGCGGCCAAAGGACGGCGGGAGCAGGACTCGTTTCTGATCGAGGGCACCCACCTGCTGGCTGAATGCCGCGCCACGGACTGCCGGCCTTCCGCCGTCTGCTGTACCCCCGAGTGGGGGGAACGACACCCGGAACTGTGGGATTGGGCCGTCCGCACCGCCGACCGCACCGAACAGGTGAGCGATCGCCTCCTGGCAGCCATGACCACCACCGTCCACCCGGATGGCGTGGTCGCCGTCGCCCCCCGCCCGCCGGAAACCCCCGCCCCCATCCGCAGCCTCGGACTCGTTTTGGAAACCCTGCAAGACCCGGGCAACCTCGGCACCCTGATCCGTACCGCCGCCGCCGCCGGGGTTGAGGGACTCTGGTTGAGCGCCGATAGCGTCGATCGCGACCATCCGAAAGTGCTGCGGGCCTCTGCTGGCGCCTGGTTTCGCCTCCCCATCGCCGTGCATCCCCATCTGGAAGCTTCCCTAACCGACTGCCGGGAACGGGGAGTCCAAATCGTGGCGACCCTCCCCCACGCCCCCCTAAGCTACTGGGAATTGGATTTGCGAAAACCCACCGCGATCGTGTTGGGAAATGAAGGGGCCGGCCTCTCGCAAGAATTGGCGGACTTGGCCGATCACTGCGTTCGCGTCCCCCTCCTCAACGACGTCGAGTCCCTCAACGTCGCCACCTGCGCGGCGCTAATATTGTACGAAGCGCGACGCCAGCGACGGGCAGACCCACTCGGTTAGTCGGGTTCCAAACCGTCCGATTCCGAGATGTCTTGCTGCTGACTTTCCAAAAATTGGTCGATGTCGGAAATTGCCGCCTCGAGTTCCGACAGGCTGATGGGCTCAACCGGGGCAGTGTCCGCGACCTCTTCCGATTGTAATTCCGGCGGCGGCGTGGCTTCCTCCGATAATTCCCGATCTCCTTGAAACGAGTCGAGCAATTGCTTTTGATAGGATTTGAGAAACTCTTCGGCAGCATGACGACGCATATTATCGCGCTGCTGTTTATCCGTCATGATCGACTCCTTGACCTTGTGGCACTCGACGGCAAAATTCTCCGAGCTCGAATTTGAGATTGGGGATTGAGACAACAGAACCCAATTCCGCCACCCAGCTTTCACAACACGAAGCGGGCAAACTGGAATCCGGCGATCGCATGGTTTGGGTGGCTAAACTGATTGTTACCGATATTGAGTTCGGCCGTCGCAACTTTTGACACTCCCCGCTTACATCCCCTTAAATTCGCCAAGCCACTTTAAACTTCTATTCTACATCGCCCCTATCCAACTCTGATATCGCAGGTGAGGAGGACTAACCTTGAAACCCAAACCCCCTCTTGGGTCCTCTTCCATGCCGTCAGCATCGAGTTCGTTTGAGTGTACCCAATGCGCTCTTGTCGCTCCTACCAACCCTAACCCTGCGTCCCCGCCGCCAAGGCCTTGTTGTATAACAATCGCCAAGGCGGTTAAGACCGATCTTCCGACTCCCGACTCTCGACTCCCTTTCTACCATCGCCATGTCCTAACCGTTCCGTCTGTTGTTATAGCAACGAGCGCTGGCGTGGTTACACGCCGGGAATGATCAATCTCCCGACTCCCTTTTATAGGTTTTGTAACTATACGAGCGCGCACTGCTATATATACCAGGCGGACACAACCTAAAGTCCTCCGCAACAGGTTTTTCGGTTCGGGAGTCGGGTAGAATCGGTATCGGGGAGAGGTCTTAGACCCAATTTTCTGATAAAAATCGGTGTAGGCTTTTCTTAGAATTCAAATTGAACGAAATTAAAATCCATTGTTTCAACGTCAAAAATAGTGGGAGCGATCGCAATGTTTCAAAAAATTTTAGTTGCCCTGGATATGTCCGAGTACGGCGAAGACGTATTGCAAAAATCCCTGGCCATCGCCAAGGCAACCGATGCCGGCTTAATGTTGCTGCACGTCCTCTCGCCGGATGAAGAGGGAACCCCTGTCATGACGGGCGGGGTGGGGTTGAGTTACTACGAGATGATCGACCCCCAATATATCGAAACCTACCAAAATCAATGGCGGGAGTTCGCCAAACACGGTTCGGAGCAGTTGCAAGCCTACGCCGTCCGCGCCCAGCAGGAGGGCATTCGGGCGGAATCCAACCAAATCCCCGGCAAGCCGGGACGCGCCATTTGCGAACAGGCGAAAAATTGGGGGGCCGAACTGATCGTCATGGGCCGGCGGGGACATTCGGGACTCGGCGAGTTGATTTTGGGCAGCGTCAGCAATTATGTGATCCACCACGCGCCCTGCTCGGTGATGATCGTTCAATTGAATGAGGCGTAGACCGATAGAATCGGAAAATACCGAATCGATCGACCCATTCAAAACTGTTATGAAGTTTAGCGATTTGCTGCGACAGTTGGATGCCGAAATTGTCGCCCACAGCCTCGATGTCCCGGCTTCCCCCGATCCGATCCTCCACGGGGTGGCCCCCATCGACCGGGCGACTCCGGGAACCCTCAGTTACATCGAAGGGACGAAATTTGCCGGCTATTTGAACGATACCGGGGCGGGGGCGGTGATTTTGCCCGCCGATGAAGTGTTACAGGCCCGGGCGAACGATCGCGGGCTGGCTTGGCTCTCCACCCCCTCGCCCCGCCTGCTGTTTGCCGAAGCGATCGCCCTGTTTTACCAACCCTACCACCCCCATCCGGAGATCCACCCCACCGCCACCATCGCCGCGGATGTCAAACTCGGTTCCGAGGTTTACATCGGCCCCCACGTCGTCATCCGCTCTGGAGTCACCATCGGCGACGGGGTCTGCATCCACCCCAACGTCGTTATCTACCCCCAGGTCACGATCGGCGATCGCACCGTCCTCCACGCCAACTGCACCGTCCACGAACGCACCCAAATCGGTGCCGGGTGCACCATCCACAGCGGCGCGATCGTCGGGGCGGAGGGCTTCGGATTCGTCCCCACCCCGGAGGGTTGGTTCAAAATGGAACAGTCCGGCATCGCCGTCCTCGAAGATGGGGTGAGCGTGGGGTGCAACTGCACGATCGACCGCCCCGCCGTCGGCGAAACCCGCATCGGTGCCCAGACGAAATTGGATAACCTCGTCCACATCGGCCACGGGTGTCAGATCGGGCGGGGGTGCGCCTTCGCAGCCCAGGTGGGGTTGGCCGGCGGTGTCACGGTGGGCGATGGCGTCATTCTTGCCGGCCAGGTGGGTGTCGCCAACCAGGCGAACATCGGCGACGGCGCCATCGCCACGGCCCAATCCGGCATCCACGGCGATGTCAAACCGGGGGAGGTGGTGTCCGATTCCCCGGCTATCCCCAACAAGCTGTACCTGAAAACGTCGGCGATTCGCAAACGTCTCCCCGAGATGTATCAAACCCTCAAGGAACTGCGGCGACACTTCAAGCCGTGAAAGGGCCGGGACGGAGGCGGGGGAATGGATCGCCCCCCGTCAATTCTTCCCGCAGCCAGCCTTTTTTTTGAACATTTGTTCAAAATTTTGAAACCGGTAAAATCAAGGCGGGCGACCTTGGGTTCGCCAATGGATACTGCCCCTTTTTGACGCCATCAGTTTTGCGAGTGTCCCGACGATTGTGGCAACTTTTCGAGGTGATTGTACCGGCGATAATACGGGGTTTTCGAGGCGATCTGTAACAGGGTTTTTTAGAACTTTTTGACATCGAGATCGTCGGGGGTAGTCCCTCAATAACGAGGACGATCGCGACAGATTTTCAGTGGCACTCCTGCGCCCGTCCCGAACAAGTCGCCCGTCCATTTTCCGCGATCGTCGCCACCGAAGGGGATATCGTTCCGAGAGGAGGTAGCCGAGAGGGCGACCGATTGAAAACGATATCAAAAATCGCCAAACCGTATGTCTGATAGAGTTTTCAGGATATTCTAAAATGGGCATTTTTCGCCCGTCGTCGTCGGATAACCGGCAGACTCGCCCAAAAAATGCAATCCCAAAACACCATCGACCGCGATCGAGATGCCGACACAATTCGACATTTCCAGACCGAACGTTCAGCGAGTTCCGGGCATTCTGTCAAAGCGAACCCGACCTCAAATCTTCGCCGCCCGCATCTCGCCGGAATTGCCGAGGGAAAAATTGAGTTTGTCAAAACTATTAGTTTAAGTCTATATTATTCTTAATAAGACCAAAAACTCATTAATCAATTTCATTGCGGTTCCCGAACGGGAAAGGATTAAAATGATGACAAAACCAGCGCCCACTCCATTGGTCGGAAAGGCTTTACTTCAAAAAGTGAAAGAGCTTTCCAACTCGCCCCGCCGTGAAACGGCGAGACTGTGCGGGTATTACACCGAAAAAGACAACCAGGTGCGGGTCAACCTGACCGCCTTTTACGATGCCCTGCTCGAAGCCCGGGGAATTCCCCTGAACGCCGACGGCGGCAAAGACGGCCGCGGCCGAGAACCGACTTACACCGTGAGCGTCCACAAAAACGGTCAAATCGTGATCGGGTCCACCTACACCAAAGAAATGGGACTCGGAGCCGGCGACGAGTTCGAGATCAAACTCGGATACAAACACATCCATCTGATCCAGGTGGAAGACAACCAACAAAATGGGGCCGGAAAGGTCTACGACGGCGACGAGGAAGAATAATCGGCTTTGGAACAGTTGTCGTCCTTCATCGAGTCTTCGGGGTTTGTCGAGGCCCCCGGAATGCAAATTGTCGCCTTTTTTGTACTTTGGGCGATTCTCGGGTTGCCGATGGTTGCCCTCGGAGCGATAGCGGGCGGCTGGCGTCCCCTCCAACCCCTGGAAACTCAACAAAAACTGCTCTTTCTCGCCCTCCTGTATCCGACCGCCTGGCTGCTACTCTGGGGAATAGCCCGAGTGACGGGTCAATCCCTGCCAGACTACGGCTTGAGTCCGAACGCCTCTTTTTGGATCGCCCTAGTCTTCGGCTGGATTTTGGCCCTGATCAGCACCGCCGTGTTATATGGCATTCAGCGGGGTGCGGGATGGATCGAATGGTCGGAGTCGCTCTCCCTGACAACTTTCAAAAACGTCCTTCCCGGCTTCCTCCCCGTCGCCGGCATCGCCCTAGCCGTGAGCGCCACCGAGGAACTGGTGTTCCGGGGGTTCGTGCAGCAACAACTCCAGTCCGTCGCCCCCCTGGTGCCGGCGGCGGCGATCGCCAGCCTCCTGTTCGCCCTCGGACACTTGATTTGGGGCGCGAAAGATGCGATCGCCCAACTGCCGGGACTGTGGCTGCTGGGGATGGTTTTGACCCTGGCCCGCATCGTCGGCGGGGGGGAACTGGGGTTGGCGGTGGGCCTGCACGGGGGCTGGATCTGGGCGATCGCGATCCTGGAAACACGCGGACTCCCCGAACCCACCGGCCGCGCCCCGGCTTGGGTGACGGGGGATACCGCCCGACCCCTGACCGGGGTGGCTACCGGGTTGATGCTGCTGGCCGTCGCCGGTCTGTTGGCGATCGTCTACCATCTGAAGTAAGGATTCGGACCGCCCCGGCGAAGGAGCAATTATGAGTACGTCAATTTCATCCCCCGCAGAATTCACCCCCGTCTACGGCCCCGTTTCGTCCTGGCGATACGGGCGATCGCTCGGGATCGACCCCATCGGCGCCGTCTCCACCTGTTCCTTTAACTGCGTTTACTGTCAACTCGGGGAAATCGAACGCAAAACCAGCGATCGCGCCATCTACGTTCCCACCGACCGCATTTTGGGCGCCCTGGAAGGTTTCGCCCCCTGGAACGTGGATGTCGTCACCCTCAGCGGCAGCGGGGAACCCACGTTGGCCGCCAACCTGCGGGAGATTTTGACCGGCATCGCCGCCCTCACCGGCCGCCCCAGCTTGGTTCTCACCAACGGCAGCCTCCTCAATGATGCCCAGGTGCGATCGGATCTGGCGATCGCAGATCGGGTGTCCGTGAAGTGGGACGGCATCGACGCCGACCTGCTGCGGCGGATCGATCGCCCCGTCCCCGGCATCCACTGGGCGGACATCCCGGCGGGAATCCAGGCGTTTCGGGACGAATATTCTGGAGAACTGGGTTTGCAAACCATGATCCTTTCCCCGTGGGACGAATCGACCCGGGCTGAATATATCCGCCAGGTGCGAGCGATCGCGCCGTCCGAAATTCAACTCAACACCCCCACCCGCCCCAAACCCGTCCGACGCCAACTCGACGGGCGAGAAAATCACACTTCGGCCGCGAACCGCCCCTACGAAGTGCGATCGCTGCGCTGCGTCGATCCCCAAATTCTGCGCGACTTGGCCCAAGAAATTGGACAAGCCACCGGCATCCCCGTGAGAACTGCACCCGTGCCGGCCCAAATTTAGACCCTCAGAGCGTTTTGATCCTCCGATGCCGACCCTTACCAAAGAATTCCGCAATTGGGTTGGCGAGTGTGTCAAAATGTGATCGGAAAGCAATCAACAATTGTTTGATTAAGATAACTGCATCGAGCCGGAACCATGACATCATACGCAACCTCGACTGCCCGATCTGAAATGAGCGAACTCCGGCGACTGAAAAGTTTGCTGCCCCCCGAATTGCAGAGTTGGGTCACGGTGGAAAAAACGATTGAAGTCAACCCCTTGCTGATTCGCTCCGAAGAAATTGGCAAAGATCAGGTGGAAATCCAAATCGATCTCGTCAAGTGGGAGCAACTGGCTTTGGACCAGCGCAACCTGCTGTTTTGGCACGAAGTCGCCCGCATCCAAAACGACACGATTCCCCGGGACGGCTGGGAAATGGCCGCCCTGGCGATCGGCTTGGGGGGGGCGGTCGGAGAGCTCTGGGTCCAGGACGGATTGCTGCTGCTCCTCGCCCTGGCGCTGTGCGGGGTTTCCGGCTACCGGCTCTACCAGAAAAATAACGGGGAGCGGACGATGCAGGAGGCGATCGAGGCCGACGAAAAGGCGATCGCCATTGCCTCCCGGTTTGGCTACACCCTCCCCAACGCCTACAAGAGCCTGGGCAGTGCCCTGAAGACCCTGATCGATCAGACCCCCAAAAAGCGCCAACGCGCCCGCTACGAAGCCCGCCTGCAGGCGCTCAAGCGCAGCGCGGCTAAAGCCAAGGCGCGGGTGAAGGGGGGCGATCGCGAACCGTCTTCGAGTTCCGAGAGAATTTACGGTTAAGTCCCCGTCGGGAGTTTCTCCCCATCAAAAAACCAGCCGCTTGTTTCCCAGTTTCGGGAAAGCCGACGGCTGGTGAATGGGAAGGGAAAGAACCGGGAATTATTGCCGGAAGCGCGAGATGACCTCCCGAATTTGTTCAGCCGCCACGTCGCGACCGCCCAAACCGAAGGCGATGGCGATGGCTACCGCGATCGCGCCCAGGAGCAAGCCGAAGGCGAGATTGACGATATTACTGGCGATCCCCATTTGTTGGAGTGCCATCGCGCCCACGAAGATGATAATCGCGATGCGGGCACCTTGGGCCAGGAGTTTGGCTTGGGAATTACCCGAACTCGAGATCAGGCTGAAAGCCAAGTTGGCGAAGTACAGGCCGATGGCAAAGATGACCGCGGCAAACAGCACCCGGCCGGCGATGATGATGAGCTGTTCGATGATCAGGGTGAGGGCCGTCAGTTGCAAAATATCCGTCGCGGTGACGACGGCGAACAGCATGATGCCCACGAACGCCACGATCCCGACGATTTCCGAGGGACTTTGCTTCGGACTCTGAGCCTTGAGGGGGAGATCCGCTTCCGGTTCTGCCGCTTCTTGGGGAGGAGTGGGGGGACTCTGGGGTTGGAGGCCCAACCATACGAAGACATTGTTGAAGCCGATGTTGGTGAGCAGGTTGGCGACCAAATCGCGGACAAACATACCGACGATGTAGGCGACCGCCAAAATTACGCCCGAAATGAAGATTTGGGGGATGATGTCGAAGATCTGCTCGAGCATGGAGATCGCCGGATTGGAAATCGCCTCGATTTGCAGGGCTTCCAAAGCGGAAATCGCGATCGGGATCAGGATCAGGACGTAGACGATGGTGCCGGCGATGGACGAGAGGGAGGTGTTCCCCATCGTCTGTTGCAAACCGAAACGGCTGCCGAAGCGATCGAATCCCACAGCCGCCAACAAGTTGGTGACGATGCGACTGACAATTTGAGCAAGCAGCCAACCCCCCGCGACGATCAGCAGCGCCTTCAGGATATTGGGCAAACTCGAGAGAATTTGGCCGATCATCAGCTCCACCGGTGCGAGCAATCCCGACAGTTGCAGGGCGCTCAAAATCATCGGCAGGAAGAGCAGGAAAATGAACCAGTACACCGCATTGGCCAGGGTGTGGCTGAGGGAAAATTGGTTCTGAGTGTCAGCCGTCTCCCCGACTTGGGCGGTCAGGCGTTCGTCGATCTTGAACAGGTCGAGAACCCGAATGGTCAGTGCCCGGCAGATGGTCGCCAGTATCCAAGCGAGGGCTAACAGACCGACAGCCCCCAATATTTTGGGTATGTAGCTGGTGATCTCATTGAGCAGGTTGCTCAGGGGAGCTGACGCCGAAGTTAACTGTAGCCGATCTAAGAAACCGATGATGGCAAAAATCAAGATAATCCAAAAAACCGCACTCCCGGCCCATTTTTCGATCGGGAGGGATTCGCCATCTTCCCGAGAACCGCCGACCCAATTGGCTAATCGGTTGTCGAGATCGGTTTTTTTCAGTAAATTTTTGGTGACTGAGCCGGCAAATAGGGCGAGCAACCAGCCCAAAAAGAGAATCCCGACGGCGATTCCCAAATCGACGAGGGAGGTTCCTGGGAAACCCCAACTGCTGGTCAAGTTGCCGATCGGATTGCCGGTA
The DNA here is from genome assembly GCA_050045915.1 of Limnospira sp. Lineage (GTDB taxonomy): Bacteria > Cyanobacteriota > Cyanobacteriia > Cyanobacteriales > Microcoleaceae > Limnospira. The sequence continues at coordinate 75,853 of JBNGCR010000003.1, forward strand.
TTTGTCTCCTGAGCCAAGCTCAAATGAGATAGGGTCGGTATTCCAATTCCCATCAATGGTGGGATAGTGCACCAAGTTTCAATCATAGTTTTCTTGGGTTGGTTCTGAAGTTTAGAATGTGACGGGATGACAATCCCTTGGCATCCCCCCCAGGATAGAATTGCATCAGATTTCTAAAATTTCGATCCGAGTTTCTAGATGGGGGGGCGGTCGAGCTTACCGACTCGAAGGGTCAGAGTCTCCACAGTGACAAGTCCTTTTTATCGGATTCAGGTGGGATCTCTGGCATATGTCGGTATTTTTTAAGATACGAAATCGAAAGGCTCGGGCATTCTTATGCTGGCGAGGTTTCTAGCTTCCAGATGAGGTGTTAGCCTATCTGGGATATAACATCTGCATATAGCTTGAAGGTAGTCATGTCATCTCGTCAAGTTTTTGAACAATTCATTCAGATCCGAGCCGCCGCGACGACGGTGGAGCGCTGCATCACCGATCGCGAACTGATGCACCGGTGGCTCAACCCGGCCCTCCGTTGCGAACCGGTTGGGGATTGGAGTGCTGAGGTGGGAAGTCGCTCTCGATTTGTGATCCAGATTCCCATCGTCGAACCGACCCTGGAAAGCGTGGTCGTGGAGCGAGAGCCTGGATTGGTTCTGTGGCAATTCGAGGGATTTTTTCGGGGGCGCGATCGCTGGGAATGTCAGCCCGAACCCGAGGGAACCCGCCTGCTGAACCGATTCGAGTTTGAAATTCCCAACCCCCTGATCGCTTTCGGATTCAATCGGTTTGCCGCCACCTGGACGAAAGCCGACATGAAAGCCCAGTTGCGACGGCTCAAACGGGTTGCGGAAGAACAAGAGGGGATGCGATCGTGAACCGTCTCCCCGGGGCGATCGCTTTCAATCGCCCCGGAGGAATATCCAGCAGTGGTTGCGATCGCTTACTGACAAATCAGTTCTCGGACTTCCGGCTGAGCCCGCAAAAACTCGATCGCCTGTTCTCCGAAATCCACAATATCGTTGTAGATGTCGATCAATGTGTTGACATTCACCGTGATCGTATCGATGGCCTGGAATCCTGAAATCACTTCTAGGAAGGTCAACCGGCCGTCTCGGGTCGCCGCCCGAAACGCGGCCAACACGTCGTCGGCGATATCGTCAACTTCACTCCCCGACTCAACGAACAGGCTGAAAGCCCCCACTGCCAACCGACCGTAACTCGAATCGAGCAGTGCATTCACGATATCGGGGGGGATGTTGAAGCCGAAATTCAGCGCTTGGCGGAAATCGGCAATTTGCTCCGCGTTGAGTTCTGCCAGGGTAAACAGCGATCGCAGTTGGCTAGACTCTTCCCCCGTTTCGGCGAACGTTTCTAAATCCTGAAACTCCAAAGAAATACTCGCTGGCCCATAGATCAGTCTGACTTCTTCAATGGCCGACGCCGGACGGCTGCTGAAGATCGTCAGGCTCGCGACAACCCCCAGAATCAGCACCAAACTTAAGGAAATATATTTAGAAACACCCCGACTCAAAAGACGGAAGGGATTGCGAAGTTCCAGTCGCAAATTTTCAAACGAAAAATTCATGCTTCATTCCTCACATCAAAACATTAATATCGAGTCATCCTCATCCGAGCTATACGTCTATCAGACAGCTTTTAGAGTTCCCCGCCCGTCTCAGATACAACGATTCCAATCTCAACGATCCGAGTCCATTTGATCGAGTAACTGCCGAATTATACCAGCATCCCGGGCTCTCGGAAATCGGTCGAGATAATCTTGCAAATCCCGGCGGGCTTCAGTCCGGCGGCCGAGCTGATAGCAGAGGATCCCGCGATCGCGCCGTTCGCTCACAGCATCAGGATACACCAGCAACATCTGCTCCACGACCCCGACCGCCGCCTCCAACTTCCCGCCATTCATGTAAATCACCTTCAGATTTTGCAGCATCCGGCCCAAAAAGCGGCGCTTGTCCACCGGATTCAGAAATTCGGGTTGCAATTTCACCGGCTGTCCGTAAATCTGGGACAGTCGCGCCTCGCAATCTTGGGGAAATAAAACCTCCCCCCCCTCGAAGGCATCGACATAGATCCCCGCATCCTCGAACTCTGGGCGGATCAAGAAATGTCCCGGCATCCCGATCCCCACCATCGGGAAGTCAACCCGTCTGGCGACTTCCAGATAAACCAAGGACAGCGTAATCGGAATTCCCCTCCGGCGATCGATGACCCGGTTCAAAAAACTATTCTCCGGATCGTAATACTGAGAGCGGTTCCCCCGAAATCCCAAATCCTCAAACAGGTAGCGGTTGATCGCCCCAATCACCCGCAGGGGATATCGCGATTCCGGCAGTCGCTCCGACACTTCCGCCGCCATCGTATCTAGAGCATTGAGATAGATATTCGGATCGAAAGGGGGCTGATGTTCCCGAGCCATGTAAAGGGCGGCTTTTGCCAGGTCGATCTGTCCGTCAGGTTGGCTGACTTCCCGGTGAAAATGCTGTTTTGCCAGGGACCCATCCATCGTGTTCAATTCAAAACGCAAGCCGATCGGTTCAATGATTCTCAATCCCTCATTCAATACTGCGGTTGGGGTTCATCATTTCATCTCGCCCCGAATCTCGCATCACTCTCAAGGAAGGATTTCTAAATTAGAATCCTACCACGTCTGGCCGGAGGAGGTGAGCTCTGTCCCGCCCGAGTCCCTAAATTCCGTGACTTTTGCCGATCACCCAGTGGCGGCGGAAAAAGCGGGACAGGGAGGATTCGTCCAACCGCAGGAAGATGGGGCGGCCGTGGGGGCAGGTGCGGGGGTGGCGGGTTCGCACCCAGCGATCGAGCAGAGCCTGCATTTCGGCCAGATCCAGGGGCGTGCCGTTGCGGATGGCGGTGCGGCAGGCCGTGGCGACCTGGGCCGACTGCAAATCGCCGCCCGAACTGAGTTCGAGGAGGGCGTCGGCGCAGTCGTCCCGTCGAGCCAAAAGTTCCGGGGCGGTACGGACGGCCCAAAGTCCCTCCCCGAAGGGATCGACTTCAAAATTTAGGCGATCGAGTTGTTCTAACTGGGAGGAACAGAGGTTTTGCAGGATGATAGGGGAGTCGAGGGGGACGAGTTGCCAGCGATCGCACAATTCCTCGTAAATCACCCGTTCGTGGGCGATGTGCTGTTCCACCAACCATAACCCGTCTGGGTGTTCGCAGACGATGTAGGTGTTGTGGACCTGGGCGAGAGCCCGCAATTTGAGGACGGCGAGTCCGCCCCCGTCCTTTACCGTGTCCGGGGGGGTGGGGCGGGTGCGATAATTTCCCCCGCCCTCGGATACCCGCAAGAATTTTTCCATCCGCGTTTCGTCCCCCGCGAGGGTTGCCGGGTTCAACTGCAATGTCCGTCCGATCGCCGTGTGGATTTGTTCCTGCCAGTGTTCGAGGTGGTGCAGGTAAATTTCCGCCTTGGCGGGGTGGCGGTTCCAGTCGATGAAGGCGGGGTGAATGTGTAAATGGACGAAACAGACCGGGTAGCGATCGCGGGGACAGGTGCGGGCCAAGGCCGATAACAGCGTCGGTTCCAATTCCGGCGATCGCACCATCCGCCCATTCACCGCCACTTTGATCCAGTCGGGGCGGCGGCGGTGACAGCGATCGGGCAGTCCCACGGTGACATCTAATTCCATCGGGATGCTATCATCCCATTTCCCATGGGATTCCTCCCGGGGCGGTTCAGCTAACTGGACTTTCAAATATTGCAGATCTCCGACCCGCACCCCTTTAATAAATTTGGGGAGGATCTCGTGGGCGCTGGTTCCCGGCCCGAACTGCAGCCAGGGGCGATCGTTTTGGTGGACTTGCCAGGTGACGCGGGGGTGGCACAAAGCGATCGCCTGCAACGTCAGTTGCACCCCCCGCAGTTGTTGGGCGGGACTCGGGAGGGCCTGACGGCGGGTTTCCCACGGGCCGAACAGGTTCGATACCGTCACCACCGTACCGGGCGCGATCGCGGCATCTTCGAGGGTCTGGGGTTCTCCCTGGCGATCGTACACCACCCGCCACCCGCAACTCGCACCCGAGGGCGATCGGGGGCGGCTGAGAATTTCCAGGTCGGACAACTGGGCGAGACTGTGCAGGGCTTCCCCCCGGAATCCCAAACTGGAAATTTTGGACAGATCGGCGATATCGGCAATTTTGCTAGTGCTGTGGGGCATCGCCGCCCGTTCCAGGTCGGGCCGGTCTAAGCCGATGCCGTTGTCGGCCACCCGCACCCGCCACTGTCCCGGCCACAGGTAGACGGAAATTCGGGTCGCTCCGGCATCTAACGCATTTTCCACCAATTCCCGCACGACCGCCGCGAGGGAGTCGATCACTTCGCTGGCGGCAATTAAGTTGACGACATCCTCGGGTAAGGTTCGGATCGAATTCAACGCCGGGAACAATTGGGGTGAACGGTGCAGTTGGGAATTTGAATACACAAATTAGTCAGGCTGATTCTATAATAATTTTAGCACTCATCTGGGAGTTGAGCATCGTTCCAGAAGTGATTCGCCCAAATCGGACTAAAAAACGTGCGAAACAAAACGAAAATGGATAAAGATTATCGGAACAATCGAGTTGTTTATTTGTCCAATTCGGCGGGTGCGAGTTGGAGGAAAAAGAACGAGGCTAACTCCAAATAAAATGAGTTGTAGGGTAGGCTGGCTTCAATCTGGACTCGCGCCACTTTTTTAGATTTTTTTAATTTCCAATCGACCAAAATTCGGAAGGAAAGAAACTCATGAAAAAGCATTGGCTGGACAAAAAATGGGTCAAATTATTGCTGCGTGCATTCATGATTTTTGCTTCGGTGATGCTTCTGATCGACTTGGTTACGAAGGCGGTCGGTGGCATCATTTTTGGAGTCATTTTCGCACTTATCTCCGGCGAAAATATCCTGCTGGGAGGGCTAATCGGAGGGGGAATCGGGGCGCTGCTGTCCTTGGTCACCTTCTTCAATGAGATGGAGGAGTCGGAAACCGGCGGGATGGGGAGTGATGATGATTCTCCCCTCGATCACACCCGAGATGCCGGAGATCGACTGCCCCCAAAACAACCCGGTGTCGGCCGAACCGTCACGGTTCGGTGTTCTCCTGAAGTCGCCTTTCATTACGTCGGAAAAATTGAAAAAAACTCTTCCTGGAAAGCGAGCAGTGGCGGGTTTCGCGTCCGGCGATTGTCTTCCGGCGATCGCGGTATTGGCGATCGCTTTTCGATCGAATGTGCGGGGATTGGCTCCGGCCGAAAAAGCGTTCTAGAAGTCACCGATTGGGTTCCCGATCGCCGGATAGCGTATCAATTTCAACCGGAATTTATCGGCTTGACGGGAGGGGTTTACCACTTTTCACCGACCCAGGAGGGAACGAACGTCACCCATCTTGTTTTTTATAAACGGGGTATTGCCAACCCCATTCAAAAATTGACATGGACTGGGATTTTAGCCGGTGATTTGTTCGAGTTAAAGAAATGTTTGGAGCGCGATCGCCGATATCGGTCGTGAGCGATCGCCCGCCAGTTATTTTTCCGAGGGAAAAGGGGCGATCCACCGCCGCCGGAGGGCAAAATCGAGGACGATCGCGGCCCCGGCGAACATTAGCAGGCTTTCGGTCCCGCCCAGAATGATTGGGGTTAGGGGGTCGCCCCGGGTGAGTCCCGCTTCCGCGATCGCGAACCCCCGCACCAAACCGAAGGCCAAAACCGCCCCCTGTTTGAGGTGGGAGTTGTCGTCGCGGCGGATAATATAGCGGTAGGTGGCCCCGAACAGGAAACCGCTGGCCCCGGCGATCGCACCCCAGACCGCCAAATCGAGGTCGGGGACGAGGGGGCGATCGAGGAGAAGGGAATTGACACCCTGGAGGAAAAGGGCGATCGCCGTCAGGGAAACGGCTGCGAGGATTCCGGCGCGGAGGGATTCCAGGCGCTCGGCGGGGGTAAAGTTAGAAGAAGGATTCACGATCGCTAAACTGACTCAATTTCGGGATATGATAAGGGCTGGAGCAATTTGTAACCTGTTTTTCTAATACACCGCTATGGATATTCTGTCACTCGGTTGGGTCGGCCTGTTAGTTGTCTTCACCTTCTCTATTTCGATGGTCGTCTGGGGTCGCAACGGATTTTAGAGCGACGACGAC